>JAGALK010000134.1 GCA_017625255.1 Lachnospiraceae bacterium
CTATGTATGCTCACGCCGGAAGAAGTGAAAACTATCTTAGAAGATAATTAATTTGCCGACCGACGGTCAAGCCAGATAAAAAAAGAAAAACTGGTAAGAAAATATAATATGGAAATGACTGTAGAAACAAGGAGGCGAATAGATAGAATGTGTAATTTAAGTGATGTAGTACTTGAAAAAGGATTGCAGGAAGGACTACAGAAAGGAAGGCAAGAAGGTTTCGAAGAAGGGCGCGAAGAAGGCCTACAGAAAGGACGACAAGAAGGGCGACAAGAAGGCCAAAAAGCTATTGCAAAAAATATGTTTCAAAAAGGAATAGATATTGAACAGATTTCGATACTATGTATGCTCACGCCAGAAGAAGTGAGAAAAATCTTAGAAGATAATTAAATTCATTATTACACAACCCCATCCACATAAGACGGGGTTATAATTCTTATGCAATTTCTTGCAAAAGCGGGATAATTCTATCTTTGACAGGTATAAATTCCAAGCCTTTTTTTGTGAATCATTGCATTTTCCCAAAACTCATGTTATCCTAACAAAAAGCATATTTTCATATAAACAAATCTAAAAACAATCCGTTTTTCTAGTTTCAGAAGATTCATGCTTTTAAATCCCATACATTACAAAAGCAGGAGATTCTGAATGTAACTCCTGCCATAGAGGAGGAGTGCCGATGAAAAATGATGAAACGGTCATTAGAACCAATACGCATTTAAATACATCCATGGATGCCATGGAAGCAGCCAAAGCAAAGTATGATGAAAATGTAAAAGAGCTTTTAGCAGACCCACAGGTTCTTGCGAGAATATTACAGCATACAGTAGAAGAAACAGCGGGACTGTCTGTTGATGAAATCATAAATTGTCTTGATAAAAACAGCATTGAAATATCCTCAGTAGCTGTTGAACCGGGCATGACAAACATGAAAAAAACAGGAAAAGTGGAGATTTTACAGACAGAAGATACTGTGCTCAATGAAGGCTATATTACCTTTGACATCAAGTGCGCGCTGTATATAAAGACAAGCCGAATAAAAATAATTATAAATATAGAAGCACAAAAGTCCAGTTCTGTAAGTGCTTTGAACTACCATTTGGAAAATCGGATAGTTTTTTATCTGGCAAGATTGATATCATCGCAAAAGGGAATCGAATTTATAAATAGTGCGTATGATGATATTAAAAAAGTATACAGTATCTGGATATGCATGGATGCGGCAGATGGGGAAGAATCCATTAATAAAATATCTCTTTCGAATAAAGCGTTTTACGGAAAAGAATATACATTTCCTGAACTGAATAAAATGTGCGGTGTAGTAATCCGCATAAGAAAAGTAAAAAATATAGAAGAATCTAAAAACACCCTGATTGCCATGCTGGAAGATTTGCTTGCTGACGAGCAAAGCCAGATAAAAAAAGAAAAACTGGTAAGAAAATACAATATGGAAATGACTGTAGAAACAAGGAGGCGAATAGATAGAATGTGTAATTTAAGTGATGTAGTACTTGAAAGAGGATTGCAGGAAGGTCTTCAGAAAGGAAGGCAAGAAGGTTTCGAAGAAGGGCGTGAAGAAGGACGACAGGAAGGTCTTCAGAAAGGACGACAAGAAGGGCGCGAAGAAGGACGACAGGAAGGTCTTCAGAAAGGACGACAAGAAGGACGACAAGAAGGACAAAAAGCTATTGCAAAAAATATGTTTCATAAAGGAATAGATATTGAACAGATTTCGATACTGTGTATGCTCACACCGGAAGAAGTGAAAACTATCTTAGAAGATAATTAAATTCATTATTACACAACCCCATCCATATAAGATGGGGTTGTAATATTGTTATGCAGCATATTCACCTATTTTGTCAACATGGATTGTTCAATAATAACAATTTTTTGTTCAATATTTTCAATATTATTAAAAAGTGCATAATTAGAAAATAAAAACTAAAGCCTTCATTATAAAAATATCACCAAACTAAGCTCTTAAAATGTCAAAAATACTGTCAAATACTATCAAATTAGAACCGCGCGCATATTGACAAATTCTGTAACATCAAATAAACTTATAAGTGATATTCTAGTTAGATATCACGCTATTTTCCAAATTGCACAATAAAACACTTTGCAAATAATAACCAAAGAGATATGCATTTTGTCGAATCAGCTTTGGGTGTTATGAATAAAAAAGAAAGCCTTGTCGAGTTTTCTGCAGATATTGCAAAGTGAAACAAGTGATAAAAGATGGAATTGGTGTGGGATAGGCTTGATCGGACGGCGTTCGCAGAGAAGTTGAAAGCCGTCTGTTGTTTTGATGGACGGTAATTATCGGCGAGATTCCCATAAAGTGTTAAATGTTCATTGACCCTGTTAGCGTTAATGAAACTGAGATGTTTTGAACAAATCAGTAAAGGGAGGAGGAAAAAGGGAGGCACACTTTTAGAGGAATGAACGAATACTCCGATCAGAAGGAATGAAATTATGGAAAAGGAGAAAAAAATGGGAAAAGGAAAAAGAATTTTAGCCTTGTTTCTGGCATTCGCAATGGTTGTCACAAGTGTGAATTTGAGTGGTTGGACAACTGTGAAAGCGGAAGAAACGAATGAGCCTGAGAAATTGGCATACTTTAGTTTTGATGAAGCGCCAGTGAATGGTGTGTTTACAGGAACAGGTGCAAAAGCAACCATTAATTTGGATGGAAATAATGCTGTTGCGAAAGCAATAACAGATGATAAAGCTGTAGGTAATGGATCCTTAAATCTTTCTGAGGATGCTTTTTTGAGCGTTACAAAGACAGATGGTTCTACACTTTTAGATGGTAGTAATGAAGAAATTACTATATCCTACTACAGTAAACCGGGTTCAACTGGTGCTGGATGGGCATACTTTATTGCACCAAATAGTCAAGCACCATGGGATGATGGAGAAGAAGATTATTTGGGTGTATTAGATACATCTGCAACATTGAAGCTTGAAAGATATGCAACGAATAGAAATAACGATCCATCAATGTCGGCAAGCAGAACTGCCGATTGGTCTCGAATTGATGTTGTGTATGAAAAAGCTAGTACAACTGTATATGTAAATGGTATAAAGCAAAATACACAGAGCAATACGGAACCAATTTGTGGTTCTGATGGCTCTAATGGTTCAATTGGTACCAATGGTATTTTCTATATTGGTAAAGCTACTTGGGGCAGTGGTGAATATTATCACGGACTTATTGATAACTTTACCGTATATGGAGAAGCTCTTACAGAAGATCAGATTAAAGCAGAATATGTCAAGAGTGAAGTTATCGGAAGTGTAACGAAATCACACATATCTTTAGATAGACTTCGTGAAGATTTGACTTTACCTTCTTCCGTAACAACTCTCGGAGAAACAATTGCATGGACAAGTAGTGATGTTGCGGTTATCTCTGATACAGGTGCTATTAATGATACAGCAGCAGACGGTGCTACTGCAACCCTTACAGGAACAATTACATACAATGAAGCAAACTATACTGTTGAAATTCCTGTTACCATAAACAAAGCTGTAACTGCTACAGAAGGTGGAATCACCTATGATTTTAATGATAACATCGGAGATGCAATTCCTGTTGCAAAAGGTCTTAGTGACTATGATGGTGCAATGACCTTTGTTGAAGGAAGAAGTGGTGAAGCTAATGATAAAGCACTTGATCTCAACAAAGAGCATGGTCTTGAGTTACCTTATTACAATATGAATTCTGCATGATCTGTATCTATGTGGTACAAGCCAACAGGTACTGCAAATTGGGGGATGCCTGTATTATTCATGGGATATGGTAATCCAGCATATGAATGTTGGTATGCAATCAATGGAGATGGCGGAAACTATCGTACATGGCATAATGTTCCTGAAAGTTGGGCACAGAATTGTACAACTTTATCCGCGACACAAAACGAATGGCATCATTTAGTATTAACACAGTCTGATAGTGGTGTAAATGTATATTTGAATGGTGTTTTGAAAAAGAATTGTAGTGAAGTAACTACTAATTTGCTCGCAGGAGATCTTCAGACAGTTTATATTGGAGCAAACTATTGGGATAATCCATTTGATGGAATCGTTGATGATGTAACTGTATATAATACAGAAATCGGCGCTGATGATATTGCAGCTGAATACTTCGCAGAATTAACAGATGCAGAAAAGAAAGCATATGTTAAAGCTGCTATTGATGCTGTATTTTATACACCAGTAGACACTGCATTAGTTACTACTGATATTGATGTTAAAGTTGGCGATACAACTGTGGCAACTGTAGCATTTGATAGTTCAGATGATACAATTCTTACTGATGATGGTGTTATTGCAAATACAGCACCAAAGTATGCTACAACAGTACAGATGACACCAGTTGTTACTTATAATGAAACAGAGTATACAGACTGGGTTGATGCATATGAGGTAACGATTGAGCAGCCTACAACCATTGGCGTTAATATCATGGGTTCTACACAGTGGAATTGTAATAACCCAGGAGTAAATGGGACAGAAAAAGATTACTCTTATAATCTTTCGACAAAATTTGCACCATCAGGAGATCAGACAGAAGGTGATGAACGACATGCTGCGTATGTAAAAAATGATACTGCATCTGGAACAAGTATTACGGCTATGGGCGGTGATCGTGTAGCCGGAATGCAGTTTAGTTTAGAGGATTTAGCAGATGTTAACTCGAAAGATATTAAAAGTGCAAAACTACAGGTTCATGTAGTAAAAACACATACTCAGTTTAAATCAGAAAAAGCAAAATTGGGATTGTTTCAAGTAGCAAGTGATACAGATTTTACTGCAGACAATTTTTTTGCAACAGAGAGTAACTATTCAGCAAAAGATGGTTATGGATATGATAAAACCATTTACAGCGAAGAATGGTTGAATGCATCAACGGCAAATGCAAATGTTACATTTGATGTTACAGATTGGATTAAAGAATCTGTAGCTGCAAATGAAACAGTTGCAAATTATCGTTTACAAGTGGTTATGGTAAATGCATTTGTTATGGGTGCAGGTGACAGTAATAATAAACCTAAACTTATTATCACTTATAAAAATGAGGAAGAAATTGCAGCAGATCTTAAAACAGCAATCGAAGACACATTGTTAGGTGAAAACGAAAGCTTTGATTACATTACAGAAGACTTAGTGTTCGAAACACCAATCGATTACTATGCAGATGTAACCTATACTCCTGCAGATCCATCTGTTATTGATGCAGATGGTAAAATTGTTGGAGAACTTGACGGTAGAACAACATCTATCCATGTTGTAGCAAAAGACGGCGAAACAGAAGTTTACAACAAGACAATTGATGTAACTCTTGCAACAAATGCAACTGTTAAATTCCTGAAAAAAGATTCAGAAGATACAGTCTATGCAACAGAAAATATAACAGAGCTTAAAGTGGGAGATAACTACACATACGAGCTTTCCGACAGCTATAAACTTTATACAGATGGAAACGGTATTCCATATGCACCGGATGCAACAGAGAAATCTATTCCTACACTCGGTGATGCTTCCGATAATGTAATTGCTTTCTACTATGAAGAAGCAGAAATTACAGAAATCACAGCACCAACAGTATATGCTATCGATGGAAATGCTCCGATTCTTCCAAAAACAGCAACAGCATATTATGGAAATGTAGGCTCCAAAACAGTAGATGTTACATGGAATGCACCAGAATCTTATGAAGTTGGTGAAACAGATGTAACCGGTACTGTTGACGGTGCAGATTTAGATGCAACTGTTAAGGTTGTGGTATATGAATGTGATGCAGCAGGAACTGAAGAAGCTGTAACTGTAGGCGAAGGCGAAAGCAGACCTTATTACGCATTTGCCGGAAAAGGACAGTATGGTGGAGAATTGATGATGTCCTTTGATATTACACCGAGCGGCACAGCGGAAATTCCAGTGTTATATAGAGACAAAACGGTTGAATCAGATGATGATCAGTATGGTCAGTCTAGAATAGATTTGCGTTTTGCAAATGGAACCTTCAAAGCATATAAGGATTCTGCTTCTAAACATGTTGAATTAGGTACATATACCAATGGTAAGACATATAGAGCTGTGATTACTACTAATACTGCTGAAGAAACATATGATATTACATTATATGATCTTGAAACAGGTGATGTGGTAGGACAGGCAAGTGACTACGGTTATAGAAATACAACAGATGCAAACGGTTTGACAGGATATACTGTTACAGATACTACAAAAGGTGGATATATCACAAATCATCGCATTAGCTGGATTTCTGGCTACGCTACACAGGTTGTAGAAAGCTACATTGATGGAGAAGCAGTAGCATTTAAAACAGTTACTACAAAAGAATTACCGGGCACATACACAGCAGCACCGGCAGCAACATATACAGCAGAAGATGGACCAGTTTACTATTATGATGCAACACAGTCTGGTTGGGTAGACGACAATGCTACCGCAGCAGCAGGTGAAACTGTTACATACAAAGCAGTATATATTGATGAAAAAACATATATCAATAATGGTAAAGATGCTATTACAGCAGCATTGAAAGATGGAATTTTAGGTACAAACACTTATGCATCTCGTGTTCGTTCTGACTTGAATTTGTTAGACGAAGTAGAAGGATACGAAGCTGCAACTATTGTCTGGGCAAGCAGCAATACAAAGCAAATTTCTGACGATGGTAAATTACAGTCAACAGTAGTACCTGGTACAGAAGTTACTATGACTGCATATGTACAGTATAATGGAGAAACTGTATATCCAATTGATGTAATTACTGTAAAAGTTACAGGAACAGCAGCAGTTGCAGAAACTGGTAACAAATATGATTTCAATAATGGAATCGGTGATGCTGTTGCAGTTGTTAAAGGTCTTGGAGACTATGCAATATCTGAATCAGATTATGTAACAGGTAGAAGTGGAAAAGATGGTGACAAAGCACTAAATTTAAATGCGGCATTTGGTTTAGAATTGCCATATTATAACTTGGGTTCAAATTGGTCTGTATCATTATGGTATAATCCTAACAGCAAAACTATTGATTGGCCGCATCCGCTTTTGTTTGTGGGATATGATAATCCACAGAAATGGGTTGGTGTTGCCGGATTGAATGGTGGTTCAACTACAGATGATCCATATCAGATTTGGCATCATAATGAAAACTCTAATAATGTAGAATATGCATATGTTTCTCCGGATATGGATGGCTGGAATTATATCACAATGACACAGTCCGGCAGTACAATTTATGTATATGTGGATGGAGAATTACATACAACCATGACAGATATGTCTGAAATGTTAAATGGTGTAAATCAGACGATTTATATTGGTGCTAATGTATGGGATACATCCTATGCAGGTTGGGTAGATGATGTAACTGTTTACAACAAAACATTAACAGCAGACGAAATTCTTGCAGCTTATGTTGCAGACTTATCTGATGAAGAAAGAGTTGCATTTATCGAATCTAAATTAGCAGAAACAGCATTCCTTAATAAGAATGCATCCTTAGATTATGTAACAGGTGACCTCTATATGCCATCCAACATTGGTGGAGTAGAGATTACTTGGACAAGCACAAATGAAGAAGTTATTTCTACAGATGGTAAAGTGTCTGTAGAAGCTGGTGATGAAATTACATTAACAGCAACAGCGAAATATAATGGAGAAGTATTAGACTTTGCAGCTCCAATTTCCTACACAGTAACAACAGCTACAACAGCTACAATTAACTTTGTTGATAGCGAAGGAAATGAACTTGCAGATTCTGTTACTGTAGAAGACTTAAAGGTTGGTGCAGAATATACATATACTGTAGCAACAGACAAAAATGTTATTACACTAGAAGGTGGTAGCAGATATGTTCCTGATACAGAAAATGAAGATTACAACCTTACAATTGCAACTTTAGCAGCAACAGGAAATGAAGTAAATGTAATCTACAGAAAAGTAGAAATTACAAGTATTAAAGCGTTGAATACAGTCTATGTAATTGATGGAAATACACCAATCTTCCCAGAAACTGTAACAGCAGTTATGGATGATGACAGCGAAATGACTGTAGATGTTACATGGATTCAGACACCTTCCGATTGGAAAGTTGGCGACAATACCGTAGAAGGTACTGTAGTAGGTTTTGCAGATGGTGCAGAAGTTACATTGCATGTATATGCGTGTGATGAAAGTGTTGCAGATTTTACTGCAACTTCAACCGATACGAATGGCATGGAATATAAAAACCTAAATAGAGGCTATCAAGGTGTCATTGCAAGTGAATTTGATGTAATCACAACAGATCCAAATACAAAAGCGTTTAATGCAGCTCTTATTTATTTCGATAAAGCCAATAACGGATGGACTGGCGCTGCACAAACACATTGGGCTGGACAGAATACAAATTATTATTTCCTTGTCAGAGCTGGTAAGGGAGATAATAGTGGTGATGCAGCTAATTATCCACTTACACAAACAGAAGATGCGGTAGCGTATGATCCTGCGAAAAAGTATCATGTTCGTTTTGTAATGAATTCAACAAATGGATCTTATGGTGAATATCGTGTATTTGTGACTGATTATGCAACAGGAATTGAAAAAGAAATTTCTGATCCTAATGCTACAACTATCTTCCGTTATTATGAAGATGGTATTATTGAAAATATTGGTTTTGGTGGTAGAGGATATTCCATCACAAATCATAAAATCAGCTGGTTATCCGGCTATGCTACCAAGACAATCAACTTTGTTGATGCAGAAGGTAAAACATTAAAAGCAGCAGTTTCTACAAAAGAACTTCCGGGAACATTAACAATCGCTGATGGTGAAGTGCCAGAAGTAATCAATGTGGACGGAACAGCATATGTTATCAGTACAAAAGGATGGGTTGTAGATGGTGCAGTTGATACAGAGGCAACATCCGTAACAGGTGTAGCTGATAAAGAATCTGTTTACAAGGCAGTTTATAAGGAAGCAGCATTTATAGGACAGGCAGAAACTGTAACAGCAGAAACCTTAACCGGAAAAGTACCAGATGCATTACCTTCTACAGTAAAAGTAGAATACGAAGGAGATGTATTCGTAAATGAATCAGTTACATGGGCACTTAATGCAGAAGAATTTAATGTAGCAGACGGCACAAAGGTAACTGTAACAGGTACATTAGCATCCGATAATGAAGTAACAGCAACTGTTACCGTAAATCATGCTTATCTTTTAGCAGATTACACATTTGATGAAACTACAACTACAACTGTTGATGAAACAGAAGTTATCACTTATGTAGACGATACCGGAAAACACGCAGATGCAACTCCAAATGGAACTGTAACTGTAGTTGATGGTTTAGTTGGAAAAGCAATTTCTCTCCCAGGTGGATCTAAGGGAGCTGGTAATGTAAAACTTCCAAATAATTTATTGGTAGAAGGAGATAAAGTTCAGAATAACTTTACAGTATCTTTCTATACAGCGAGAGAAACACAGGGATCAACAGCAAAACAGGATAACAGTTTTGCCGTAACATTACATGGTGATACAACAAGCAACTATTATGGATTTATCAATAAGAATGCTCAGTACAGAGTAGAATATCGTAAGGGCGGTAATACGGATGTTTTAGGAGCAAATACAACTCCTTCCGTATCCGGTGATTGGATTCATGTAGCTATTGTAACTAATGGAGAAACCGGCGAAGCATGGTTGTATAGAGACGGTGTAGAAGTTGCCTATACAGATGCTATTAGCTGGAAGATGTCTGACCTTAAAGCGCAGAACAACTACATCGCATACTCTATGTGGAGTGATTGGGATTACAAGGGTATAGTCGATGAATTCGAAGTTTACAATGGTCTCTTAACAGCAGAAGAAATTTCAAAGATGGCAGAGACAGTTACAAAACCAAGAGTAGATGCAGAACTTGATACAGCAGTAATCGGTTATGCAGATGGAGATAGTGCAGAATCTGTAACACAGAATCTAACACTTCCAACCACAGGTGCAACAGATAAAGCAGTAACTATTACATGGACATCTGACAATGCAGCAATTACCAAAGATGGTACAGTAGTTCGTCCGTCTAAGGGTAAAGGTGATAAAACCGTTAATTTAACAGCAACCGTAGCATTTGGTTCTTATAGTGTAACCAAAGAATTTACAGTTACTGTAAAACAAAGTGATAAGTATGAGTTTGGTTTATTAACACAGGCTATCACAGCAGCACAGGCTAAATATGATGCAGCAGCAGCATTAAATAAATACTCCAATGCATCTATGAATGAATTAAAAGCAGCTATAGAAGCAGCAAATGCAGTAGTTACTAAAGATCAGGAAGTTAGCGGTATTGAAGAGATTGAAAATGCTGAAGCAGCAATCAAAGAAGCAGCAGCGAAAGAATTAGAATTAGCAACATTTGATGAATTGAATGAAAATGCATTAGATGCTTGGTATCCATTAACAGCAGATGCAAATGACGCATCCGGAAATGGAAAGAATGGTACAGCAACAGGTGTAACATTCGATAGAGATAATGGTGCTACATTCACCACAGGTGGAGCATTAAAGAGCTATATCAGCTTACCTACAGATGTTGTAGATAAGAAAGATAAGCTGACACTTTCATTCTGGGCTTTAGATAAAGGCGGAAATGATAAGCAGAATGTATTTGGTTTTGCAAACCAGACAACTATGTCAGAATGTAAACATTTCTATATCAATACAAGTGATCCGGATGGATACTTCCGCGTAATGATGAATGAAAGAGATTATCGGACAACAGATGGTATTGCCGGTGCAAATGCAGGCTTTGAATATCCAAAGAATACATGGGCACAGATTACGGTAGTATTAAATGACAATACTATGGAAGTCTACAAAAATGGTGTATTGGTAGGAACAGATACACTTACCATGAAAGTATCTAATGTAGGAGATATCAAGATTGCATACATTGGCTCTTGTATTTATGGTGCTAATGGAGATAACGACTACAACGGATGTGTAAAAGATTTCCGTATTTACGGTGGAGCATTCGAAGCTTCACAGGTTAAGGAAATCTACAATGAAATGACCAACATCCAGTTAGGTTATATTGCAGACGACTTAGTAAAAGAAATGAACTTAGGCGAAGGTAATACATTAGCAGTAAATGCTGATTCCATTACACTTCCTACAACAAATGCTGTATATACAGATGCAGCTATTTCATGGGTATCTGAAAATACAGATGTAATTGCCAATGATGGAACAGTAACATTACCGACATTTGGTACAGAAGAAGAAGTAACCTTAACAGCTACCATTACATTGAATGGTGAAACAAAAGAAGTAACTGTTAATGCAAAAGTAGCAAAACTTGCAACTGTTAAGTTTGATACAAACGGTGGTTCGGGTTCATATGCAAACCAGAGTATCGCATACAATGGTACAGTAGAAGAACCTGCAAAAGCTCCAAACAGATTAGATTACAAATTCAAGTTCTGGAGTGCAGATGGCGAAAATGCATACGACTTTGCAGCACCTGTAACAGATGTAGATTTAACCTTAACAGCTGTTTGGGAAAGACTTACTTATGAAGTAACCTTTAATACAGACGGTGGTTCAGCAGTAGCTTCACAGACTGTAAACAGTGGTGATAAAGCAGCGAAACCAGAAAAAGACCCAACCAGAGATGGTTACAAGTTCTTAGGCTGGTACGCAGCAGATGCAGCAGATACATTTGACTTTGAAAATACAGTAATTAGAAAAGCTACAACTATCACAGCTAAATGGCTCAAACTCCATACAGTAACCTATGATGCAAATGGTGGTATTGCCATTGCAGATCCTGTAATCGTTGAAGACGGTTCTGTAATCGATGCAGCACCTGTAACAAGCAGAACAGGTTATACATTCAATTACTGGACATTAAATGGTGAAAAATATGACTTCACAGCACCGGTAACAGGAGATATGACCTTAGTTGCTGATTGGACAATTAATAAGTATACCGTAACCTTTGATGCAAATGGTGGAAGCAAGGTAGAATCCGCAACTGTTGATTACAATACAGCAGTAGCAGCTCCTACAGCACCTACAAAGACAGGTTATACATTTGCAGGATGGTTATTAGACAAAAAAGCATATGACTTTACAACTCTTGTAACAGAGGATATGACTTTAGTTGCAGACTGGACAATCAATGAATATACAGTAACCTTTGATGCAAATGGTGGAAGCAAAGTAGAATCCGCAGCTGTTGAATACAACAAGACAGTAGCAGTTCCTACAGAGCCGGCTAAGGAAGGCTATACATTTGCAGGATGGTTATTAGACGGAAAAGCATATGACTTTACAACACCGATAACAGATAATATTACATTAACAGCTAAGTGGGATATCATTACTTACACAGTAACCTTTGTGGACAGAAATACTACCACAACAGCTGCAACAGATATCACAAAAGGTTATTTAGTAGAAGAAAAAGAACCTGTAAGAGCAGGATTTATCTTCCAGGGATGGTTTGCTAAAGATGCAAAAGAAGCCTTTGACTTTACAGCACCGGTAACAGGAGACATTACACTTACAGCCGTATGGGAAATGGATCCGAATGCGGTTCTCTACACAATTACCTTTATGAATGAAGGTGTTGAATTTGCCAGAGATCAGGTAGTAGTTGGCGGTACAGTGGATGAACCTACAAGCAGACCTGAAAAAGATGGCTATATCTTTGCAGGCTGGACATTAAACGGCGAAGTATATGATTTTGCAACACCAATAACAGGCGATATTGTATTAGAAGCAGCATGGAATGTGGCAGAAGTAACCGTAACCTTTGATACAGCAGGCGGAATCGAAGTACTTCCAATCACTGTAAACTACGGTGATGCAGTAACCGCACCTGTAACCAGCAAGGCAGGTCATACATTCACAGGCTGGACATTAGATGGAAAAGCATATGATTTTGCAGCACCGGTAACTACAGATATTACATTAGTAGCTACATGGACAATTAACAGCTATACTGTAACCTTTGATGCAAATGGCGGAAGCGCTGTAGACTCCGTAACCGTTGTATACAACACAACAGTTAGCAAGCCGGCAGCTCCAACCAGAACTGACTATATCTTCAAAGGCTGGTTCGTAGATGGAAAAGCTTATGACTTTGCAACACCGGTAACAGCAGATATTACAATTACAGCACAGTGGAAACCAGATACAGCAAAAGAAATCGCAGCATTATCTGCATTACTTACAGAAGTAGGTGCCTTAGATATGGCAGACTACACAGAAGAAAGCTGGAATCCGGTACAGAAAGCAATTGTTGCAGCAGGTAATGTAATTACTGACGAAGAAGCAACAAAAGCAGAAGTAAACGCAGTAATCGCAAAATTACAAGCAGCTAAAGATGGTTTAGTAACTGTTGAATCTGTAGAAAAAGCAGAAGCAACTACAGAATTAACAGCAACTGTAGAAGAAGCAAAAGTAGCTATCGGTGGCTTAAAAGAAGCAGATTACACAGCAGAAAGCTGGAAAGCAGTAACAGATGCTATTGCAGCAGCAGAAGCCGTATTAGCAGATGCAAATGCAACCTCTAAAGATATTCAGGCAGCAAATGCTCCAATCGCAGCAGCAATAGAAGGTTTAACAACTGTTGCAGAAGTTGAGGAAGCAGCAGCTAAGACAGCCGCTACAGAAGAGTTGAAAGAAGCCATCGCAGCAGCAGAAGAGCTTGCAGCAGCAAACTACACAGCTGCAACATGGGCGAAGGTAGACGAAGCTGTTGAAGCAGCGAAAGCTGTATTAGCAAATGAAGCAGCTGTTTCTACAGAACTGAAGGCAGCAGCAGAAGCTATCACAGCAGCCATTGATGCATTAGTAACAGAAGAAGAAGTCTTCAACAGAAAAGAAGCAAAAGAAGATGTAACAGATGCTATAGCAAAAGCAGAAGCATTGAAAGAAGCTGACTACACAGCAGACAGCTATAAGGCAGTAAAAGATGCCATTACAGCAGCAAAGGCACTCTTAGCAGATGACAATGCTAAAATTGCTGATTTTGAAGCAGCAGTAGCTGATATCAAAGCAGCAGTAAATGCATTGGTAACTGTAGAAGAAGCAGCAAAAGCAGCAGCAGGCGAAGCATTAACAGCAGCCATTGCAGATACAGAAAAACTTGTAGAAGCAGATTACACAGCAGACAGCTTTAAAGTAGTTGCAGGAGCTGTTGAAGCAGCAAAAGCTGTATTAGCAGATGCTAACGCAACAGCCGCAGACCTTGAAGCAGCCAAAGCAGCGATTGAAACAGCTGTAGCCGGATTAGTAACGGTAGCAGAAGTTGAAAAAGCAGCAGCAATGGAAAGCTTAAAGGCAGTAATTGCAAACGCAGAAGGCTTAAAAGAAGCAGATTACACAGCAGAAAGCTGGAAAGCAGTAGCTGATGCATTAGCAGCAGCAAAGGCAATCACAGCAGAAGCAGCAACAGCTGATATCAAGACAGCAGAGGCAAACTTAACAACAGCAGTGAGTGCATTACAGAAGCCGGTTGTAGTGGTTCCACAGGAAGTAAAAGTAAGCAGTATTACAATTACAACCAAGGCACCTAAGATTGCAGCAGGCAAGAAAGTAACATTAGAAACTGTAGTAGGACCTGAAAATGCAGCTAACAAAGCACTTGTATGGACATCCTCCAATGAAAGCTTAGCAACTGTAGCAAACGGAGTAGTAACCACCAACAAGAAAGCTGGCGGCAAGACAGTAACTATTACAGCAACCGCAGCAGACGGAAGCGGAGCAACAGCATCTGTGAAAGTCAAGATTATGAAACATGCGGTTAAGAAGATTACCTTAAAAGCAGCTAAAACCGTAAAACCTGGTAAGACAACAAAAGTAAAAGCAACCATTAAGACAACCGGTAAGAAGGTAAATAAGACATTGGTATGGACATCTTCTAATGAAGCATGGGCAACCGTAAACAGCAAGGGCGTTGTAAAAGCCGCTAAGACTGCAAAAGGTAAGACTGTAACCATCACAGCAACATCTACCGATGGTACAAACAAGAAAGCAAAAGTTAAGATTAAGATTAAATAATCCTGTCTTACAACAGCAGAATCCGGACTCTTAGGAGTCCGGATTTTTATTACAAAAAAAGCCCCATCCTATTGTGGATGGGGTGATTTAAAAATGAGTTTTAATTGTCTTCTAAGATATTTTTCACCTCTTCTGGCGTAAGCATACATAGTATGGAAATCTGTTCGATATCTATACCTTTTTGAAACATATTTTTTGCAATAGCTTTTTGCTCTTCTTTGCGTCCTTTTTGAAGCCCTTCTTGAATACCTTTCTGAATACCTTTTTCTAATCCCCTTTCAAGTACTACATCGCTTAAATTACACATTCTATCTATTCGCCTCCTTGTCTCTGTGGTCATTTCCATATTATATTTTTTTACCAGCTTTTCTTTTTTAATCTGGCTTTGCTCATCTGCAAGCAAATCTTCTAACATGGCAATCAGAGTATTTTTAGATTCTTCTAAATTTTTTACTTTCCTAATGCGAATTACTACACCGCACATTTTATCAAGTTCAGGAAATGTATACTCATTTCCATAAAGCGTTTTATTCACAAGGGATAGCTTATGTATAGATTCTTCGCCGTCTGTTGCATCCATACATATCCAGATGCTATACACTTTTTTGATATTATCATACTCACTGTTGATAAATTCGATTCCCTTTTGTGAAGAAATCAATCTTGCCAGATAAAATACAATCCGATTTTCAAGATGGTATGTCAGGGTGCTTACAGAGCTGGATTTTTGAGCTTCTACATTTATAATTACTTTTATCTGGCTCGTCTTTATATACAGCGCACACTTAATATCAAATGTAATATAGCCTTCATTGAGCACGGCATCTTCTGTCTGTAAAATTTCCACTTTTCCTGCTTTTTTCACATTTGTCATTCCCGGGTCGATAGCCACAGACGATATTTCAATACGGTTTTTATCAAGACAATTTATAATTTCATCAACGGAAAGTCCTTCCACTTCTTCTACCGTATGTTCTAATATTCTCGCAAGAATCTGCGGGTCTGCGAGAAGCTCTTTCACATTTTTATCATATTTTGCTTTGTCTCTTTCCATGGCATCCATGGATGTGTTTAAATGTGTATTGGTTTTAATGACCGCTTCGTCATTTTTCATCGGCACTCCTCCTTATATGGCAGGAGTATTTCAGAATCTCCTGCTTTTGTAAATGTATGGGACTTAAAAGCATGAATCTTCTGAAACCAAGAAAAAGCTTTACGAGAGCTTTCTTTTGGATGTATGACAACTTAAAAACAGATTGTTTTAGATTTG
The DNA here is from genome assembly GCA_017625255.1 of Lachnospiraceae bacterium. Lineage (GTDB taxonomy): Bacteria > Bacillota > Clostridia > Lachnospirales > Lachnospiraceae > Roseburia_B. Next base: position 16,358 of record JAGALK010000134.1, read on the forward strand.
TTTGTTGAATTTATGCTTTTTTCGATTATAACATGGGCGTTTTGGGGATACAAGAGTAAATGCTAACTTTTCATAGATCATAATTAATACAGTTCCCAAAAGTACCTCAAAAAATATTGTTTTTTTTGTATGTTCTGGATATACTAAAAAGAAATGTAATGGAGATAGAAAATGCAATATAAAAACACCATCCAAGCAGTTTTTTGCAATCGTCCGAACCGTTTTATCGCTAATGTATGCATTGACGGCAAGCTAGAAACTGTTCATGTAAAAAATACTGGTCGATGTAGGGAGCTGCTTTTACCGGATGCAAAAGTAACTTTAGAAGTATCCGATAATCCTAATCGTAAGACCAGATACGATTTGATTTCTGTATATAAAAATGGTTTGGGCTGGGTAAATATCGATAGTCAGGCACCAAATAAATTGACATTGGAATGGCTAAAACAGCAAAATTACACTTGTATAAAACCAGAATATAAATATGGCGATTCCCGTATAGATTTTTATATGGAAAAAAACGAAGAAAAATACTTGATGGAAGTCAAAGGCTGTACCTTAGAGGCAGATGGCATAGGTTATTTTCCCGATGCGCCTACAGAGCGAGGAATAAAGCATTTGCATGAGCTTACAAAAGCAGCAAAAATAGGATATCATTGTACGGTAGCCTTTGTGATTCAAATGGAAGGAATAAAGGAAGTTCGTCCAAATACAAAGACACATCCGGAATTTAAAACCGCATTAGAAGCAGCAAAGGAAGCAGGAGTAAAAGTTTTGTTTTTATGCTGTAAGGTGACAGAAAATAGTCTTGAAATCATGGACAGCATCTAAGCCAAAACGCTTAGGTGCTGTTTTTTTGCTATTTTTACCTGAATATACAATAGTCTATACAACTGTCTTGTCAGCTCCAATAATCTGTGCTATAATGCCATTTATATTTTGTTATAAAGATACCAGATAAAGGCAGAGTATCTGCCGGGAGGGAAAAATGAACTTAAACGAAAAAATTCGTAAGTTAAAAGAAGAAAAGGATGTAGTTATTTTAGGTCACTACTATGTAGATGCCGATGTACAGGAAATAGCAGATTTTGTCGGTGATTCTTATGCGTTGGCAAAAAAAGCCGCTGAAGTTGACCAGCAGAATATTCTGTTTGCCGGTGTGTCCTTCATGGGCGAAAGTGCGAAGCTCTTAAATCCGGACAAGCATGTATACATGGTAGATAATACTGCAGGCTGTGCAATGGCAGATATGATTACTGCTTCGGAGGTAAAAAGAGTGCGTGCTCAATATCCGGAGGCAGCAGTGGTATGTTATGTAAATTCTTCAGCAGAAGTAAAAGCTGAATCCGATGTCTGCGTAACTTCTTCTAATGCAGTACGAGTGGTAGAACATATGAAACAGAAGCAGATTTATTTTGTTCCAGACAGCCATTTGGCACATTTTGTGGCAAAAGCTCTTCCAGAGAAAGAATTTATTTATCATAATGGCTACTGTCCGATTCATCAGCAGATTGACAAAGCTTCATTAGAAAAAGCAAAGGAAAAATATCCTGATGCCCTAGTACTTTCTCATCCGGAATGTGCAGACGATATTTTAGCATTATCTGATTATATCGGAAGTACAGCAGATATTATCCGTTTTTCCAAGGAAGATACGACAAAAGAATATATCATTGCTACAGAAACGGGTGTATTTTATCAGTTAGAAAAGGAAAATCCAGAGAAAAAATTCTATCCTGTTACGAATTGTCAGGTCTGTCCGGATATGAAAAAGGTATCCTTAGAAAAGATTGCCGGTGTATTAGAGAATTTAGAAAAACAGCAGGAAATCCTTTTAGACGAAAAAATTATGGAACAGGCAAAACGCCCGTTAGAACAGATGCTTGAACTGGCAAAATAAGTTTAGCTATGGAGACAGAATGAAAACAGATATATTAATCGTAGGAAGTGGCTGCGCCGGACTATATTGTGCACTTCACCTCCCAAAAGATAAAAAAATAGTAGTTATTACGAAGGATAAAATTGAACACAGTGATTCTTTTTTGGCACAGGGCGGTATGTGTATGCTAAAAGAAGAAGCAGATTATGAGAGTTTTTTTGAAGATACCATGCGGGCCGGACATTATGAAAATCGAAAAGAATCCGTTGAAATTATGATTCGCTCATCCCAAGATGTTTTAAGGGATTTGCTTAGCTATGGAGTAGATTTTCATCGGGAAGAGGATGGAAGTCTGAGTTATACAAGAGAAGGTGCTCATTCTGCAAATCGTATACTTTTCCATGCGGATATCACAGGAAAAGAGATTACTTCAAAGCTGTTAAAAGAAGTACAAAGTCGTGACAATATTCAGATTGTGGAATATTGTACAATGTTGGATATTTTATGTGAAGAAAATACCTGTTACGGAGTGATTGTTCGGGATAAACAGGAAAAATTACATACAATAAGCGCAAATTATACAGTGCTTGCCTGCGGCGGAATCGGTGGATTATATGAGCATTCCACAAATTTCCGACAGCTTACCGGAGATGGAGTTGCCGTTGCTTTAGAACATGGCATTGAGTTGGAAAATATTCATTATGTACAGATTCATCCCACTACCTTGTATACAGAGGAAACTACGGAGCGAAGCTTTTTAATATCCGAATCCGTTCGGGGGGAAGGTGCTGTTTTATATAATGCCAAAAAAGAAAGGTTTGTGAATGAGCTTTTGCCAAGAGATATTTTGACAGAAGAAATTCATAAACAAATGAAAAAAGACGGTATGCCTTATGTATGGCTGTCTATGGAACATATTCCAAGGGAAGAGCTAGAGCAGCATTTTCCAAATATCGTAAAGCATTGCCTTGAAAAAGGCTATGATGTATTTAAGGAATGTATTCCGGTAGTTCCTGCCCAGCACTATTTTATGGGCGGTATCAAGGTGGATATGGCAAGCAAAACCTCCATGAATCAGCTCTATGCTATCGGAGAAACCGCCTGCAATGGCGTACATGGCAAAAATCGTCTGGCAAGTAATTCCTTATTAGAAAGTCTGGTATTTGCAAAACGGGCAGCAAAAGAGATGTGCGAGCAGTTTGCGGATACAAAAATAAATGAAAAAATGGCAAAAGAAGTGGATTTGATGCCTTATGCAGACAAAGAAGCTTTGGCAGAAAAATATAAAAAACAAGTATTAAATGAGATTGAGAGGTTAAATAGATTATGTACGATCCAATAACAATGAAATTAAATGTAGACCCATATATTTTAAGTGCGTTAAAAGAAGATATCACCAGCGAAGATGTAACTACAAATTCAGTTATGCCGACATCTACACCGGGAGAGGTAGATTTAATTTGTAAAGAGGATGGTATTATCTGCGGTTTGGATGTATTTGCACGAGTATTTGAGTTATTAGACGATAAAACAGAAATCACCTTTTTTGTAAAAGATGGTGATGAAGTCAAAGCAGGTCAGCAGATGGCAAAGGTACAGGGAGATATTCGTGTACTTTTATCCGGTGAAAGAACAGCGTTGAATTATTTGCAGCGTATGAGTGGAATTGCTACCTATACCAATTCTATCGCTAAGCTGTTAGATGGAACAGGCATTCAGTTATTAGACACCAGAAAAACCAGTCCAAACAACCGTATTTTTGAAAAATATGCAGTTCGCGTAGGCGGCGGTCACAACCATCGTTATAATCTTACAGATGGTGTCTTATTAAAGGACAATCATATTGGCGCAGCAGGCGGTGTAAAAGAGGCAATTCAGATGGCAAAGGAATATGCACCATTTGTTCGCAAAATCGAAGTAGAGGTTGAAAATCTTGAAATGGTAAAAGAGGCTGTAGAAGCAGGTGCGGATATCATTATGTTAGATAACATGACACCGGAGGTTATGAAAGAAGCCATTACTATCATAGATGGCAAAGCAGAAATTGAAATTTCCGGAAATGTAACCAGGGAAAACATTGAGCGAATCAAAGGTCTTGGTGTAGATTATGTTTCCAGTGGTGCATTGACACATTCTGCGCCAATTATGGATATTTCTTTGAAAAATTTGCATCCAATTGCCTAAGAAAGAGGTATTTATGAGTGGAGAAAAGAGAAGGGAGAAAATGCTGGATATTCTGCGAAATGCTAAAAATCCGGTATCGGGAACAGCATTAGCAGAAGCATTAGCCGTCAGCAGACAGGTAGTTGTGCAGGATATCGCCTTGCTTCGGGCAGGAAAGCAGGAGATAATCAGCACCTGTAAAGGGTATATTATGCAAAAGAATTCTCCGTGTCAGCGGATTTTTAAGGTAAATCATACTGACGAGCAAATGGAGGAAGAATTAAATCTCTATGTGGATTTTGGCGGCAAAATCGAAGACGAATTTGTTTATCATAAAGTGTATGATGTTATTCGGGTAGAAATGGGCTTAAAATCCCGTCGGGATGTCAAAGAATATATAGAAAAATTAAAAAGCGGTATTTCAAAATCGTTAAAAGATGTAACTTCAGGATATCACTATCATACAGTAACTGCAGATTCCGAAGAGGTTTTAGACCAGATTCAGGAGGAATTACAAAAAAGAGGCTTTTTAGCTGAGCTTCGAGATTATGAACCGATTGATTTTTGGAAAGAAGATTCGGTTTAGTGGAATTTCCACTTTTTTTTCAAAACTTCATCACTTAGCCATCACATTCCATGCGTATTCTTTCAAATAGAATTTTATGGTCAGAAAGTCACAGACCAGAAAGGAAATTGAAATGACAAGAAAGAAGAAACTTATCGCAGGGACAGTGATGGCTTTTTGTCTGTTTTTGGTATTTGGTGGTGCGGGATACCATTTCCTGACAGCAAAGCAAAGTGAAAAACCCTCTCCCTATATGGAAGCACAGGTGGAACATGGAGATTTAAATCTTACCTTTACGGGAGAAGGAACTACGGCGAATGGAGAGATTATACAGGAATTAAACATAGACAGTTCTGCAATAGAGCTCGTTGTAGAAGAAGTGTATGCAGCTTCCGGTGATGAAGTACAGGAATCTGCAAATCTATATAAAATCACAGAAGAAAGTCTTGCCACAGCAAAAACCTACTATGAAACACTTGTAGCAGATGCAGAAGAAGAGGTGGAACGGGCAAAGTCTGAATATGAAGCAGGAAAAGCGCAGGCAGAATATGATAAACAGGTTGCACAGACCAATGCCAATAATGCACAGGCGGTATATGATGCAAATAACAGTAGCCTTGATCAGAAAGCGACAGAAGCACAGGCGACATTAGATAATGCTAAAAATCAGATTTCTACATATCAAAGTAATTTAGATAATAATACATATTATAGTGATGCCGGTGTTGCAGCAAAACAGGATGCTCTAAATTCAGCAGAAAAGAAAGAACAGTCGGCGAAGAAGGCTTATGAAAAAGCGAAAAAGTCTTATGAAGAAGCTCTTACAAATATCAGTACAGGCATAAGTGAATTAAATCAGACAGTGGCGGATGCAGGAACTATAGAAAATGCAGCCACAGCAGTTTCTGAAAAACTAGGAAAATTGACAGAAAACAATCAGACACTTACGGAGAAAAAAACTGCATTAGATGAAGCAGAAAAGAATTATCAGAAAGCACAGGAAACAAAAGCAAAAGTCCAGTCGGAATATCAGTCAGCAACCATGACCTACGAAAAATCCGTCAGCGAAGCAACAGCAAGAAAAGAAACCCTAGAAAGCTCATTGAATTCCTTAGAATGGGCTTGTACAGCAGCACAAAATGCTGCCACAACCGGAAAAGTAAGTAATCAGAACACTTATGATATGGCAGTATTAGAAGGTGAATATGCGGATACGGTATACGCTTCTGCATTAGCATCTTATCAGGAAAACTTAGATGCAGCTACAGAAGCTTTAGAAGAGGCAAAAGAGCAGCAGGCGATTTTACTTGCGCTGCGGGATGGAATGGTAACAGCAGAGTATGCAGGAGAGCTTTCAGGAGTATTTTATGAAGCTGGAGATACGATAGATGCATCTGTTCCATTGGTATCCTATTGTGATACGAATACTTTAACTATAGAAACAGAGGTTGCTCAAGAGGATATTTCCAAAATTGCAGTAGGTGATAGTGTACAGGTCATGCTAACCGGAGTCCGAGGCAGTATGCCAGAGGGTAAAATTACTTATATTGCTGCGTCTGCAACCGCAGGAAGAAGTATGTCAAATGTAACTTATACCGTAAAGGTTTGCATAGATAATAGTGAGGGAGCAATAGCAGCGAATACATCTGCTTATGTAATATTTCATTATGGAACCGTAGAAGATGTAAATTATATTCTTTCTGATGCGATCAGCAATGCGGATGGTTCACAGGGAAAAATAAGAAAATATAACGAAGCAGGTGAAATCGAAGAAATATCGGTAACCTTAGGAGAAACCACAGAACGGTATACAGTCATTACTGAAGGAGTGACGGAGGGAGATGTCTGTCTGATAGAAATGGGAGGAGCGCAGGACAATGGCGAAGAAGAATAAAATTGTAATTATTGGCTTGTTAGTATTAGCTGTGGGTGGCAGCGGAGTATTTTTCGCTTATAACAATGCCAATGCCGGTAAGCCGGAAATTGTTCAAAAGGAAGTTCTTGTAAAAAAGGGTGATCTTACCGTAGGTGTAACAGAAAGCGGAAGTGTTGCCATTGGAACTATGTCACAGGATTTAGAGGCATTAGAAGATGTACTAGGTTCATCCGCTGCAAGCTCAAGTTCCGGAAACAGTGGCAATTCGGCAGTCTCCTCTATGGGTGGAGAAGCAATGCTGCAGACTGCATCTGCACAGAACAGTTCTTCTGGAAGTACAAATAGCAGCTCTGATAGTACAGAGGCCTCCTTGGAGGTGGAAGAGGTATATTTAGCCATTGGTCAGAAAGTTGCTGTGGGTGAGCCTGTCTTAAAACTGTCAACAGAAAGCGTGGACGAATACCGTCAGCAGTTAGAGGCAGATGTGGAAAGTACGAAGCTTGCGTTGGAAAAAGCAGAGTATGAAGCCAAGTCCCAGAAATTAAATGCCAAGTCTACTTATAATTCAAATGTTGCAGAAGGAAATGTAGCACAGTCTGAATATGATATTACAATTGCGCAATTGCAGGCTTCTGTTGATTCTGCTCAAGCTGCAGTAAATGACAGTGCGGGGAAAATTGCAGATTATCAGAAAAAAATCGCAAAAGGCAAGGATTTTGAAGCAGCATTAGCAGAAGAGCAGGCGAATTATAATACTTTGGTAACAAAATTACAGTCGGCTCAAAATGAACAGGCAACAAAGACGGTAGAAGCGCAGAAAAAGTATCAGGAAGCGATGTTTGATTACAACAATGCCAGCAGTTTATATACGATTAATGTCAGTGGTGTGGATAGTGATGTGGAAGATGCAAAAGATGCCTATGAAAAAGCCCAGGAGGCATTATCTAATTATTCATCATTAATCGGAGACGGTGTGATTTATTCCCAGTACGCAGGAACTGTAGCATCTATAGGTTATGCAGCAGGAGATATCCTTTCTTCATCCACAGAGGTAATCACTTTTTCGGATGAAACAGAAGTGACCATGACAGTATCCGTATCTCAGGAGGATATTGCATCTGTTGAAATTGGTGATGTGGTAGAAATCGCGTTGACTGCATACGAAGATACATCATTTAAAGGGATCGTAGAAAGTATGGATACTTCATCCTCTAGCGGTACATCTACAGTATCCTATGATGTAACGGTCGCATTTACTGAGGATACTTCAAAAGTATATCAGGATATGACAGGAAGTGTAACCTTTATCTCTGAACAGGCAGAAGATGTGTGTTATATTTCCAGAAAAGCCATTATAAGAGACAGACAGAACAGCTATGTAAAAGTAAAAAGAAGTAATGGAGATATCGAACAAGTGGAAGTGACTACAGGTATTTCCGATGGCATAAATATTGAAATAAGCTCCGGTTTAGAAGAAGGCGATACAGTAATTATTGAAAGTCAGGTGAGTGCACCATGAGAAAAAGAGAATTATTAAGACTTGTCTGGCAGAATATTACCCAGAATAAATTCAAAACAGTTATGACATCCATTGGAATTATTGTAGGAGCAGCTACCATTGTGATGGTAATTGCCATTGGAAAAGGTGGACAGATGGATGTGGCAGATCAGTTTAAAAATCTAAATGCAGGAGCTATTGATATCTCCTGCGAAGGTGCAGGTAAAGAAAGCTCTTCTAGTGGAAGAGGCGGTTTTGGCGGATTCGGCGGCGGAATGCCGGGTGGTGGATTTAGCGACGGTAATTCATCAAGTGAAAATAGTGGTTCTGGCGGCAGAATGCCAAATGGCGGCGAGATGCCGGAAGGAGGCAAAATGCCGGATATGTCCCAGATGCCTGAAGGAGGAGAAATGCCGGATATGTCCCAGATGCCTGAAGGAGAAGAAATGCCGGATATGCCCCAGATGCCTGAAGGAGGAGAAATGCCGGATATGTCCCAAGTGCCGGAAAACGGCAAAAATTCAGCCGATGGAGAGAGCACAGAGGGAGCGACAGGGAAAAATGATTCAGCCAGAGAAGCCTCAGAGAGTAGGGAAAATGATAACAGTGGAAATCGGGGTGACAGAGGTAATAGAAATGGCAATTTTGCCATGACAGAAAGTACAGAGCAGGAAATTATCACACTGACCGATGAGGATCTGACAAATATTCTTGCAGGTGATGTGGGTGCATCCGAAGGAACAATATCCTATTCCACTCGTTCTTCTATAGAAGGCGGAGAATTAGAAGAAGCCACAACCTATACCATAGCCGGTGTGCAGTCAAATTATGCCCAAATCAGTAATTTAACGATGGCAGTAGGTGAATTTTTAACAGAAGAAGCAAATAATAATAAAGAAAAATCCTGTGTTTTAGGTGCTAATATAGCGGCTGAAATATTTGGCAGTGCTATTGATGCATACGGCAGTATTCTTTATATTGACCAGAGAATATATGTGGTGGATGGAGTGTTAGAGTCTATGGGTTCTGTTTCTTCCGGTATTAGTCCTGATGATGCAGTATTTATTCCTTATCAGACGGGAATTAAATATTTAGTTGGTGAAAATGCAGACCCGACGATTACGATTATTGCTGATGATGTAGAGCATTTAGATACTGTAATAACAGCCACTACAGAGCTTTTGGCAGAGTATTATCCGAATACAGAATTTACCTATGAAGATGCAGGAAGCAAAATGGAAGCCGCATCGGCATCAAATGAAATTCTAACCATGCTTTTAATTGCTATGGCAGTCATTGTATTTATTGTAGGCGGTATCGGTATTATGAATGTCATGTTTGTATCTGTAAAAGAGCGAACCAACGAAATCGGTATCTTAAAAGCCATCGGCTGTTCTCAGAAAAATATTCTGTTGGAATTTTTATTGGAAGCAGGGGCAATCAGTTTTATCGGTGGCGTTTTAGGTATGCTTTTAAGTCTTGGAATTACACCGCTTGTGCGATACTTTGATGTTCGTGTAGAGTTATCTTTGGCTGCTTTTGGTGCGGCTTTAGCTTTCGCGGTGTGTACGGGGGTAATCTTTGGATTTTATCCGGCGTATCGGGCATCTAAGCTTGTACCGGTAGAAGCATTAAGTGCAGAATAATAACGGAAAGGAAAGCATATGGGAATTATAGAATTAAGTAATATCAATAAATATTATTACATGGGGGAAAATGCGCTTCATGTATTAAAGGATGTTTCCCTTACCGTAGAAAAGGGCGATTATCTGGCTATTTTAGGACCTTCCGGTTCTGGAAAAAGTACTTTGATGAATATTATTGGCTGCATGGATGTTTCTGATGGCGGGGAGTATTATTTGGATGGAGAAAGTGTTCATAATGCTAAGGAAGAAGAGCTTACCCGCATTCGTAATGAAAAAATTGGTTTTATATTTCAGAAATATCATCTGATTCCAACCTATAATGTGTTGCAGAATATTGTTATGCCGCTTTTGATGCGTGGGCTGACCTTGAAGGAAGCCCATGAGCATAGCATGGAAATTATTCATATGTTGGGATTAAGTGACCGTATAGAGCATAAACCAAGTGAATTGTCCGGAGGACAGCAGCAGAGGGTTGCGATAGCAAGAGCGTTGGTTGGAGAGCCGGCAATTCTTTTGGCGGATGAACCGACAGGTGCGTTGGATAAAAACAGCGGAATTGAGGTTCTTAAGCTTTTTCAGCGGTTAAATGATATGGGAAATACCATTGTAATGATTACACACGATTTAGGAGTTGCAGAGCATGCAAAGCGTATTGTGAAAATTGTTGATGGAGAATTAACAATTCAAGAAAAATAATGTGCAAAAAGGAAGAGGTGAGAGCTTCTTCTTTTTTATGTTTAAAGGACAGTTTCATTGCAAAAGGAGAAATTCTACTGTAGAATAGGAGTGATTGATATTTTGTCAAATTTAAAGATAGGAGAATTGGGATATGGAAAAATCAAAAGTATATTTTACAAGCTTTAAAACCAGTAATACAGAAAATCTCTTAGGCAAGCTTCGCAGATTAATGTTGACAGCAGGCATTGGGGATATTGATTTTGAGGATAAATACGCAGCAATCAAAATACACTTTGGTGAATATGGAAATCTTGCGTTTCTTCGTCCAAACTACGCAAAGGTTGTTGCAGATGTAGTAAAGGAAAAAGGCGGCAAACCATTTTTGACAGATTGTAATACCCTATATGTAGGCAGCCGCAAAAATGCGTTGGATCACTTAGATACTGCTTATGCCAATGGATTTTCACCTTTTTCTACAGGCTGTCATGTGATTATTGCTGACGGTTTAAAAGGAACTGACGAAGAATTAGTTCCGGTGGATGGGGAATACATCAAGGAAGCAAAGGTCGGACAGGCACTTATGGATGCAGATATTTTAATTTCTCTAACCCATTTTAAAGGGCATGAAATGACAGGATTTGGCGGAACGCTTAAAAATATCGGAATGGGCGGTGGTTCTCGTGCCGGAAAAATGGAAATGCACAGCGATGGCAAGCCGGTTGTTATTGAGGATAAGTGCGTAGGCTGTATGAGCTGTACGAAAATATGTGCCCACACAGGTGTGACAGTAACAGATAGAAAGGCATTTATTGACCACAATAAGTGTGTAGGCTGTGGTCGCTGTATCGGAGTCTGTCCAAAGGATGCCATTGTTGCCGGAACAGATTCTTCCAATGATGTATTAAATTATAAGATTGCAGAGTACACGAAAGCAATTTGTCAGGACAGACCATGCTTCCATATTTCTCTGATTTGTGATGTGTCACCAAACTGCGATTGTCATGCAGAAAATGATATTCCGATTATCCCGAATGTGGGAATGTTTGCTTCCTTTGATCCGGTAGCGTTGGATGTAGCTTGTGCAGATGCCTGCAACCGTCAGCCTGTAATAGCAGGAAGCATCTTAGAAGAGAACAAAAAGACTCATCCGGATCATATCTGTGGGCCAAACGGCTGCTTTATGGCGGATCATTTTCATATGACTCATCCGGATACGAACTGGAAGAGCTGTGTTGCCCATGCGGTAAAAATCGGATTGGGAAATGCGGAGTATGAATTAGTGGAGATATAGATATAACAGCCTTTAGAACTTCTTAAAATGTGAGGTTCTAAAGGCTGTTATTATGTTTGCGTAGTTCGTGTGATTATTTAAGCTTGATTTTTACAGAGGCTTTTTTATTTGTGCCATCTGTAGAAATAGCAGTAATAGTTACTTTCCTGCCTTTGCCGGCTTTTTTAGTGGTTACGACACCATTCTTTACAGTAGCCCATTTTTCATTGGAAGAACGCCATAATAGGATTTATAGTGACAATTTGGAATTGTGTGTTAGACTTAACACAGATAAGACTAGCAACCAAAGAAGACAAGGCCTATCAGATAGATTATTGGGCAGCACTGTTTAAAGCAAAGACATGGGAGGAAATGAAAATGTTAGCAAAAGGAAATGAATATTTAGAAGAAGCTACAAAGACAGTTTTTCGCATGAGTGCTGAAGATTTGGTGATAAAGCGTTGCCGTGACAGAGAAGATTATTATGCAGATATACGGTCATACCAGAAAGAAATTGCCAAGGTGACTGCAGAGCGAGATGCAGTTCATTTGGCTATGGTCGAGAAGGAGGCAACAATAGTAGAACAAGGTTTGCTCATCGAAGAGCAAAAAGCGGAAATAGATAAGATGAAAAAAGAGATTGAGCGTTTAAAAGAGCAGAAACAAGAAAATATGTAAGAATATAAGGTCAAGAGAGAAACATAGCCCCTCTTGACTTTTCTTTTATTCTATAAGAAAATATACCCATACACATATCGAAAACGATCTAAGCCAAAGGGGATTCCCAACGGCAAAGGCGTAGGACAAAGACATTTTTTAGGAAAACTCAAGGGACGAGAGCTTCTTTTCCCAAGAGCCCGCAAAAATGGTCTTTTTGTTGTTGCACAAAAGCGTTTTCGAAATCCAATAAAAGAAAGCGAGGAATGCAATGAATACAAGGGTTGCCATGATTTCTATTGTTGTAGAGAAAAGCGGTCATGTAGAAGAATTAAACCGTATCCTTCACGAATACAGTGAATACATTGTAGGACGCATGGGTGTTCCGTATCCGAAAAGGGATATTTCCCTTATCAGTGTGGCAATGGATGCGCCATCGGATAAAATCAGTGCCATGACCGGCAAAATCGGTATGTTGACAGGAATCACATCCAAGGCATTATATGCCAAATTACAGGAGGAATAATATGCGGCAGTTAATTGACCAGTTAGAACAGCAGAGAAGACTTACAAAAGAAGAATGGGTAACATTAATTGCAGAAAGAAAAGATGCGGAATACTTATTTGAACGGGCAAGAGCTGTCCGTCAGAAATATTACGGTAACGCAGTATATACCAGAGGATTGATTGAATTTACTAATTATTGCAAAAATAATTGTCATTACTGTGGCATCCGCAGGGAAAATGCCACAGCGGTTCGCTATCGCCTGAGTATGGAAGAGATTATGGATTGCTGTAAGCAGGGGTATGACCTTGGTTTTCGTACCTTTGTCCTTCAGGGCGGTGAAGATGCCTTTTTTACAGACGAAAGAATCATAGAAATTCTTACAAAAATCAAGTCTGTTTATAAAGACTGCGCCATAACCTTATCTATAGGAGAAAAGACAAAAGAAAGCTACCGGAGATTTTTTGATGCCGGAGCAGACAGATATCTGCTTCGTCATGAAACAGCGGATAAAGCGCACTATGAAAGCCTGCATCCCACAGAAATGTCCTTTGAAGCCAGAAAAGAATGCCTGTGGAATCTAAAGGAAATCGGTTATCAGGTAGGCTGTGGCTTTATGGTGGGTTCACCCGGACAAAAGGCAGAGTATTTAGCAGAGGATATGCTTTTTATTACGGAATTGCAGCCCCAGATGGTAGGTATCGGTCCTTTCGTACCTCATCATGCTACACCATTTGCTAAGGAAGCAGGAGGAACTGTAGAACAGACCTTATATATGTTAGGACTGCTTCGATTGTTAAAACCAAATCTATTATTACCGGCGACTACGGCACTTGGCACAATTGACCAAAAAGGGCGGGAAAAGGGCATTTTAGCGGGAGCAAATGTTGTAATGCCAAACCTTTCCCCTACAACTGTCCGCAAAAAATATGAATTATATGACAACAAAATCTGCACTGGCGATGAAGCGGCAGAATGCCGGAATTGTTTAAGTAACAGAATGCAAAGTATAGGATACGAACTGGTTATCGACAGAGGAGATCCAAAAGAGTTTTAAAATATTAGGAGGATAAGAAAATGTATGATGTAATGTCACCAAAAGCAGAAGAATTTATCAGTGATGAGGAGATTAAAGAATGTCTTGCCTATGCAGAGGCAAATAAAAATAACCGTGAAGTTCTTGAGGCAATTTTAGATAAAGCCGAAGAAATGAAAGGTCTTTCCCACAAGGAAGCTATTACCCTTTTAGACTGTGAATTAGAAGATTTAAATGAGAGAACCTATAAATTAGCAGAAAGAATCAAACAGGAATTTTATGGAAACCGAATTGTTATGTTTGCGCCATTGTATCTGTCAAACTATTGTATCAATGGCTGTACCTACTGCCCATATCATGCAAAAAACAAACATATTGCCAGAAAGAAATTAACACAGGAAGAAATTGTAAAAGAGGTAATGGCATTACAGGATATGGGACACAAACGACTTGCCCTTGAAGCAGGGGAAGATCCGAAAAACAACCCAATAGAATATATCCTAGAGTGTATCAATACCATTTACAGCATCAAGCACAAAAACGGTGCAATCCGTCGTGTAAATGTCAATATTGCAGCCACAACTGTAGAAAATTATAAGAAGCTAAAGGATGCCGGAATTGGTACATATATTCTTTTTCAGGAAACCTATAACAAAAAGTCCTATGAAGAGCTTCATCCGACAGGACCAAAGAGTGATTATGCTTACCATACAGAGGCAATGGATAGAGCGCAGGAAGCAGGAATCGATGATGTAGGAATCGGTGTATTATTTGGTTTGAATAATTATCGTTATGATTTTACAGGAATCATCATGCATGCAGAGCATTTAGAGGCTTATTGTGGCTGTGGACCACATACCATCAGTGTTCCTCGTTTAAGAAGAGCGGATGATATTGACCCGGATGCATTTGACAATGGTATTTCCGATGAAATTTTCCAGAAAATCGTAGCCTGTCTTAGAATTGCCGTACCATATACAGGCATGATTATTTCCACAAGAGAATCTCAGGAATGTCGAGAAAAAGTATTGCATCTTGGAGTATCTCAGATTAGTGGAGGCTCTAAAACCAGTGTAGGCGGTTATGCAGAGGAAGAAGCTCCGGAGGATAATTCTGCGCAGTTTGATATCAGTGATAACAGAACCCTTGATGAGGTTGTAAAATGGCTGATGGATTTAGGCTATGTACCAAGCTTTTGTACTGCCTGCTACCGCGAAGGCAGAACAGGAGACCGTTTTATGTCCCTGTTAAAGAGTAAGCAGATTATCAACTGTTGTCATCCAAATGCATTGATGACCTTAAAGGAATATCTTGAGGATTATGCATCACCGGAAACCAAAGCAGTCGGTGAAAAATTAATTCCGGAGGAATTGAAAAAAATCACAAATCCGGTTGTACAAAAGAAAGCAACCGAGTATATTGAAAATATACATGAAGGAAAAAGAGATTTCCGATTCTAGGAGGTTTATATGGCAAAAAGCACTACAAAAGATATGACCCAGGGAAATCCTACGAGATTAATCTTAGGATTTGCTCTGCCTATGCTGTTAGGTTATTTATTCCAGCAGTTTTACAGCATGGTAGATACCATTATTGTAGGACAATGGTTAGGGGTATCCTCCCTTGCAGCTGTAGGCTCAACGGGTTCTATCAACTTTATGATTATCGGGTTTTGTATGGGTGTATGTAATGGATTTGCAATTCCGGTGGCACAAAGATTTGGCTCAGGAGATTATGTTTCTTTGCGAAAATTCGTGGCAAATAGTGTCTGGTTATCCGCTGTATTTGCTGTGATTATGACGGTATTGGTTTGTTATTTTTGCATGGATATTTTAGTGCTGATGGATACACCATCGGATATTATAAAAGAAGCCTATGATTATATTTTTGTTATCTTTTTGGGGATTCCGGTGACATATTTATATAATCTGCTTTCCGGTATTATCCGGTCATTAGGAGACAGCAAGACGCCGGTATATTTTTTGGTGCTTTCGTCTATTATTAATATTGTATTAGATATTGTAACCATTAGTGTCTGGAATATGGGGGTAGAAGGTCCGGCATGGGCTACTGTTATTTCTCAGGCAGTTTCCGGTATATTGTGTCTGCTGTATATGATGAAAAAGTTCGAAATACTGCGTATTCAAAAAGAGGAATGGGCATTGGATGGACATTATATCAAAATCCTTTGCTCTATGGGGCTGCCAATGGGCTTACAGTATTCGATAACTGCAATTGGAAGTGTTGTTATACAGACGGCGGTGAACGGTCTTGGTTCTATGTATGTGGCGGCGGTTACGGCAGGAAATAAGGTCAGTATCTTTTTATGCTGTCCATTTGATGCCTTAGGAGGCACAATGGCAACCTATGCAGGACAGAATGTGGGAGCTAAAAAGCTAAACCGTATTCATCAGGGTATCAAGTCTGCAACAATTATTGGTTTTTTGTATGCAATTGTGGCATGTGTAGTGCTTACAGTATTTGGCGACAATATAGTTCTGCTGTTTTTGGATGCAGCAGAAGCAGAAATTATTGGACTGGCACATCAGCTTTTAATTATTATCAGTGCGTTTTATATTTTGCTTGTAATTGTAAATAATTTCCGTTTCTGTATACAGGGAATGGGCTTTAGTACCTTTGCTATTTTAGCAGGTGTATGTGAAATGATAGGAAGAGCTGGTGTTGGTTTTGGTTTAGTGCCGTTTTGGGGCTATACTGCCATATGCTTTGCCAGTCCTGTCGCATGGATTTTAGCAGATATTTTTCTGATAGCGGCGTATTTTATTTGTCACAACAGATTAAAAAGAGTTTTTGGTGAAGAAAAGGAGAATTAGACCATGGGAATGAATGCAGCACCATCAGCAGAACGCGTACATATTGGAATTTTTGGCAGAAGAAATGCCGGAAAGTCCAGTATTATCAATGCGATAACCGGACAGAATCTTGCGATTGTATCGGATATTAAGGGGACAACTACAGATCCTGTCAGTAAAGCGATGGAGCTGCTTCCCTTAGGTCCTGTGGTACTTATTGATACTCCGGGTCTGGATGATGAAGGCGATTTAGGGGAAATGCGTGTCAAAAAGAGCTATCAGGTATTAAACAAAGTAGATATTGCTGTTTTAGTTATTGCTGGAGAAAGCTTTGATAGAGAATCTGATATAGAAAAAAAACTAATACAGAGATTTATTGAGAAAAAAATACCTTATATTATTGCCGTAAATAAGGTAGAATTGTTAGCAGAAGAGAAAAAGGCAGAAATTGCAGCAGCATTTGATAAAGAACAGATAATATTTGTCAGTGCGCTAAAGCAGGAGAATATCCACGAATTAAAAGAAAAAATTGCAGCTTTAAAGCCACAGGAAGATACAGATAAAAGACTTGTAGGAGATTTGTTAGAGCGGGGAGATATTGTGGTATTAGTAGTGCCGATTGACTCAGCAGCGCCAAAGGGCAGACTTATTTTGCCGCAGCAGCAGGTGATCAGAGATTGTTTGGAAGCGGGCGCAATTCCGGTGGTTACAAGGGAAAAGGAATTGACAGAAACCTTACAAGCTCTGGCAAAAAAACCGAAGGTAGTGATTACAGACAGTCAGGCATTTGAACGGGTAGCAAAGGAAACGCCACAAGGGATTTATCTTACCTCGTTTTCCATTCTTTTTGCAAGATATAAGGGTAGTCTGATGCAGCAGGCAAAGGGGGCAAAGACTATCTGGCAGTTAAAAGACGGGGATACCGTATTGATTTCCGAAGGCTGTACCCATCATAGACAATGTGGAGACATAGGGACAGAGAAATTGCCCCGCTGGATTTTAAATGCTACAGGCAAGCAGATAAACTTTGTATTTACCAGTGGAACAGAGTTTCCGGAGGACTTGTCACAATATGCATTGATTATTCACTGTGGAGGCTGTACATTAAACGAAAGAGAGATGCAGTATCGTTTGAAATGTGCCAAGGATTTTGGTATTCCAATGACAAATTACGGGACTGCCATTGCAGATATACATGGGGTTTTAGACCGCAGCATGGAAATATTTAAATAAAGCAGATAAAAAGGAGTAGGTATGAGCGTACAGGATAAAATGGAGCGAATTTTAAGAGAAATGCATATTATGATTTCAAGGGGAAAAGTCTTTCCTGAGGATGAAAATTTTGTTCTGGTACACAAAAAAGCCATGCAAAAGCAATTAACCACATTAAGTGAAGTGGTTCGTGAAATGATGGAAATATATGAGGTTACCGAAGAAAGCCGGGATCGTGCAGACAGAGAAGCAGAAAGAAACCGTATGGAAATGATTCGCAATGCGAATCGTCAGGTGGAGGATATTTACGCTGCATCTGTGATTTATACGGATGATGCTTTAGGACGGATTCAGGACATTATCGGAGAAGCAGAAGCTGCTACAAGGGACATTCTGCAGAATTTAAGCAAAGAAATGGAAGAGGAAATGCGTATTGTCCGCAGCAATCAAGTAGAATTAAAAACCCAGTTGGATGATATGAAGGAAACGGGCAAATACCTAAGGATTATCGAGGAACGCAATAAAGAAATCGCCAAAGAAAAGGCAAAAAAGAAAAACGAAGAAAAACAGTCTAAATACAAGGGAAGAAAAGCAATCCGTACAGATAAAGAAACGGATGCAGAATTTGCAGTTTTAATGCCGGATATTGAGATAAAGATTAATGAAGAGTATTTTGAAAAAGCAGGTCTTACACCGGATGGACTTCCCATAGAAATGGCAGAAGAGGAAGAGGATAAAATCACCTACGAAAAGCCGGAAATCAAGATTAACGAAGAATATTTTAAAAAAGCCGGAATTGAAATAGAAGAAGATACACACAAAGAAAATGCCACAGAGCAGGCATCCTTTGCAGAAATGGAAGTGGATACCATTGAGGAAGCTATAGACCCTGAAATGGAGGCAAAGTTAAAGGCTGAGCTTGATATGGAATATTTTAAATGGCAGCAGGGAGGCGATGCGGCGCCAAAGGAAAAAAGGAGACTATTTTCCTTTGGAAAGAAAGATAAATCTTAAGTTTTCCTTAAAAAGTTTCCCAAGTTGTTTTTAAGAAATACCTGTTATATTATAGTAGAGCACAAGGAGGGAAAGTCTATGAATCGTATTTTGGTATGTGATGATGATAAGGAAATTGTAGAAGCCATAGAGATTTATTTGCAGCAGGAAGGCTATGAGGTTTATAAGGCATATGATGGCGAACAGGCGATTGAAATGCTAAAGAATACAAAGCCGGATTTACTGATTATGGATGTGATGATGCCGCGCTTAGATGGTATTCGGGCAACCTTAAGAATCCGGGAGGAAAGCAGTATACCAATTATTATTTTATCTGCAAAATCTGAGGATTCAGACAAGATTTTAGGCTTGAATATCGGGGCGGATGATTATCTGACAAAGCCTTTTAATCCGCTAGAGCTGATGGCAAGGGTAAAATCTCAGATTCGTCGGTATACAAAGCTTGGAAATGCCACAGAAACCAGTCAGACGATTTATCAGACCGGAGGACTTGTGGTGAATGATGACTTAAAGGAAGTTACCGTAGACGATGAACCGGTGAAGCTGACCCCGATTGAATATAATATTTTATTGTTGTTGATGAAAAATCCGGGAAAGGTATTTTCTATAAGCCAGATTTATGAAAGTATCTGGAATGCAGAGGCGATTGGAGCAGATAATACCGTAGCGGTACATATCCGCCATATTCGGGAAAAAATCGAAATAAATCCCAAAGAGCCACGCTATATCAAGGTGGTGTGGGGTGTTGGTTACAAAATAGATAAAATATAGGGGAAAAAGAATGAAAGATACGAGAAGATACAGCAATGGTTTTAAAACAGCAGCGATACTGTTACAGATGGTATTCTTGGTTGTTGTTATCGTACTTTTTTCTCTTTTGTCCAATCTGTTCGGAAGGAGTATGCTAAGCTTTACGGATCTTGGCAGCAGCTCCTTTTTTGATTCCTTTTATTACAGGGATATTCTGGCAGAAGAGACAAGAGGATTAAGTATGTATTTGCAGATGCAAAAAGAGCCTGTACAGGATGCAGAAAATGAATTGTACAAGGAGTACAAGCTTCGGTTTGATGGCGGTGACAGCAATTTGTACTATTGGTTTTGCGATGGTGAAAAAACCTATACCAATATGGCAAAAGATTTAGATCAGGAAAATGCGCTGCATTTTGCAAAAAAACTGGGAAGTTACTTGTGGTATGACGATTCGACAGTAACCTTTGGAGGAAATATCACAGGAAATCGTGGAAACTTTAACCGTGATATTTTGCGGTTGTTTGAAAGTGGAAACCGGAGTGGGGCATTAATTTTAGCAGTAGATATGCAGCTGCTAGAAGAAGATACGATTGCAGAAGCTAAAGAAATCTATACTACCTATTTTCCATTGATGAAGGTAGGGCTGTTAATTATGACAATGGCAATGATGGGCTTTGTGCTTGTCATTATCTATATCACTCTTGCTACCGGAAGAAATACCCAAAATGATGAAATTCGTCTGTATCGTATCGACTATTTGCCGACAGAAGCATTATTTATCATATTTGTAGGGTATATGTCGCTGCTGATTGCTTTTTGTGCAAGGCTAAGCACTCAGAGCTGGAATCTTTCTAGTTCACTGATTCTTGTAGGTTCACTGGTCTTTATATCAGATAATCTGATGCTGGCATTGTATTTGAGTTTTGTCCGCAGAATTAAAACCGATACCTTTTTTAAAAACAGTATAACTGCATTGGTGGTTCGTACCATCAGAGAGGGTATGCGCAGACAAAGACTGACTAGACGGGCAATGATTATTTATTCTTTTTGCAGTGTTTTAGAGATATTTTTTATCTGGGAATTGTACAGCAACCAGAGTTTTTGGGCAGTTATCGGGTTAGTGGTGCTTTTTATGACATTAGGTATTCGTTTCTGGTTTCAGGCGGTTCAAAGAAAACAGATTTTAGAGGGAATTTTGGAAATTAGCAGCGGGAAATTAGAGTACAAGCTGCAGGAAGAAGAGTTTACAGGGGATTACAGGGAATTAGCGATAAAAATCAACAGTATTGGCGAAGGTCTTTCCCATGCGGTAGAGGAAAATGTGAAAAGTGAACGGTTAAAAACAGAATTGATAACCAATGTATCCCATGATATTAAGACACCATTAACCTCTATTATCAATTATATTAATTTGATTAAAATGGAGAAAATACAAAATGAGCGAATTGAAAATTATGTAAATATTTTGGAAATGAAGTCTTTGCGGCTAAAGCAGCTGACAGAGGATTTGGTGGAAATTTCTAAAATTACAAGCGGTACGATTCAACTAGAAATGCATCCGATTAATATGGTAGAGCTGATTTACCAGACAGGTGGTGAGTTTAACGAGATTTTTGAGGACTTGGGACTTACCATTATTACAAGACTTCCCAAAGAACCGGTAATGATTATGGCAGATGGCAGCCGAATCTGGAGAGTCATTCAAAATCTCTATAACAATGTGGCAAAATATGCCTTAAAAGACACAAGAGTTTATGTGGAATTAAAGGAAAATGCAGGTATGGCAGAGTTTTCCATCAAGGATATTTCTGCGCAGGAATTACATAAATCTCCACAGGATTTAAGCGAAAGATTTGTCCGCGGCGATGAATCAAGAGGTACAGAAGGCAGTGGCTTGGGACTTTCTATTGCCAGAAATCTGACAATGCTAATGGGTGGAACTTTTGAAATTGCAGTGGATGATGATTTGTTTACAGTAAAAATTGGATTTCCGATAATTAAAAAGTAATAGGCAATGTATTTTATTTAAGCCTGCCCTTGATTTTTAGCTGTGCTGCATTTATAATTTCTAATAACTATGGATAAGAACAATAAGGAGAAAAGCAGATGAAACTTTATGAAAATGGCGTTTACCTTGTAAACGGAACAGAGTTGATTGAAGATAGTGCTTCTGCAAAAGAAGCAATTGCAAGCAAAACCGGCGTAAATATTACAAAGGAAGAAGCTGCAAAAAATACAATTGCCTATGGTATTTTAGAATCACACAATACTTCCGGCAACATGGAAAAATTACAGATTAAATTTGATAAATTAACTTCCCACGATATCACTTTCGTAGGAATTATCCAGACAGCAAGAGCATCAGGATTAGAGAAATTTCCGATTCCTTATGTACTTACCAACTGTCATAACAGCCTTTGTGCAGTAGGTGGAACTATCAATGAGGATGATCATATGTTTGGTCTTACTTGTGCGAAGAAATACGGCGGTGTTTATGTACCACCTCATCAGGCAGTTATTCACCAGTTTGCAAGAGAAATGTTAGCTGGCGGCGGAAAAATGATTTTAGGTTCTGACTCTCATACTCGTTATGGTGCGTTAGGTACTATGGCTATGGGTGAAGGCGGACCTGAATTAGTAAAACAGTTACTAAGCCAGACCTATGATATTAATATGCCGGGCGTTGTTGGTGTATATTTAACAGGAAAGCCAATCAAAGGCGTAGGTCCTCAGGATATCGCTCTTGCAATTATCGGAGAAGTATTTGCAAATGGCTATGTAAAGAATAAGGTTATGGAATTCGTAGGACCTGGTGTATCTAATTTGAGTGTAGATACTCGTATCGGTGTGGATGTAATGACCACAGAGACAACCTGTCTGTCCTCTATCTGGAAAACAGATGCTAAGGTAGAAGAATTCTATGAAATTCATGGAAGAAAAGGTGATTACAAGGAATTAAATCCGGGTCAGGTGGCTTACTACGATGGAATGATTGAGATCGATTTAAGTACTATTCGTCCAATGATTGCTATGCCATTCCATCCAAGCAACACTTATACTATTGATGAATTAAACGCAAACTTAATGGATATTTTAGATGACTGCGAGAAGCGCGCACAGGTAAGCTTTGATGGAGCAGTAGATCTTGACTTAAAGAGCAAGGTAAGAAACGGCAGATTATATGTAGATCAGGGTATTATTGCCGGATGTGCCGGTGGTGGATTTGAAAATATCTGTGATGCAGCAGACATCTTAGAGGGAGCTTCCATTGGACCGGATGAATTTACACTGAGTGTATATCCTGCGAGTATGCCTGTTTATATGGAATTAATCAGAAATGGTGCGGCTGCAACATTGATGCAGACAGGTGCAGTGCTTAAAACAGCATTCTGTGGACCATGCTTTGGTGCTGGAGATACACCTGCTAATAACGCATTCTCTATCCGTCACTCTACCAGAAATTTCCCGAATCGTGAAGGTTCTAAGGTACAGAATGGACAGGTGGCTTCTGTGGCACTTATGGATGCCCGTTCCATTGCAGCAACAGCAGCAAATAAGGGATATTTAACAGCAGCAACAGACATTGATGTAGAATTCAGCAAGCCAAAATACTTCTTTGACAGCAATATTTATGCAAACCGCGTATTTGACAGCAAGGGTGTTGCAGATCCATCTGTAGAAATCCAGTTTGGACCAAACATCAAGGACTGGCCAAAAATGAGCGCATTGCCAGAACATATGGTATTAAAAGTAGTTTCTGAAATTCATGATCCGGTTACTACAACAGACGAATTAATTCCGTCCGGAGAGACATCTTCCTTCCGTTCTAACCCGTTAGGACTGGCAGAATTTACACTCTCCAGAAAAGATCCTTCTTATGTAGGCAAGGCAAAGGAAATCCAGAAGGCACAGAAAGCGATTGAAGCAGATCAGTGTCCATGCGAAGCAGTACCTGAAATGAAACCGGTTATGGATGCCATCAAAGCACAGTTTGATGGAATAAGCCGTAAAACTGTAGGTGTTGGAAGTACAATTTTTGCCGTAAAACCAGGTGATGGTTCTGCCCGTGAACAGGCAGCTTCCTGTCAGAAGGTATTAGGTGGTTGGGCGAATATTGCCAACGAATATGCAACCAAAAGATATCGTTCCAACTTAATCAACTGGGGTATGCTTCCATTATTAATCGAAGAAGGTGAGCTGCCATTTGCAAATGGAGATTATCTCTTCCTTCCGGAGATTAAAAAAGCAGTTGAAGAGAAAGCAACGGATATCAAAGCATTTGTTTACAAAGATGGCGAATTAAAAGAATTTGCATTAAAGCTTGGTGAAATGACTGATGATGAAAGAAGCATTATCTTAAAAGGCTGTTTAATTAATTATAACAGAGTATAAAAACAATGGGCTGCGGTACATATTTGTGCGCAGCCTTGTTTTTTGCCAGCAAAAGCCAATGGAATAGTTTTTGACATATGCAGGTTGCATATGATACACTTAAATGTAGCAAATTGTGCGATTTTTCGAGGTGACAGAAGTGGATAAGTATGAATTTAAAATAAAATTGGATGAAATGAAAGCTTTAGCAGCAGCGAAAGATTATGTCACTGCAGCAGAAATTGCAGATTCTATCAATTGGCGTAAGGTGAAGAATATCAACCTTTTGATGAAGGTTGGAGATATCTATACTATGGTGGAACGATATGATGATGCAAGGGATGTTTTATTGATGGCATTTGATCGTTCACCGATTGGCAGAATGATTATTTATCGTTTGGCAGAGCTTTCTGTCAAAATGAAGGCTTTTGACGATGCGGAAGAGTACTATGATGAATTTGTAGATGTTGCACCAAATGATAATTTAAAATATGTGCTTCGCTATAAAATCAGTAAAGCAAAAGGGGCAAATATTCGTACATTAATCAATATTCTTGAAGATTTCAGGGATGCGGAATACAGCGAAGAATGGCTGTATGAATTAGCATATCTATACCATCAGGCAGGAGAACATGAAAAGTGTATAGATACCTGTGATGAGTTGTTTGTATGGTTTGGTGAGGGTATTTATGTAGAACGGGCATTGGAGTTAAAAATGCTGCATCGTCCGTTAAATCCGTCGCAGGAGGATAAATATCGTATTTTCAAGAAGCGCAAAGATGGTGTAAAAGAAGTATATCCATCTACGGAGGAAGTAGGAGAAACCGTACAGATTCCGGTAGTCAGAGAAAATGTCGAGAAGTTTAATACAGTAAATCTGCAGGAAGAGCTGGCAAAAAGTATGCAGCAGATTATGGAGGCAACTAAGAGAGAAACAGTTGCAGAGACTATGGACAGCATCAAAAAAATGGTGGAAGAGGTTCCTTATTATCAGGTGCAGCTAGAGCAGAGAACCGCAGAGATACAGTTGGAAAAAATGGAAAAAGAGCGTGAAATCAACGAAGCCATCAAGAGTGATTTCAAAGAGCTTTTAGCAGAGGACAGGGATGGTCAGATTAGTATCTTAGTTAAAGAGCAGGCGCAAGAGCCTCAGGTTCAAGGGCAGATGAACATGGAGGAAGTGCTTGGCGAATGGCGTAAGACCCAAAGGGCTATGGAAATAGCCATGCAGATGGCAGAGCAGAAGAAGTTAGAATCTGAAAAAGCAATGGCACTTCAGGAAGCCGGAGATATCATGGAGTGGCTTGTGGAAATTAACGAGAAGTTAAATCTCGGTTTTTCACCAACTGATTTATTGAGAGGAGAAGAATCCTTAGAAGAAGCCATTTCCAGCGAGGAAAAAGCAGGAAGATTAGTGGCTGGTGTCAATGATGCTTTGCAGCAGCAGATTGAAAAGTTGCAGGAAGAAGGCGGGGAGGATGAGCATGAGCTTCTTCGCAGAATCAAATTGGCAAAACCAAGCTTTAATGAACAGATTGGTATAAGGCGTCCGGTAACAGCACCGATTACCAAAGAGGAATTGGCAAAAAAGGTAGAAAAGCTGCCGGAAATTGCCGATTTAGAAACAGAGATATTGCAGGAAGCCTGTATTATGGCACCTGAACAGATTCTTCCGGAAGATATCGTGATACCAGAGGAGATTGCGACGCCGGAAGATGTGGTAATACCGGAAGAGATTACGATGCCGGAAGATGTGGTAATACCGGAAGAGGTTGCGCTGCCGGAAGATGTGGTAATGCCGGAAGAGATTACGATGCCGGAAAATATTGTAATACCGGAGGAAATTACGGTATCGCAAGAGATTGAAGAAGAAAAGGTTTTCATTGGAAAACAGAATACAAAAGAAATTAAGCCTAAGATGATAGAACAGGCATTAGAGGAAGCTGAGCTGGAAATTCGCAGAAGACCGGGCATTACGCGTTTAAGCGAAACGCAGAAAGCTATATTCTCTTATTTCGTTCCTGTAGATGGTATGGAAAAGCAAATCTGTCAGGCACTTTCCGAAGCAGCAGATCGTTTAGAATACGGAAAAACCGCTTCTAGAGGAAATATTCTTATCCAAGGGGGAAGAGGCTGTGGAAAGACAGTTCTTGCGACAGCATTGATTAAGGCACTGCGGATAGAGTTGAAAAAGCCAAACAGCAAAGCCGGAACAATCGATGCAGAAATTCTGAATCAAAAGGATGTTGCAGAGCTGCTAAAGAAAATGGCAGGCGGATTTCTAATTATAGAAAACGCAGGTAACCTTAATCGAGAAACAGCAGTAAGGCTTTCCTTGCTGTTAGAAAATGATACCAGCGGGGTATTAGTCATTATGGAAGATACCAGAGCCGGATTAAATCAGGCATTGGGACTGGATGAAGGATTTGCCAGAAAGTTTACGGAAAAAATCACGATTCCGGTATTTACCAGTGATGAATTAGTGGCATTTGGAAGAGCTTATGCGAATGACAATAAGTATGAAATTGATGAAGTAGGTATTTTAGCGTTGTACAATAGAATTAGCAATATACAAAGACTAGATCATGCGACAACGCTGACAGAAGTAAAAGCGATTATCGACGAAGCTATTGAGAGGGCGGAGAAAAAATCTATTCAGAGGGCTTTTTCGATTCTTACATCCAGAAGATACGCAGATAATGATTACATTCTTCTGCGGGAGAAGGATTTTGAAGAATAAATAAAATATCGGAGGGTAACAGTATGGGTAATTTTTCAGAACTGGATATGTATTTATTTGGAACAGCAACACATTACGATATTTATAAGAAATTAGGTGCACATCCACAGGTTCGAAGGAATAAAAAGGG
This sequence comes from Lachnospiraceae bacterium, assembly GCA_017625255.1. Classification (GTDB taxonomy): domain Bacteria; phylum Bacillota; class Clostridia; order Lachnospirales; family Lachnospiraceae; genus Roseburia_B. The sequence goes on from JAGALK010000134.1 coordinate 43,161, forward strand.
CATATGCTTTGCTGTATATGCGCCTCATGCAGAAAAAGTATTTGTGATTGGTGAGTTTAATGATTGGGATGAAACTAAGCATGAAATGAAGCGCTTAGAGCCGGAAGAGTCAGGAATTTATGAATTATTTATACCGGGACTTGGCACAGGAAGCTTATACAAGTATTTAATTGAAACACCGGATGGCAGAAAGCTTTATAAAGCCGATCCTTATGCGAATTATGCAGAAATGAGACCGGGAACAGCATCGAGAATTACAGATATTGAGCATTTTAAATGGAGCGATGATGCATGGATGAAAAAGCGTGCAGAGCTAGGAACAATGGATGAACAGCCAATGAGTATTTATGAGGTTCATCCGGGTTCATGGATGCGCCATCCAGGATACGAAGAAGATACCGGATTTTATACATATAGAGAGTTTGCAAAAGCACTTTGTAAATATGTAAAAATGATGGGATATACCCATGTAGAGCTGATGGGAATTTCTGAATATCCATTTGACGGTTCATGGGGATATCAGGTGACCGGCTACTACGCACCGACTTCCCGTTATGGTACACCGGAGGATTTTGCATGGATGATTAATTATTTCCATAAAAATAACATTGGTGTTATTTTAGACTGGGTACCGGCACATTTCCCAAGAGATGCCCACGGATTGGCAGATTTTGACGGACAGGCTTTATATGAATATGCTGATCCTAGAAAGGGAGAGCATCCTGACTGGGGAACTAAGATTTTTGATTATGGTAATAATCAGGTGAAAAACTTCCTGATAGGAAGTGCTTTGATGTGGGTAGAGCATTATCATATTGATGGACTTCGTGTAGATGCGGTTGCATCCATGCTGTATTTAGACTACGGTAAGCAGGATGGTCAGTGGGTAGCCAATGAATATGGTGAGAACAAGAATTTAGAAGCAATTGAATTTTTCCGACATATCAATACCTTAATTACAGGTCGTAATCCGGGGGCTGTGATGATTGCAGAAGAATCTACCGCGTGGCCAATGGTAACCGGACCTGCAGAAGATGGCGGTTTGAACTTCTCTTTAAAATGGAACATGGGATGGATGCATGACTTTTTGGATTACATGAAGTTAGACCCATATTTCCGTAAACATAATCATAACAAAATGACCTTTGCCATGTCCTATAATGGCAGTGAAAAATACATTTTAGTACTTTCCCATGATGAGGTAGTACACTTAAAATGCTCTATGTTAAATAAGATGCCGGGATTAGGCGAAGATAAATTCTCCAATTTAAAGGTAGGATATGCCTTTATGATGGGTCATCCGGGCAAAAAGCTTCTTTTCATGGGACAGGAATTTGCCCAGCAGCATGAGTGGAGCGAAAAGACAGAGCTAGAATGGTTTTTATTAGATAATCCTAGTCATAAGCATATACAGGATTTTGTAAAAGAACTTTTGCATATGTACAAAAAATATCCGGCTATGCATCAGCTAGATCATACATGGGAAGGCTTTGAATGGATTAATGCGAATGATGGAGACCGCAGCATTTTCAGTTTTGTGCGTAAGAGTAAGGATGGAAAAAATAATTTGCTCTTTGTATGTAATTTTACTCCTGTGGCAAGGGATGATTATCGTGTAGGTGTGCCAAAACGCAAGAGCTATCGTTTGATTTTGAATAGCCATGATGTGAAGTTTGGAGGTACAGAAACGGATCGTCCGGTAAGCTATAAAGCAGAAAAATCAGAATGTGATGGCAGACCATTTTCGTTTGCTTATCCGTTGCCGGCGTATGGGGTGGCTGTCTTTAAATATTAATTCCAAATTGTGGGATGAAATTTTTGATTTAGGTAGTGAGTCATAAGTGTGGGTATAGGTATAAAACGGTGCGTTGTCCGCAAGTAAGATTCTCTAAATATTCTTTTGAAAACTATTGGTAACGAACGGGAGCAGCTCGAACGCGAAATCCATTTCGCTCTCGCTTCAAATTGCCATCCGGGCAATTTGTCCCTAAGGATAAAAAGAATATTAAGAGAATCTAACTTGCTTCCAAATGCACCGTTTTATACCTATACCCACACTTATGACAATTTACTGTATTGAAAAATAATTTAACCCCAAATTCTCCACCCTGTAAAATGGCGCCGGTTGGCGCCATTTTACATTATGAAGATTTGTTGGCGGTGTTTGTAGAGACATTTCTCAGTTGTAGTCTGGGTTGAGGGGGTGTTTGCCTGCTTAGGGGCTTGCATATGCGAATAGGGAAGAGATTAGAATTCCTTAGTATTTCCTGCAATAGACAGCTATTTTCGCGCATGGATGCGCGAAAAAACTCTAGCCACGACATGGAAGTCGTGTCTGGAGTGGTAGCGTTCGTTATCACAAAAGTTTCGGAAATACTTAGGAATTCTTATCTCTGTAATCTGAGCATATGCAAGCCCCTAGGCAGGCAAATACCCCCTCAGCCCAGACGGAAACCCAGCCACTACAATCCCCCACCGACAAATCGGAATCCCCCCTTTATTTTTTTACAAAAACAACCGACATAATAAATAGCGAAAACTTATACCTACACAAGGAAGAATTGAGGTACGGATATGAAAATAGAAGCAGGAAGCTTATTAGAAAAAACATTACAAAAGGAAAATCCCTTTGAGAAAGCCCGGATAACCACAGAGTTTTCTGATATTGTCAAAGGTAAAAAAACAGGAGACATTGAGCATACTTTTCGAATGGGACAGATTGGCTATGACAAGGACGAGGTTACAGCGAAAAGTGCAGTAGAAGAATTTCAAGAAAAAATGGCAGGACAGTTAAGTGCAGCAGAGAGAAAAGATCAAATGTCTGTACTGGCAAATACTTTAAGTGAAGAGGATTACCGTAAATTACAGGAGGATGGGTATTTAGATGTTGATGATATGGACAGCCATACCATCACAACGGTTGTGGATAAGATAAAAGTGCAGTTAGCAAAAGCAGGCGTAGATGTATCTAAAATGGCAGATGGTCTTTCCAAAGAGCAGTTAGAAATGATAACGGGAAGCATTGCATCAGCCAATCAGCTGCAAAAAAGCTTTCAGGCGGCAGATATTCCTGTAACAGAAAAGAATATGTCCGAGGGTATGGATGCGTATCAGTTAGCCGCTGAATTGCAGCCATTATCCGATGGGGCGATTAAATATATGCTGGATAACCATTTGATGCCAAGTGTGTCTAATTTATATAAAGCCGAGTACTCTGGCAGCGCATCTTATGTGATGGCAGAAGATGTACAAATAGATTTTACAGCCTTACAGGTACAGATAGAACAGGTAATTACAGCAGCAGGAGCAGAGGTAAATGCAAAGACAATAGAAGCCAGTCAGTGGATGATTCAGAGCGAAATTCCATATACTGTGGATAACTTTTCCTATATGCAGAAGCTTCGTGGATTACAGCTTCCGGCAGAGAATACACAGATTGCGGATGCGATTGCTCTTGCAGTAGCAGAAGGTGATCGTCCTGCAGATGCAATGCTTTTGCAGGAGTATACTTTGACTGCGCAGGCAGAGCATGCGGTACAGGTAGTAACAGATGCAGCAGACGAGGACATTGCGTATTTAGTTTCTAACAATATGGAGATTACCGTAGAAAGCTTAGAGCAGACAGCAAAGCTTCGTCAGCAGGGTGTCATTGATTTAACAGATGCAAAAGCTGTTATAGAATCAAGCACTACAGTCGGTACAGATGCAGCAGAAAATACGGTGATAACCTCAAAGGAACTGGCATTTTTAACTGCAAAAAGAGTATTAGAAGAAACACGCCTTGCTATGACAACGGAAGCAAATCGTGCGCTCTTAAAGCAGGGAATTACTATAGATACTAAGCCTTTAGAAGCCCTTGTAGAGCAACTAAAGGAGCAGGAAAATACATTTTATACAAAATTAGTCGGTGAGTCAGCAGGCGCACTTTTTGAAGAAACTACACAGAAGGTATCTGATTTAAAACAAATGCCGGCATATGTACTAGGTATGCGTGGCTACAATTTAGATACAGTAAGAGGCCTTCATGAAGCCGGACAGGTATTACAGGATACCTTTACCAAGGCGGGAGAAAGCTATGAAGCTTTAATGACAGCGCCAAGAAGTGACCTAGGGGATAATATTCAGAAGGCATTTGCCAATGTGGATGATATTTTAACTGATCTTGGCTTAGAGATTAGTGAAGAAAACCAAAGAGCAGTACGAATTCTTGCCTATAATAGTCTGGATATTACCGAAGAAGCTATCATGACAATGAAACATGCTGATGAAAGAGTACAGCGTACCTTTGCCAATCTTACACCGGCAACTGTCCGGGAAATGATTCGTGAGGGCATTAATCCTTTAGATATGAATTTAGATGTGTTGAATCAGCAGGCAGAAGCGATACGCTCTGAAAATATGGATGCAGAGGGGGAGAGATTCAGCGAATATTTGTGGAAGCTAGAACAGAACCATGGTATTTCACAGGAGGAAAGAGAATCCTACATAGGTATTTACAGATTGCTGCATCAGATTGAAAAAACAGACGGAGCAGCCATTGGTGCATTAATCAGTCAGGGTGCACAGCTTACTATGCGAAACCTTTTAACAGCTGTTAGAAGTGCCAAAAAGAGTGGTATGGATTATACAGTAGACGATGAATTTGCAGGAGTAGATCAGTCGGAAGCTGGCTTTAAATCTATTACAGAGCAGATAGAAACTGCTTATCAGAATAATTGTATGAAGGATGTCATGGAAACACTGACACCGAATACATTGGAAAAATTATTAGAAAGCTCTGACTGGGAGAATTATACACCGGAGCAGTTAAAAGCCGCATTAGAAGATTATGCAAAAGAAATGACGGCACAGGAGCAGGAAACAGATAATGCATATGTAAGGTATCAGTTATCTGAAATTCAGCAGGCAGCAGATGCGGATGAAGAGGTATATCGTCTGTTAGAACGCTATGAATTGCCAAATACAGTAAACAATGTTTTAGCAGCGAATCGTCTGGTAAGTAAGCGAAATCAGGTGTTTTCCCAGTTGTTTAACAGTGAAGAAGTATTCTCTGGAGAAGAAGTGGATTTTGCAGCAATTCAGGAAGAAATTTTACAGCGGTTTGTCCACGCTTTAAAAACACCAAAGGAAATGGCAGCTGCGCAGGAAGTATTGGCAGAAACAGCAGAAAATGTCATGAAGACCATGATTGCGGACAAAGAGCATATTACCAGTATGGATATTCGCGAATTAAAGCTGATGAATACACAGATTTCTATTGCAGGAAGAATGGCTGAGGAAGAAAATTATACCATTCCGGTAATGGTGGGGGATGAAGTGACAGGAATGTCCTTAAAGATTGTCCGCGGTAAGAAGTACAAAGGTATGGTAGAAATTATGTTTGAAACTTCAAAAGCAGGAAAGGTAGCAGCCTGTATTTCAGCTAAAGAAGAAGGTATGGATGGTCTTGTGGCAGCAGACAGTCCGGCAATGAAAGAACGATTGGAATATTTCAAGGGTCGGTTGGCAGAAGCCTTTGGCGAAGAATGTCATTTGAATTTTGCCTATGAAAAGCATCTGGATTTTGCACGGTTTTCACAGAATTCTGTAGCGGAGCAAAATACAGATACAAAAGAGGGCGAAGAATATGAGGTGCAGACTGCAAGATTATACAAAATAGCAAAGAGCTTTTTGGAGGTTGTTAAGGAACTGGAATTTTAAACCGATATAAAAAACAGGAATATTTATAGAATACAAGGAAGTACGATACGGCATGGATGCTGAGAAATTTCATACACAGAAGTTACAAAGAAGAGGAAGGTACAGAATATGAAAATTAATCACAATATGATGGCAGTTGTTACAAATGCACAGTTACTTCGTACAGAAAGTGGTCTTGCAAGCTCTATGGAAAGATTATCTTCAGGTCTTAAAATTAACAGTGCCAAGGATGATCCGGCAGGAATGGCGATTGGAAATAAAATGCAGGCACAGATTGACGGTCTGGCACAGGCGTCACAGAATGCGTCTAACGGTATCAGTGTAATTCAGATTGCAGACACAGCCCTTGGTGAAGTGACCAGTATTTTACAGAGAATGCGTGAATTGGCTGTACAGGCAGCGACAGATACAAATACCTTACAGGATAGAGAAGCCATTCAGCAGGAAATTGATTCTTTAAAAGAAGAGGTAGATCGTATTTCTACTGATACAGAATACAATACAAAGAAATTATTAGACGGTAGCTCAGATATCCGTGTATACGCAGACGGTGTTTCCCGTATGTCTGTATCAGAGGCAGTAAATCCGGGAAAATATGGCTTAAATATTACATCTGCGGCAACACAGGCAACCATATCTTCCGCTACGCAGACAGGAACTATTCCAGAGGGAACAGTATCCATTAATGGTATGGAAGTAACCATTTATCAGGGCGAGGATGCTTCTGCAGTATATACAAAATTAAGAGAAACAGCTGAGCTTGGAAATATACAGCTTGTATCTACAGGTGGTGCAAGTGTGGAAGATTATGAATTTGGTGATACACTTGAATTTACAACCTACAACTATGGCAGTGATGCAGGCATTGATATCAAATGCAGCAATGATGAGATTAAAAATTTCCTTGGTTTAACTACAAGTGCGCCGGTTTATGGTGTAGATATGGAAATTGAAATTGATCATTCCACTTCATTTGATTCACAGGCAACAGTTATCACAGATGGTAATCGTATAACTGTCACAGATGTTGCAGGTTTTGAGATGGATTTCATGGTAGATGCCGGATATACGGGAGCATTGGATATTGAAGTTACAGATATTGGAAGACTTACCTTACAGATTGGTGCTAATGAGGATCAGACTATGAAGGTGAAGATTCCGGAGATTTCCTGCGATACCTTGTATTTGGACAGAGTAGATGTTACAAAGGTTGATGGCGGCGGATATGCAATATCTGTTTTGGACAAAGCCATTGAAAAAGCATCATCAGCCCGTTCTGCTATGGGTGCATGCCAGAATCGTTTAGAGTATGCCGTAGACAGCTTAGATGCATCCGAAGAAGATATGACAGCAGCTATTTCCAGAATTCAGGATGTGGATATGGCAGAAGAAATGACAGAATATACAAAATACAATGTGTTGAGTCAGGCAGGAACTTCTGTACTTGCACAGGCAAATGATGTTCCACAGATGGTATTGCAGTTATTACAGTAGGAGTAAAACAGCATGAAAGAAGAGCAGATTAAGGATTTTACCAGACGAATCAGTCAGTGTAATAAAGGTGAGATGATAGTCATTATTTATGATATTCTTTTTGCCTATATGGAGGATGCGAAAGAGTCTTATGCCGTGCATAATTATGAGGGTTTTAAGCTTGCGCTTAAAAAAGCAGAAAAGGCAGTGGATGAACTGATAAAGGCATTGAGCTTTCGTTATGATATAGCCAAAGATCTGTATTCACTCTATGTTTTTGCAAAAGAATCCATGGCAAAGGCGGTTATAAAAAACCGCCTAAAAGAAGTAGAAGATGCGAGAAGGGTTCTTTATCAACTGTATGAAGCCTTTGTAGAGGCTGCAAAACAGGATCATTCAGAACCCCTGATGAAAAATACCCAGCAGGTGTATGCAGGTATGACCTACGGGAAAAATAATTTAACAGAAACATTTCAGGAACTTGAAACTTCCAGAGGATTCTTTGCATAAGAATCCTCTATTTGTTTTATCCGGCTAAGTAAGAATTTGTAACGCATTTGTGCAGATTTGACCTCATAAATATAACAGTCAATCAAATCCGGCTCAATCACATTTGAAAGATTGGTATAAGCAGAATCCAAATCGTTTTTTGTCTGGTCTAAATCTGCTAATAGTAGAGCATAGCGTTTATCACCTAAAACACTGTCCTTGAGAAATCGTTTCATAATAGCCCCGCTTTCCTTAAAACTATAAATTAAAAACTGTTACTTAAATTATAGTCAAAAATTTGAAGAGTATACAAAAAAAGGTATATTTTTTGGAAAAAAGTATATATTGTACCAAGAAAACATAGCGGACAAAAATATGGATATGAAAAACGGTATGTTAGCAGTCATTGGTATCTGTGTATTAGTATTGCTGATTGGTGTTTTGCGGCAAAAGGCGGAAATTCTTTTAAATTTTGTGGTAAGGAGTATTTTAGGCGTTATTGCTATTTATAGCATTAATATGGTGTTGGCACAGATGGGAATTTCCCATGCAGTAGGGATAAATCCAATAAGTGTTTTGACAGTGGGAAGCCTTGGTACAGGCGGGCTGGGGCTGCTTTATGGAATTTTGTTTTACAATATATTGTGACAATTTCACAAAATTCAAAAACTTGTCAGAAACCTCTGGACAAATAAAACACAAAGTCCTATAATCCAATCTACAAAGACAAGCGAGGTGATGTATTGGAAGCGTAAAGCATATGCTGCTGTTTTGTCTTTTGATTATAGCAGTAGCGCAGGATATTCGGTCTGGAAAGATTTCCAACCGGCTAATCGCGGCAGGATGTATGATTGGATTCTTTGTTCAGTTGATAGAATACCAGATTTCTGGCGTGTATTATTTTCTCAGGAACATATCCGTTCCTGTAATTCTTTTATATCTTTTATTTCAAATGCGTGTCCTTGGGGCAGGCGATATCAAACTATTTTCCATGATAGGCAGTATACTTACAATTCAGGAATTATACAGATGTATGATGATAGGTTTTTTAGCAAGTGGAATAGGTGCAGGCTTTTGTCTGGTATTTCGTAAAAATTGGCGTTTGCATTTAATACATGCGGTTCACTACCTTTATACTCTCTTCAAAAATAAAGAAGTATCATCCTACATACCTTTAGAAGAAGCAGAAACATGGAAATTTGCTTTTTCTGTTCCCATACTCTTTGGTGTAATCGGTGCACTGTATTTTCCTGCGGCAAGATAAGGAGGTATTGGGTGATTCATTTAAAAATAGCAGTTTTAGACAAAGACAAAAAATATTTAGCAAGACTGCGGGCATATTTACTACGGAAAAAAGAACAGTTTTTTTTGGTGTATGGTTTTGGCAGCAAAGAAGAGTATTTGAACAGCAAAGAGAGGTTTGATGCCTTGCTGGTAACCGGAGAGTTGTGGGAAAAAGATTTGGAAAAATGCTCTGGGACAAAGGTGATTTTGCTGCATGAAGGCTGGGTTCCGGCACAGGCAGAAGGAGTTTTTTCAGTGGCAAAGTATCAGTCCGCAGAGCGACTGTTCAGACAAATTTCGGCGTTGCTTTGGCAGCAGCATAAAAGAGCACCAAAGAGGATTTTTCCCAAGGATGCAAGACTTATTGGCGTATATTCACCAGTTCATGTGGGCAATCAGATGCTCTTTTCCATGACAATGGCAAGGCTGCTTGGTGAACAGGAAAAGGTCTTATATATTAATCTTATGGAACACAGTGGGTTCTATTCTTTGACAGAGGCTGTGGCAGAAAAGGATATCGGAGATTTGCTTTATGGCATGCTGGAGATGGAGCACAATTTTACTATGGGGCTTCACAGTATCCGACAGACATATGCAAATTTTGATTATATTCCGCCAGCCGTAAATCCCGAACATCTTTCAGAAATTCCCAGAGCGTTATATGAAAAATTATTCTTCTCCCTAAAGCATCAAAGTGGTTATGATGTGGTCATTATTGATTTTGGAATGGTTTTTTTGGGCTTCGCAGAGACATTATCTGTTTTGGAACGGTTATATTGTCTTGGAAAAAGCGGAAAAATCAATCATTGCCGTATGGAAGAATTTGAAGAATATCTGACAAAGGAAACGACCTACGGGGCTGCACGGATGCAAAAGCTGGTATTGCCGGATAAGTTAGCATGCAGAGAGATACCAAACCCTTTAGACAGCAGTTTGTATGGAGAAATGGGAGACTATATACGGGGGTATTTATATGGCAAAAGAGAAATTGAGTGAAAGAAATCTATATCTGAAAATTAAGGAAACGGTACTTAAGAAAATGGATAATACAAAAGAATTGACAGATGAAGAATTGCTAGAGAGTATCGAACAGGAATTATCTGTAGTGGATAAGAATCGTTTGCTTTCCTTTGAGAAGCGAAAGGAAATAGCCCAGTCTTTATTTTATTCTTTTCGTAAATATGGTGTATTGCAGGAATTGATAGAGGATGAACAGATAACAGAGATTATGATTAATGGAGCAGATAATATCTTTTATGAGAAAAATGGCGAACTTTATCGTTATGAAAAGACCTTTTCCGACAATGAGGAATTGTTAGATTTAATTCAATCTATCTGTGCTGTAGGAAATCGTATGGTCAATGAAGCTTCTCCGATTGTAGATACCAGATTGTCAGATGGTTCAAGAGTCAATATTGTATTAAGTCCCATTGCAATTGATGGAGCAGCCGTATCTATTCGCCGTTTTTCTAAAGAGCCAATGTCTATGAAAAGATTAATGCAGTATGGTAGTTTATCCGAGGAAATGGCAGAGTTTTTAGAGAAGCTGGTAAAAGCGGGATATAATCTGTTTGTTTCCGGTGGAACAGGTTCTGGAAAAACCACCTTTTTAAATGCGCTTTCAGAATTTATTCCCAAAGGAGAGCGGGTGATTACAATTGAAGATTCTGCGGAGCTGCAATTACAGGGAATTTCGAACCTTGTACGGTTAGAAACCAGACAGGCAGGCTTTGCAGGTGTGGTGCCTATTGAAATTCGGGATTTGATAAAAACTGCGTTGAGAATGCGCCCTTCAAGGCTGATTGTCGGCGAATGCCGCGGAGCAGAAGCAGTAGACCTTTTAAGTGCCAATAATACCGGACATTCCGGAAGTCTTGGAACGGGGCATGCCAACAGCAGTAAAGATATGCTGCGCAGGCTTGAAACCATGGTGCTAATGGGTATGGATTTGCCGGTGTCCGCTATTCGCGGACAGATTGCTTCGGGTATTGATATTTTTATACATTTGGGAAGATTACGGGATCGAAGTCGAAAGGTTTTAGAAATTGCTGAATTAAAAGGTATTGAAAAAGAGGAAATTCAGTTAAATGTCATTTACAGGTTTAAGGAAGAAGCAGAGAAAGAAGGAAAAATACAAGGAAGATGGGAAAAAGTGGGCGAGCTTATGCATCGGGAAAAATGGGAAGCCGCAGGATTTTAATAGTAAAAGATATAGGACTTATTGTGGGAGTAAGCTTTGGCATAACTGCAGGAATTGCTTGGCTTTTCTACGATTCGCCGGTTGGAATGCTTAGCGGAATATTGGTAATTCCTATGGTAGTTATTCTGGTGCAGAAAGAAAAACAAAAAAAGCGGCATATGAAAATTCAGCAGGAATTTAAAGAATATATGTACAGTGTAGGAAATAGTATGCAGACAGGATATGCACCGGAGAGAGCTTTTTTAAATGCACAAATTGAACTAAAGAAGCTTTATGGAGAGAGCAGTATTGTAGTGAATTTGTTGGAAGGGATGGAAAAAAGGCTAAATGTAAAAGAACCCTTAGAAAATATTCTAAGAGATTTTGCAGCAGATAGTAATTGCGAAGATATTGAGAGTTTTGTTGAAGTCTTTTGCTATGCAAAACGCAGTGGAGGTGATTTTTTACATATTATTCAGACCACGATAAATCGAATTTGCGATAAAGCAGAAATTTCAAAAGAAATTCAAATGGTTATGGCAGAAAAGGCATTAGAAGAAAAGGTTATGTGTGTGATTCCTATGGGAATACTTTTATTTTTCCGTGTGACATCTCCCGAATTTATTTCTGTGCTCTACGGAAATGTGTTAGGTGTATGTGTAATGACTGTGGCATTGATACTCTATGGAGCAGCATTTTTTCTGGCACAAAAAATTGTAGAAATTGAGGTGTAGGAATGATTGTTTGCGGCGGTATAGTAGGAGTTTTATTGGCAGGCTGGTTAGTTTTACATAAGAAAAATGTATGGAAAAAAATAAAAAATTCCTATTTGCTTTTTTTTGTTTTTTCGATTTTGAGCTTGTTTTGTTGGATAACAGATAATCAGAAAAGCAGCTTTGCAGAGGATGGAAAACTCTATAGAAATGCACCTGGTGAAGGGGAATTAGAAACCGAGCTGCAGATGTATCTGCCCCAAGAAAACAGGGAATATACCATGAATTTATCCATAGAAGAAAAGGCTTTAAGCAGGGATGAGGAGCAGGAAAAGATTCAGGCTGCTATAGCAGAAATTGAAGAGAGTTTTTGTGGAGAAAATGCTTCTTTGGAGCAAATAAGTAAAGCTCCTGTAGTAATGGAAAGCTATCAGAATGAACTTGTCATGGCAGAATGGGAATTTTCAGGGGAATATATTTCCTCCGCAGGCATTATAGATGAAGAGGCACTCGGAGATGAAAAGGTTCTTATAGAAGCAAATGTACAGCTAAGCTGCGGGGAAAGTGAAGGTACTTATGAGTTTTATTTTTGGTTAGTACCAAGGACTAAGACTAAACAGGAACAGCTATTTGCAGCTATCAATAGACAGATAGCCATGCAGGAAAAAACAGCAGAAACAGTGATGCTGCCAGAGCAGATAGAAGGAAATAAGATTACCTGGAAAAGGGCAAAATCTTATCAATATCTGGAAATTTTAGTATTGGGAATCTTAGCAGCGATTACGGTTTTTTATGTGCAAAGAGAACAGGAATTAAAGAAAATGCAGAAAAGAAAAGCGCATTTAGTATTAGAATATCCGGAGTTTGTCAGTAAGCTTTCATTACTTTTAGGCGCAGGAATGCATATTTTAACAGCTTTCCGCAAAATGAATCAGCCTTGCAAAGGATATGCATATGAAGAATTACAGCGAATGATTTTTGAAATAGATAATGGAATGAGTAAACAGCAGGCGTATCAGGCGTTTGCAGAAAGATGTGATTTGCAGCCTTATCGAAAATTGGCTTCTTTGCTGCAGTCCGAGCAAAAAATGGGAAATCGGGAATTGATAGAAAGATTGCATGAAGAGGCCGACAGAGTATTTGCTGAACGAAAAAATACAGCCAGAAGGCTGGGTGAAGAAGCGGGAACAAAGCTGCTTTTTCCTATGATGCTGATGCTTATTATTGTAATGGGAATTGTGATTTTTCCCGCATTTTTGTCAATTTATTCTATGTAAAAGGAGGATGTACAAATGAGAGAGTGGCAGGAATTTTTAAAAGAGGAAAGTGGAAATGGTGTAGTAGAAGTTATATTGGTATTGGTTGTTTTGATTGGAGTTGTCGTAATTTTTAGAGAAAAAATCAGTAAGCTGGTAGAAGATTTGATGCAAACTGTAGAGAAAAATGCAAAGGCAATCAAATGATAGGAAGGCGATTAGAAGCGACGATTACTATTTATTTTTGTTTGTCAATGGTTGTGGTGGCAGCACTGATTTTGGCGCTTGTGGAAGCGGTGCGGTATGAAGGCTTGAATACAGATGCCAATCAGTGGACAGATGCTGCCGCTGAATCCTTATGTGCCGGTTATCAGCCGCTGCTGCTTGAGGAATACGATATTTTTGCCTTAGATGGGAGTTTTGGAAATGAGGAATTTTCACTAGGACAAGGAGAGGAAGAATTAGAGGCACTTTTATATGATAATTTGCAGTATACGACAGAAAAAAGCATAAATTTCTATCGTATGGGTGTGCGAGATGTCAGGATTACAGAATATACCTTGCTGACGGACGATAATGGGCAAATTTTTATGGCATATATTGCAGATTTGATGAAAAGTCGTCTGGGTAAGAAAGGGGCAAGAAAAATTTATGACAGGATTACGAAAAATAAGTACATAGAAGGGGAATCCGTAGATATTGAGCAGTCTATTGTCAATGCAAAGCAAAATGTAAATATATCCCAAGAGGAGGGAATAGAATGCAATCCTCTAGAGGATATTACGCTATTTGGTGGACAAGATATCCTAAATATAGTACTTCCTAGTGGAAAAAGTGCCTCCGATAAAGTGATGGATGTGGAAAACTCCCTGTTACATCGAAAGAAAAAACAGGGGACGGGATGGAAAAAAGCAGATATAGATTGGTATGAGAGGATTTTAGTTCAGGAATACTTTAAGTCCTTAGGCGGTAATTTTATAGAGCCAAAAGAAGATGGTGCGTTATCCTACGGGATAGAGTACTTAATTTGGGGCGAAAGCAGTGATGAAAAAAATCTGAAAAAAACCATAAATTACATTTTATTATTGCGGGAGGCTGCAAACTATCTCTATCTGCGTACAGATGCCGTAAAACAGGCAGAAGCATTATCTGTAGCCACTGCTTTGGCAGGAGGGAGTGCAAATCCTGCGGTGATTGCAGCAGTGAAGCAGGGAATTTTGGCGGCATGGGCATATGCAGAAAGTATATTGGATGTAAAAGCATTGCTTTGCGGCGGAAAGATTCCTTTAAAAAAGACAGCAGAAAGCTGGAAAAGCGGCTTATCCGGGCTTGCCTCTGTGGTGACACAGGAATATAAAGGAGAAACACAGGGACTAAGCTATGAAGATTATCTGGAAGTGTTTTTATATACCCGGACAGAAAAAACAATGGCATACCGTATGCTAGACTTAATGGAACAGAAATTAAGAGAGCAGTCTGGATGTCAGAATTGTCGTATGGACTATATGCTGACTGCGGTTAAAATAGAGGCGGAATATGTGGGAAACACAATATTTTTTGGCATTTTTGCAAAGGATACTGTTGGTGGATATGGTTTTAAGAAAACAGCAGAATACATTTATCAATAATCAGGCAGAAGTTATGCAGATACAGGGAGGTGTCTCTTTGAAAAAGAATCTAAAAAAATATCATAAAATCTCTTTGCCTGTGAATAAGGAGACACCTGCCTGTATCTGCATGGAGGGCTCGTACACAGTAGAAGCAGTGGTAGTGATTCCTTTTTTTGTTGCTTTTATGGTAATACTGCTGTTTTTCTTTCGAGTGCTGCAGGTGCAGCAGGAGGTGGGCAATGCCCTTATGGAAACAGCAAGAGAATTGGCAATTATTTCGTATCAAAAAGAGTTGCTGCCGACAAGTGGATGTATAGAAGCAAAGACAATGTTTTTGACAAAGTATAAAAATCAAGAAACAGAAGATTTTATAGATGGCGGAAAATGGGGAATTTCATTATTAAAATCGGATTTGTCCGGCGAATATGTGGATTTGAAAGCAGAGTATAATCTGCCTTTGCCGGTGGGATTTTTTGGTGTAAGGAATATTTCCTTATGTCAGAGAGTAAAGTGCCGCAAATGGATTGGACGAGATTATGAAGCCGGACAGAAGGAAGAACTGGTATATATTACACCCTATGGCGAAGCCTATCATCAGAATAAAAATTGCCGTTATCTAGACTTGTCTGTTAGAACGGCCCCAAAAAACAGGATAGAAAAGCTTAGAAATAAAAACGGTGAAAAGTATTATGCCTGCAGCAAATGCATGAATACAAAAAAGGTGTACAAAATAGTCTACATTACGGATTATGGAAACCATTATCATGGAAAAATAAGCTGTAGAGATTTAAAACGAACTGTGATTGCAGTGAGAAAGCAAAATGTAGGAAACAGACATGCCTGCAGTAGTTGTGGAAGGGAGATATTATGATTGAGTCGTATGTTTTATTGGGAACCTTGGGTGTGCATAGCATCGAAGATATAAAAAGAAAGAAGATTACGGTATCCATTACCCTGTTTTCGGCAATTCTTTGTATTTTGCTGCATCTTTTATTCCGAAATGAGAGTATATACAGTATGTTGGCAGGAATGTTATCCGGCACAGTGATTGTTTTATTAAGCAAGCTTTCAAAAGGCAGGATTAGTATGGGGGATGGTGTAGTATTGATGCTTACGGGGCTGTATCTTGGATTTTGGGAAAATCTGTGTCTGATGTTTTTAGCCTTTAGTCTGGCAAGTATATGGGGCATATATCAATTACTGGTAAGGCATAAAAGCAAGGATGAGCGCATGGCATTTGTCCCTTTTTTGTTTGTGGGATATGTACTTTTGGTATTAGGAAAGGGAGCAGGAGTTATATGCGTTTAGAAGCATCTTATACGGTAGAAGCAGCACTTTTAATGCCACTTTTATTTTTGGCTATATTGCTGCCGGTTTATGCGGGATATAGTTTATATGCTGAAGTAAAAAATACATCTGTTTATGTGGCAGAACAGAAGGAATTTGCAGAAGATACGATTCGAAAGCTAAAGCTGGCAGAAGAACTTTGGGAGGAAATAAAATTAGAATGACAGAATATAAACGCATACAGGGAAAAAGCTATATGATTTGCAGAGCAAAGGATATTCCCTGTGGATATGAATTGCAGATGCTTAAGGAAAATACAATAGTAGGTTTAGCTGCTATGCAGATAGAAAACGATGAACAGGGAATGAGTTTCTGGTATGAAATCAGCGGCAGACATGATTTGGAAGGCTATGTAAATGTGCACAAGCTAGATGGAAAATTTTTGGAAAGATTTCTAAATGCTTTACAGCAAACTACACAAAATATAGGAGAATATCTTTTAGAAGAGGACGGTATTTCTTTGGAGCCTTCTCATATTTTCATGGATTTTGAAGAAAAGAAAATAGATTTTTGTTATCTGCCATTTGCAAAGAAATCCTTTGAGGATGCATTTCGCGGATTTATGGAATATTTCTTACAGCATATGGAGCATACCAGTCAGGAAGATATACAAAAATGCTATGAAATCTATGAACGATGTCAAAAGGAAAATGTCTGCTTGGATGAACTGATAGCACTGCTTTATAGTAAAGAAAGTATAAAGGAAAATGAAGAGTTTTCTGTACCAAATGTCGGAGAAACAGTTGAAGAAGAAATAAAATATACACCGGAAAAGGTGCGGAAAGAAAAAAGACATCTATTTGGCAGAAAGAAAAAGAAAGAAGAACCGTTTGTCTATACACCTGAGGATATAGAGGAAGAGTCGGTTTATCCAACGGTGTTTCTTGGAAGTGAAGTAAAGGAAGTTTTAGGTGAGCTTCGTTATGAGGGAAATGGGACACAGAAAAATATGAATATACAGTCGATGGAGTATCTGATTGGTAAAGAGCCGGAAGAAGTGGATGGAGTAATTGTTTCATCCACAGTTAGCCGTGTACATGCAAAAATTACAAAAGAAGGAGAAAATTACTATCTAGAGGATATGAATTCTACCAATGGAACCTACAAAAACGGAAAGTTACTAAATTATAAGGAAAAGGTGTGCTTAGAAAAAAATGATGTAATTAAATTTGCAGAAGAGGTCTATCGTTTTGTATGATACACTTGCAAAAAAATATACTTGTCTTATAATAAAGAGCAAAAACAGAAATGAGGCAGTATATGGAATACGGAAACATCGAAGATCGTTACGATTATACAAAAAGTAGGCGAAGTATACCTGTGATGACAATACTCTTTGCGGGAATTAATATTTTTATCTGGATACTGTTAGAGCTGTCAGGAGATACGACAGATGCTTATTTTATGGCAGAAAGGGGAGCGGCCTACTCTCCTTTTATTATAGAAGATCATGAATGGTGGAGGTTATTTACCTGTACATTTCTTCATTTTGGAGCAGAACATCTGATGAATAATGTGCTGATGCTGGTGGTCTTAGGTATGCGTTTGGAGCATGCTATAGGAAAGCTGGGATTTAGTATATTGTATCTGTCATCCGGTTTATCCGGAAGTCTGCTTTCTTTGTGGGCAGAGGTCAAATTTGACGACCTTGGCGTAACTGCAGGAGCTTCTGGCTCTGTCTTTGGCATTGTTGGCGGACTTGTGGCACTTGCAGTATGGAATCGTGGGAAGGTGGAAGGACTTACGACGATAGAGCTTTTGTTTTTATTGGGATTTAGTTTGTTTTTTGGATTTGTTGAAGGCGGTGTCGATAACTGGGGACACATTGGCGGAATTCTTGGCGGACTGGTAGTGGGAAGTATTTTAGCGATACTGAAAAAGATTGATTTTATGAACAAAAGCAAATATACTATAGAATAAGGTGTTTGTAAGATAACTTCACAAATGGAGGAAAGTATGAAGGTTAATATATACTACGGAGGAAGAGGTTTGTTGGATGATCCTACCTTATATGTGTTAAATAAGATGGAGGATGTGTTAAAAGAGCTTCGGGTTACCGTTGAAAGATATAATATTTATGAGCATAAGCATGAGATTTCTACCCTGCCGCATACATTTAAGGACGCAGATGGTATTATTTTGGCGACCACAGTGGAATGGCTGGGGATTGGAGGCTATATGCAGCAGTTTTTAGATGCCTGCTGGTTATATGGAGATAAGGAGCTTATGAGTTCACTTTATATGCAGCCGATTGTTATGTCTACCACCTATGGTGAAAGAGAAGGTGTGCTGACCTTAGAAAATGCATGGCAGATTCTCGGCGGGCAGCCTTGCAGTGGACTCTGTGGCTATGTGGAAGATCTGGTAAATTTTGAAATGAACAAAGAATATACATTGATCATTGAGAAAAAGGCAGAGAATCTCTATCGTTCCATTTCCCAGAAGATTAAAGTATTGCCAAGCAGCAATCAGGCAATTAAGCAGAATGTTTTGCGCACACAATCTATGGATTTGACACCACAGGAAAGTGAGCAGCTGTCAAAATATGTATCGGATGACAGTTATGTAAAGAAGCAAAAAGAGGATATTGAAGAATTAGCGTCTATGTTTAAGGATATTTTAGGCAAGAATGCTGTAGATGGAGAGGAATCCTATATCAAAGAATTAGAGCAGCATTTTGTTCCGCAGCAGGATTTTGCGGCAGAGTATCTTTTTGTTATTGATGGAGAACAAAAGCCGCTGTATTTATCTGTAAGAAATGATAAAATGACCTGTTATTATGGAAATGAAGAGAATTATGATGTGTATATTAAGCTAAGTACAGATGTCATGAATGGCATTGTAAATGGCAGAATCACATTCCAACGCGCATTCATGACAGGAGAAATGACGGCAAAAGGAAATTTCAAAATCCTTCGTATGCTAGATACCGTCTTTGATTTCGTCTGAATTAAAGGATGTTAGATGCACAGGGAATTAAAACGGAAAAGGTACTGCCGTCTCCCGGACGGGAGTCAATGGTAATCTGACCATTGTGTGCATGTACAATCTGTTTGGTAATCAAAAGACCAAGTCCTGTGCCGTTTTCTTTGGTAGTTTCAAACGGAGTAAAGATTTTAGATAAATATTCCGGTTCAATACCGCCGCCGGTGTCAATGATTTCGAAAACCACAAAGTTTTCTTTGCTGTAAGCGCGGATGGTTACAATTCCCTGTTCTTCCATGGCTTCGTAAGCATTTTTTAATAAATTTGAAAATGCCCGTTTTAGTCTGGTTGTATCAATAAGAATATCAGGAAGAGTATTTTCGCATTGGATTTCATAAGAGAAATCCGGGGATTCAAATATATTTTTGCAGGAATGGCATAGATCGTTTAAAAAATCCTGTACCGAAATCTGCTGAAAGTTAATCGTATCGCAGAGTCTTGCAGAGGATAAATCTACAAGCATTTTCTTTAGGGCATTTACCTCTTCCATGGCATCGTGCCAAGAAGAATAGTCCTTGACCTTGGGGTGCTTTTTCTCTACAAATTGCAGAGAACTGCTGATAAAGGTAATATTGTTTTTGATTTCATGAAAGATTTGCTGATAATCTTCGACTGTCATAACGATTCCTCCCAAAATATGTTAAAATGCGATAAATATGGAAATAGTTTAGCATTTCAAAATATGTATTTCAATATAAAATTACTAACAAATTCTGACAAAAAAGGAGAAAATAATATGAAAGATGCCAATTGTATTTTTTGTAAACTTGCCTCGGGGGAAATTCCGACAAATTCTATCTATGAGGACGATTTATTCAAGGTAATTTTAGACGCTGCGCCGGCAGCAAAGGGGCATGCGCTTATTTTGCCCAAAGAGCATTATGCCAATCTTTATGAAATCGACACAGATACAGCAGGAGAAGCAATGAAGATTGCAAAAAAACTTGCAATTCATATGACGGATGTGTTAAACTGTGATGGATTTAATTTGGTGCAGAATAATGGCGAAGTGGCTGGTCAAACTGTATTTCATTTTCACCTGCATTTGATTCCAAGATATAAAGATATGAAAAATGATGATATCCTGACCTGGTCACATGAGACTTTTACAGAAGAAGAAATGAAGGACATCTGTTCTTCCTTAAAATTAAATAAGTAAATAATGAGTGACAGCAAAGGAGCTGACGCGTTTTTTGACGCGCCAGCTCCTTTTTATTTGCTAGGAAATTTCTTTTGTAATTAACTGGATAATCGTTGAAATTGAATCCATCTGTCCGCTGCCGGACATGGCAGAAATATAAGCTTCTTTCTGTTCGAAAACGGTTTTTATACCATCAAGAAGAGTATCTTTTGTTAGGTTTTCTTCTTCAATTACATAGGAAAAACCCTGTTTTTTAAAGGATTTCGCATTTAAAATCTGGTCTCCCCGGCTGGCAGCAGCGGAAAGAGGAATCAGAATATTTGGTTTGTGCAGAGCTAAAAGCTCACAAATGGCATTAGCACCGGCGCGGGAAACGACGATGTCTGCAAGGGCAAACATATCCTTGAGCTGCTGGCTTACATATTCAAACTGTGCATAACCGTCTGTCCCCACAAGGGTGTCGTTGAGATTTCCTTTTCCACAAAGGTGGATAATCTGAAAGTCTTTTAATAAAACAGGAAGCTGGTCACGGATAGCATCATTGATGACCTTAGAACCTGTACTTCCGCCGATGACTAAAAGAACCGGTTTGTCAGAGGTAAAATGGCAGTAGTTTTTGGCAAGAACGGCATCGCCGGATAAAAGCTCCTGACGGATAGGTGAACCGGTTAAAACGGCTTTTCCCTCTGGCAGATATTTTAAGGTTTCCGGGAAATTACAGCAAACCTTTTGGGCAGCAGGAATTGCAATTTTGTTTGCAAGACCGGGGGTAATATCCGATTCGTGAATAATGACCGGAATATGACAGAATTTAGCAGCTAAAACTACGGGAACAGAAACAAAGCCGCCTTTGGAAAATACAATATCCGGTTTTAATTTGCGTAAAAGTCGAATAGACTGTCCTAAGCCTTTTATGACCTTGAAGGGGTCTGAGAGATTTTTTAAATCTAAATACCGGCGAAGTTTTCCTGAAGAAATGCCATAATAAGGAACATTTACGGCTTCGATTAAGTCTTTTTCGATACCATGATAAGAGCCGATATAACTAATGTCAAAGGATAGCTCACGCAGTTTCGGAAGTAAAGCTATATTTGGAGTAACATGACCGGCAGTACCACCGCCGGTTAAGACGATTTTTTTCATATTTTGTACCTGTTGCCTTTCTTAGTTCTAAGAACTAGTATTTATTTAATTATATTATACCCTTGATTTTAAATGTCAAGAATACTCACAAAAGAAAAAGATTATGCGCATAGGGGGAGAGAAGTATGCGGTCAAGATATTTTCGTTATTTATTTGAAAATTTGGATGATGGAATGTTTCATTCCGGTTGTATTTATGATAAAGCGAAAGAGACAACTACAAACTTTATTTACATGACAGGTAATTATGATAGAAATATGAAGATTAAAAAGACAAAGCTTGTAGAAGCAGATAAAGAAACGATACCGCAAAGAGTAGATATTTTAGTGGTTGGCGGATATACCATATCGTATATAAAACGCCTGATTTATATTGTAAAAAATCATGAAGTAGAAAAGGTAATCTTGCCTTACTTAACACCTATACAGCGACTGGTGATGACAGAATATGTTGCAGAAGGGGATGAGAGTGCAAGGGAGATTGTGCGTTTTTTGCAGGATCCATATGTATTTTTAAAGGATATAGGACTTGAAGATATTCTATTTTTATATGGCAATAATACGAGTATTTATCGGGAACCGGAGGAATTGGAATCCGGCAGCCACTTTGTACCGGCAGATGCTGAAATTCTGCATATGATACGGGAAATGGAGGGGTATTCCCTGCCGGTGGTAAAGGCGGGGTATATCATAGAAAATAAATGGTTTTTTATGTTTGGAGTATATGGGTTGGATATTCATACATTATCTGAATTTACCAGAGAATATTTTGGTCATAAGGACAAAAAAGAGGATTATGTTCATCAGATGAAACGATTGATTCAGAAATATATGCAGACTTTTGGTGTGGCATCCGCGACGACAGTTGCCATGTATGAAGGTCCGATATATGCGTCGCCTAGAGATAATGAAAGTTTTATGGTGGAAAAGGAATTTAGCAGAAAAGAAAGATGTGAAGCATGGATACACCAAAAACAAGATAATTGCTGCACCTGTGCCATTCGTTGTCTGCATGACAAGGATCATGATATTATGCAGCATCACAAGGATGTTCGTTGGGATAATCCAAGATTTGGTACGCTGCTGCTTGGAAATGTAAATTTAAAGAAATATTTTTCAGAGGTTATGGATCAGTTTTGGATTGTGCGAAATCATATTCGGGCAGTTACAGTTCCTAACTGTGGAAGTAAGGATGACTGGAATTCAGAGATTTTGAAGCTTTCTTCTGAACAGGAAAGAATCTACTGGATATGTAACCGACATGAAAAGACAGCACCAACGGTGGTTAATGAAATTGTAATGTTTTCTTCAAACAATCGTTTTTTGCGTATGGACAAAGAGATGGGTGGATGTTTTTCCGGTTATATTGTTCCAAAAGAGGAAACAAATGCGTAATTTGTCGAATAAAGAAAAACTATTATATATAGTAGAAACTGCTATCGAAAAATGGTAAAACTTGCGATGAAAACAGGGTCATATCCCCTTTTCTTATGCCTTCTTTTTTCTTATAATGATGCTGACTAAGAAAAAAGGAGGCATTTGTATGTTTGGGAATGATGTACTTTTATACTTTAGAGAAAACCAGCTGCTGATTATGGGAATGGTAGCAGGAAGTGTTGCTGTATGTTTATTGATTATCTTAATTCAGGTGATGCGTACCCGTCGGGAAGTACATAACATCTGTAAGAAGATTCATCGGTATTTTGATGTGATTTTAGCAGAAACGGACAAGGATGATGCTGCGGATGAAGCAGAAAAAGCACCACAAAAGCTGTCCGCATCACAAATGCCGGATGCGAAGAAAAAGCAGGCAAAAGAGGAGGATGTACAGCTTTTGATGGATGTTATATCGAATGTTTTTTAAAATTTGCAATTGTATCTTTTTGCGTACACAATCTGGTACTATATTACCAGAACTTGACAACATAAAATTACTGTGCTATTATCTGCTCGTAACATTTTTGTAATAAATGTAATAATTCTGAATAAAAATGTGAATAAAAATGAAAAAATTGAGCACATTTTTTTACAGATATTACACCACTTGGAGGTTCTTTATGAAACGAAACAAAAAAGTGTTTGAAGGCATGACATTGGCAGCATTTCTTGTTATGTTAACATGCACTGCATTTGCGGGTTCCACAGAAGAAGGCACAAAGGATGTAACACAAAGCGTTGCATTGAACAAAAACGCTACAGCAGGAATTATTGTTGATTTATCCAACATGGAAGCAAGTGCAATCAGTGAAAGCGGAATTTTTACCGCAACCATTGAGAAGACACAGAAGGATATTGTTGCTAAAGGAAGTGAAGCCTTATCAGATGGGCTTGAAGCTTTAGAAACAAACGAAGCAGAAATTGCATTACGCATTGTAGAAACAGAGACATCAGAGGCAGAGAGTCTTGCAGAGGTAGAGGTATTTGTGGAGACAGATAGCCTTGCAGAGACAGAAAATCCTGCAGAGACAGAAATCCCTGTAGAGACAGAAAGCGCTGTAGAAACAGAAAGTCCTGTAGAAGCAGAAGCTTCAGAAGAAAATGCGCAGGCAGTAAATGCACAAGAAGAACAGACAGCTAAAGAAGAGACAGAAAAGAAATCAAAAAAGAAGAAAAAGACAAATAAAAAGAAAAAAGCCAAAAAAGCAGAGCAGACTGCCGAAGAAGCAGAATGGGCAAATAAGGTAATGGCGAATGTGGAAGAAGATATGAATATTCGTACAGCACCGGATGCAAACTCTGAATTGGCAGGAAAGTTCTATCGCGGAGATGTGGCAGAGGTAGTTGCCGTTGAAGGTGAATGGACACAGATTACATCCGGCAATGTCACCGGTTATGTAAAGAATGAATATTTAGTTTACGGTACAGATGCCTGTGCATTGGCAAATGAAGTCTGCAGCTTATATGCAACCGTAAATACAGACGGTCTTAGATTAAGAGAAGAGCCAAGCGAAGAAGCAGAAATCGTAACCTTAGCGGAAAACGGCAAAAGGTTAAAGGTTGAAAAAGAAGCTAACACAGTAGATGGCTGGGTAGCTGTACAGTCTTCTGAGGGAACTGCTTATGTAAGTGCCCAGTATGTAAATGTGGCATTAAATCTTGGAACAGCCTTGAATAATGAAGAGGTAGCCGAAAAAGAAGCCAAAGAAGCAGGCAGAACTAAGCATGCAGCAGTTGCTGCAAGTGTGGATGATGTTACGCTGCTTGGTGCTTTGATTCAGTGTGAAGCAGGAAATAGTTCCTATGAAGGCATGCTTGCAGTAGGTTCTGTAGTTATGAACCGTGTCAGAAGCGGAAGATATCCGGGTTCTATTTCCGGAGTAGTGTATCAGAGCGGACAGTTCCCACCGGCATTGAACGGCACAGTAGCAGCCGTGATTTCCCGTGGAGTAAAAGGCTCTTGTTTACAGGCTGCGCAGGAAGCAATCAACGGTATAGATAATACAAATGGAGCTACTTCTTTTAGAAGTGCAAGGTCTGGATATGCAGGTACAATCATTGGAGGAAATGTATTTTTCTAACATTTTTTTAGTTGTAATCTAAAGTGAAGTATAGTAGTATGTTAGTTGTGGAGACACAATTAACATACTATTTTTTTTGGATGGAGGAAAACTTATGGAATTTCTGGCAGTAATAGTAATTTTATTTATTGTGGCACTGATTATTGCAGCAAGCTGTATCAAAATCGTACCACAGGCACATGCGGCAGTTGTTGAATGCTTAGGCGCATATCGCGCAACATGGGGCGTAGGTATTCATTTCAAAAGACCGTTTGTTGACCGTATTGCAAAGAAAATTAATTTAAAAGAGCAGGTTGTTGATTTCCCGCCACAGCCGGTAATCACAAAGGATAATGTAACCATGCAGATTGATACCGTTGTCTATTTTGCAATTACAGATCCAAAGCTGTATGCATACGGTGTTGAGAATCCGATTATGGCAATTGAGAATTTAACAGCAACAACACTTCGTAATATCATCGGTGACTTGGAGCTGGATGAGACACTCACATCCCGTGAGATTATCAATACTAAAATGCGTGCATCCTTGGATGTGGCTACAGATCCATGGGGTATTAAGATTAATCGTGTAGAACTTAAAAATATTACTCCACCGGCAGCTATTCAGGATGCTATGGAGAAACAGATGAAAGCAGAGCGAGAGCGAAGAGAAGCCATCTTAAAGGCAGAAGGTGAAAAGAAATCCACCATTCTTGTAGCAGAAGGTAAGAAAGAATCCGCAATTCTCGATGCAGAAGCTGAGAAACAAGCTGCTATCTTACGGGCAGAAGCACATAAAGAAGCAACTATTCGCGAAGCAGAAGGTCAGGCGGAGGCGATTCTTAAAATTCAGCAGGCAAACGCAGATGGTCTTCGTATGTTAAAAGAAGCAAATCCAGATGCTGCAGTATTGCAGATTAAGAGCTTAGAAGCATTTGCAAAAGCAGCAGACGGCAAAGCAACCAAGATTATCATTCCGTCTGAGATTCAGGGTATGGCAGGACTTGCAAAATCCTTAGTGGAAGTAGCAAAGGAAGATAAATAATTCAGAACCAGCAGGAGAATGACGGGCTGTTTGCACAAAGCAGGCAGCCCGATTTGTTATAAGGATGAGGAGGAAATCAGAATGAATTTGAAGGGAAGACATTTTTTAAAATTAATGGATTACACACCAGAAGAAATTTTACATCTGGTAGATTTGGCAGAAAAGTTAAAAAAAGAAAAGAAACAGGGGATATTACACAGACATCATGAGGGGAAAAATATTGCTTTGATTTTTGAAAAGACAAGCACCAGAACCCGTTGTGCTTTTGAAGTGGCAGCCCGTGATTTAGGTATGCAGGCGACCTATTTAGATCCATCTGCTTCACAGATTGGCAAAAAAGAAAGCATTGCCGACACTGCAAGAGTGTTAGGCAGAATGTTTGATGGTATTGAATATCGCGGATATGGACAGGAAATCGTAGAAGAATTAGCAAAATACGCCGGTGTACCGGTATGGAACGGTCTGACCAATGAATTTCATCCTACACAGATGATTGCTGACTTGCTGACGATTCGTGAGCATTTAGGCAGAATCAAAGGGGTGAGATTTGTATACATGGGAGATGCCCGTTACAATATGGGAAATTCCCTGATGGTTACCTGTGCAAAATTAGGTATGCATTTTGTAGCTTGTACATCTAAAAATTATTTCCCTGATGCAAAATTAGTAGAGTATTGTGAAAATGTAGCAAAGGAAACAGGAGCAACCATTACCTTAAGTGAGGATGTGGAAACTGCAACAAAGGATGCAGATGTTATTTATACAGATGTGTGGGTATCCATGGGTGAACCGGATGAAGCTTGGGCGGAAAGAATCAAAGAACTGCTTCCATATCAGGTAAATGCAAAAGTCATGGAAAATGCAGGAGCAAATGCAATCTTTATGCATTGTCTGCCGGCATATCACGATTTAAATACCACCGTGGGAAGAGAAGTATACGAGAAATTTGGTTTAGAAGAAATTGAAGTGACAAATGAAGTATTCGAAAGCAGTCAGTCTGTTGTCTTTGATGAGGCAGAGAACCGTATGCACAGTATCAAAGCAATTATGCTGGCGACATTAGGAGAATAAGCAAAGCGTGAAAACAGCATCCATAGATCAGGCAAAATTAAAAAATGCATGGAAAAGCGATTGGATAGGTAAGGAAATGCATTACTTTGATGTGACAGATTCTACCAATATGCAGGCAAGACGATTGGCAGAGGAAGGCAGTCTGCATGGAACTCTTGTGGTGGCAGGAAGCCAGCAGGCAGGAAAAGGAAGAAGTGGTCGAACATGGGATTCAAAGCCGGATAATGGTATTTTTATGACCCTATTGCTAAGACCCAAGATAGCACCGCAGAATGCTTCCATGCTGACACTTGTGGCAGCCTTGGCAGTTTCCAAAGCCATACGGAAAATGACAGGGCTTTTGGTACAAATTAAATGGCCCAATGATATTGTGTACAATGGAAAGAAAATCTGTGGTATTTTAACGGAAATGTCTGCGGAAGTTGCACATATTCATTATGTAATTGTTGGTATTGGAATTAATGTGACAAATACAGAATTTTCAGAAGAGATTTCTGCTGTGGCAACTTCATTATTTTTAGAAAGTGGAAAAAAAACAGACCGAAGTGAACTGATAGCAGAAGTGTGCGCTTTTTTTGAACAGGAATATGCAGTATTTTGTGAAAAAGAGGATATGTCAACGCTTTTGAAAGAATATAATGCGTATCTTGTGAATCGTCATAAGCAGGTTAGAATTCTTGATCCCAAAGAGCCGTTTGAGGGCAAGGCGCTTGGTATTAATGCTCGGGGAGAATTGCTTGTAGATGTATGCGGTGAAGAAAAAAAGGTTTCTTCCGGCGAAGTATCTGTCCGGGGAATCTACGGATATGTATAAAGGAGTCAGAGATGGAAGAACAAGAAATTGTACTATGCGCAGCCAGTGCGTATGAACGAAAATTTTACTTAAATGAACTTTTTCAGGGACTGCCGGCTAGAGTCAAGGATGAGCTGAAAATTATGTGTGCGCTGTTTACCGAAGATGTAGGCGGCATTTTAGAGTTAGTTTATAATGAAGATGGAGAACTGGAATTTCGTACCTCTGCAGATGAGGCGGATTATCTGTATGATGAAATTGGAAGTGTGTTGAAGGTTAAGGAACTGCAGAGAACAAAAAGTGAGCTGTTAGAATCACTGCAGATATTTTACAAAGTCCTTGTTTTGGGCGAATTTGAGGAGGAATAGAAGATGCTTTTGACTATTGATGTGGGAAATACCAATATTACCTTTGGTATATTTGATAAAAAAGAGCTGATTACCACTTTTCGTATGACAACGAAACAACTTCGTACATCCGATGAGTATGGAATCGGAATCATTGATATGTTAGAAAGAAATCATATTGCACGAACAGAGGTAGAAGATGTCATTACATCATCCGTTGTACCAAATGTGATGCATTCTTTAAATAGTGCAGTCATCAAATATTTGGGTATTACTCCAATTATTGTAGGACCGGGAATCAAGACAGGTATTCGAGTAGTTACTGAGAACCCAAAACAGATTGGCTCGGACAGAATTGTGGATGCAGTAGGTGCATATGATTTGTATGGCGGTCCTGTTTTAGTGCTGGATTTTGGCACAGCAACTACATACGATTTGGTAGATGCTAAGGGAGCATTTGTAGCAGGTGTTACAGCACCGGGTATCCGCATCAGTGCAAAAGCACTCTGGCAGGATGCCGCGAAGCTGCCGGAAATTGAAATTCGCAAGCCGTACAGCATACTTGCACAGGAAACCATCAGCAGTATGCAGGCAGGACTTGTCTATGGTCAGATTGGTCAGACAGAATATATTGTAAAAAATATGATTAAAGAATCCGGATATGAAAATGTCAAGGTTGTCGCTACCGGTGGATTAGGAAGAATTATTGCAAATGAAACAAACTGCATTGATGTGTACGATCCACAGCTTACCTTAAACGGTTTGCGTCTAATCTATGAAAAGCAGCGATAATCATGCTTTTAAGCAAAAATAGAAAAGGAAACAGAGAAAATGAAATCGTTACAGATTGGAAATGTAACCTTAGAAAATAATCTGATTTTAGCTCCTATGGCAGGTGTAACTGACCTGCCATTTCGCGTGCTTTGCAAAGAAATGGGAGCTGGATTGATTTGTATGGAAATGGTGAGTGCAAAAGCAATTCTATATAAAAATAAAAACACCGAAGAATTGATGACCATAGATAAAAGAGAACATCCCGTATCCTTGCAGCTATTTGGTTCTGATCCGGAGGTCATCAGTGAAATTGCTAAGCAGATTGAAGAACGCCCCTTTGATATTTTAGATATCAATATGGGATGCCCGGTACCAAAGGTTGTAAATAACGGCGATGGTTCTGCGTTGATGAAAAATCCGCTTTTGGCAGCAAAAATTATTGAAAAAACAGTAAAAGCTATAAAAAAGCCTGTGACGGTAAAGATTCGCAAGGGTTTTGATGATGACCATGTAAACGCTGTAGAAATGGCACATATTGCTGAGGAATGTGGCGCGGCAGCCATTGCTGTTCATGGCAGAACCAGAGAACAGTATTATTCCGGCAAAGCGGATTGGGATATTATTCGTCAGGTAAAAGAAGCCGTGAGAATTCCGGTTATTGGAAATGGTGATATTTTTACCGGAGCAGATGCTCTTGCCATGGAAAAGCAGACAGGCTGTGATGGCTTTATGATTGCCAGAGGTGCACAGGGAAATCCATGGATTTTTAAGCAGGTGGCACATTATCTGGAAACCGGCGAAGAATTGCCAAAGCCAGAAATGAAGGAAATGGTGGAAATGATGCTTCGCCATGCGAAAATGCTTTTAGAATTTAAGGGAGATTATACAGGTATTCGTGAAATGCGAAAGCATGCCACATGGTATACGGGTGGATACCGTAATTCTTCCAAGCTTCGGGCAAGAATTAATGAGATAGAAAGCTATGAAGAATTAGAAGCATTATTTGATGAAGTACTTTCATATACTAATGCATAGAAAATGTTTATTTGGTATCTTTATAGATGGAAAAGGAGTTGTCGTTGAAAAGAGACCTATATCTTTTTATGCATAGAAAAAATAGAAGAAAAAATCTGTTGGCACGATTTTTTTCCCTGCGGACAGTTAAAAGACAGCAGCAACAGCCATTAGAAGAGGAAGTTTTGCTAAGAGAAAATCCCTATTTGCCAAGAATTCGCGAAATTGTTGAACAGATTTTGCAGATAAAGGACATTCCTTATGGAGAGTTTTATCCGGTGTTTATTGATGGAAGTGATAGTTTACAATGCTTAGAAGCGGCAAAAGCGTTAAGCTTCGACTTGAACCGGTTGCTTATTTTTACAGAGAAACCTGCATATTTTTCCCAGTTTGCGGAAAACATGTATGAAGAACAAGGTTTAATTGTAGAAATTTTTCCAAAAACAGATACAATAACGGGAATGATTTTGGGGCAGAAATGGATGGGAAATGTGGTTTTGGACTTTGAACAGCCTGCACGAAACAATCGGTCATATGTAATGAAAGAAAAAATCTATATTCCGATATTTAAAAGGTGCTGGGAATGCACAGAACACCCATCAGAAAACGCCAGAAACCTTGACATTGCTGTGCCTATCGGGTATAATACAGTGATTGTCAGCATCGGAGAGCAGCAAGAAATGCGCCCCTGTCTCGATAAGTTCGAGAGGGCTTTTTGGTCAGAACATACGGAGTAAAATTCCGTAGTAACGAGAAATAAATAAAGAAGGGTAGAAAAAATGGATAAGAAAAACATTTTAACTTACGAAGGACTGAAAAAATTAGAAGACGAGTTACAGGACTTAAAAGTAGTCAAAAGAAAAGAAGTAGCTGAAAAAATTAAGGAAGCAAGAGAACAGGGTGACTTATCTGAAAATGCTGAATATGATGCAGCAAAAGATGAACAGCGTGATATCGAGGCTCGTATTGAAGAGATTGAAAAAATCTTAAAAAATGCTGAAGTAGTTGTAGAAGAAGAAGTAGAAACAGATAAAATCAGCATTGGATGCAGTGTTCGTATTTTAGATTGTGAATTTGATGAAGAGGAAGAATACAAAATCGTAGGTTCTACAGAAGCAAACAGCTTAAAGGGCAAAATTTCCAACGAATCACCGGTTGGTCGTGCATTAATGGGTGCAAAAGTTGGAGATACCGTAAAAGTAGAAACACAGGTTGGAGAAATAGAATACAAAGTTTTAGAGATTCAGCGTTCAAAATAAAACGCAGATGGAGGATAAGATGGCAGAGCAGAAGAATGTACAGGAACAGGATATTAATCAGCTTATAAAGGTGCGTCATGAGAAGCTTGCAGAATTGCAGGCAAATGGCAAAGACCCATTCCAGATTACCAAATTTGATGTGACACATCACAGCACAGATATCAAAGATAACTATGATGAATTAGAAGAAAAAACTGTTACTATTGCAGGTCGTATGATGTTTAAACGCATAATGGGTAAAGCTTCTTTTTGTAATATTCAGGATTTAAAAGGAAATATCCAGTCTTATGTTGCAAGAGACAGCATTGGAGAGGATTCCTATAAGGATTTTAAAAAGTATGATGTAGGTGATATCTTAGGCATTACCGGAAAAGTATTTACTACAAAAACCGGTGAGATTTCCATTCATGCGTCTTCTGTTACTTTATTATCCAAGAGTTTACAGATTCTGCCGGAAAAATATCATGGTTTAACAGATACGGATACCCGTTATCGTCAGAGATATGTAGATTTAATCATGAATCAGGATGTAAAAGAGACTTTTATTAAGAGATCAAAGGTTCTTAGCAGCATCCGTCGTTTCTTAGATGGTCAGGGCTTTATGGAAGTGGAGACACCAATGCTTGTATCCAATGCAGGCGGTGCAGCTGCAAGACCATTTGAGACACATTTTAATGCATTAAACGAAGACTTAAAGCTTCGTATTTCCTTAGAGCTATATTTAAAACGATTAATCGTAGGTGGTTTAGAGCGCGTTTACGAAATCGGACGAGTATTCCGTAACGAAGGTTTGGACACCAGACACAATCCAGAATTTACATTAATGGAGTTATATCAGGCTTACACAGATTACCACGGCATGATGGATTTGACAGAGAATCTTTTCCGTTATGTAGCACAGGAGGTAAATGGTTCATTGATTCTTGAGTATGGTGAGCATACCATGGATTTATCTAAGCCATTTGAACGCATTACCATGGTAGATGCGGTTAAGAAATATGCAGATGTAGATTTCAATGAAATCCACACCTTAGAAGAAGCAAGAGCTATTGCAAAAGAAAAGCATGTAGAATTTGAAGAAAGACATACAAAGGGTGATATTTTAAATCTTTTCTTTGAAGAGTATGTAGAAGAGCATTTGATTCAGCCTACATTTGTCATGGATCATCCAATCGAGATTTCTCCGCTTACCAAGAAGAAACCGGAGAATCCAGAGTATGTAGAGCGATTTGAGATGTTTATGAATGGCTGGGAAATGTGTAATGCATATTCTGAGTTAAATGATCCAATTGACCAGAGAGAAAGATTCAAAGCACAGGAAGCAGCATTGGCAGCAGGCGATGAAGAGGCTAACACTACTGATGAAGACTTCTTGAATGCACTTTGTGTTGGTATGCCGCCTACAGGTGGTATTGGATATGGTATTGACCGCTTGACAATGCTTATGACAAACAGTCCGGCGATTAGGGATGTGTTGTTGTTCCCTACGATGAAGAGTCTTGATAAGTAAAATGGTTTATCACCGATAAAAACGGTTGAAAACAGTTTAAATCACAGAAAATCATCCACAATTCGATGCGAAATACGTGGAACAAATGAAGCTGATTTGGTACTGTATAAACAATGA
>JAGALK010000135.1 GCA_017625255.1 Lachnospiraceae bacterium
GGTGTTAGATTTGCTTAATATTCTGGGGAGTACCAGCGGAAAATTGCCACGGATGGCAATTTTAGGCAAAACCGCCATGGAGGGCGGTTTGAGCCGACGCGTCCGTTACCAATATCCATCATAAGAATATTTAGCAAATCTTACACCCGTACAACGGAATCTGGACACACCTATACCTACCCTATATGCCCACCACAAAGCAAAAAATGATACATTTCACAAAAATAAAATGTTATGTCGTCCGTCCCCCAAAAAAATATCGGAATACCATTTATCCCCACAAACCGGAATTAACCCACTTTTCTGCACACTGTGCATAGCAAGCTGCTCCAATTGGACAAACCTCTTCATTAAACCTTACCTTTGGATTATGCGCTCCATAAGCACCTCTTTCATCCATATATCCCGCTGAAAGATACATAAATGTCGCCGGAATTTTCTCTGCAATGACTGCAAAATCCTCAGAAGCGCTAGAGGATACCCCTGAATGTTCTGTCATTCCCGGAATATTCATTTCTTTTATATATTCAATAAACTGATTTGTTAGCTTCGGATCACAAATCAACGGCGGTACTTCGGAAATCATTTCAATCTCTACCGTTCCACCATAGACTTCTGCAACCTTTTCAGATACTTCTTTCATTCTGCGTACTAACAGTTCCCGCGCTTTTGGCTTATTGGTGCGGATTGTGCCTTGCAATACGGCTGTATCCGGAATAATATTTGCTGCTGTACCGGCACAAAACTGCCCAATGGTTAGTACACAGGCATCATTGGGATTGCTTTCCCTTGCAATCAATGCCTGCAATGCCAGATAAATATGTGTCCCTATATGAATCGGATCAACTGCATTTTGCGGATATGCCCCATGAGAACCTTTTCCATGAATCGTTATTTTAAACCCATCAACAGAAAACATCATTGTATCCTTATTATTGTACATATAGATTCCTATCGGCATTTGTCCTGCTGTTACATGAAATGCAAGAGCTGCATCTACAGGGGGATTCTCTAATAGTCCTGCTGCAATCATATCCTTACTGCCTTCAAAGGTTTCCTCTGCCGGCTGAAACATAAATTTTATCGTTCCATTTAAGGCTGCCTCGTTTTCTTTTAACATTTTTGCGGCTGTCAAAAGCATGGCAGCATGAAAATCATGACCACAGGTATGCGCTTCTGTACCTGTCGGACAGGCAAATGGTTCACCACTTTCCTCCGGCATGGGAAGTGCATCCATATCTGCACGAAGCAAAAGTGTTTTTCCGCCCTTTCCAAGCACTGCCGTTACACCATGTCCACAGATTTGTGGCTTTAACCCATATTCTGTCAATTTTTCCATAACATATGCCTGCGCTTTTGGCATATGCAGACCAACCTCTGCATTTATATGAAAATATCTGCGATTAGCAATTATTTCTTCTTTAAGCTCTAGGGCTCTTTCATAATAATTCATATTTACCTCCAGTCGTACAAAAGAATCTGTATAGAATAGCTACTTTTAGCATAACCGACAACCCCTGCATTATTCCTCTTTGGAGGGCGCATTCGCAATTAAAACTGCCACAAAAATAATAATACAGCCAATTGCCATTCTTGGCGTTATCACCTCTTTTAAAATCCATATGGAAAACAATGTACCAAACACAGATTCCATAGATAAAATAATGGCTGATTTTGTTTCATCCACATACTGCTGACAGGCGGTTTGAATCAGATAACATATGGTTGTGCTTACCACACCTAAATACAATACACTTAAAACACCTGATGTATTTACCACAAATTCCGTTTCTCCTGCCACAAACATTCCCGCAAAAGACAATAAAAATGCTGTTGCCATCTGAATAAAATTCAATACACTTACCCTGTATTTTTTTACAAATTCTCCGGTAAGAAAAATCTGAAAAGCAAAGCCTACCGCACATAAAAGTGTCAAGCCATCTCCGATGCTTAAGGACAAATCTCCATTCAAGGATAATATTGCCACTCCACTAACAGATAATATTGCGCCAACAATCCCCTTTATACCCACTTTCTTTTTTAGAAAAACATAGGCGATAAATGGCACCATGACTACATTTAACGCTGTAAGAAAGGCATTTTTCGATGGTGTCGTATACTGCAGTCCAATAATCTGAAAAGCAAAGCCTGCAAACAATGCCAGTCCCATCAAACTACCCGCTAACACTTCTTTTTTAGTAATGCCTTTTAACCCTTTCATTGTAAGCAGTCCCATAAATACGGCTGCCAGAAAAAATCGTATGGTTAAAATCTGAAAAGGACGCATACTGTCTAATGCTAAATCACTGGCAACAAATCCACCGCCCCATATAACAGTTACAATCACAAGTCCACCCATGGATAACCATTTTTTCATAAGTTTCCTCCTTATTACTCTAAATATCTTTTTCTTGCGTTTTCTATCTCGGTTCCTGCTTTTATCGGCTGCAAGGTAAATGCCATTGCAAAATCCTGTAATTTTACCTTATATTCTTCTAACTGCTCCTCGCCACAGCTATTACTTCCCAAACCGGAATGCAAATAGTCTAAATGAATAATTACATCCTTAGCTTTTTCGATTTCAAAAGGATGCTGTGCTTTTTCTAAACTTTCGTCCGTATAGTTTGCCAGATTCAAGCCAAGACTGCCTTCTATTTTACATAATAAACCAGCATTTCCATCATTGATGGCAAACCATTTTACATTTTCTCTATGACCATTTTCCTGTGGAAATACATAATTTGTCTGCATACCATCCACGGTATTTTTATAAATTCCCATCATGGATGCTGCCAAACTATCCGGATAGCTCTCTCCCGGTCCTAAGCCATACCATAGCGTATTTTGAAATGCCTTATTTCCCTGCATCACAATTCCAATTCTTGGTAAGAATGGTGGCTCTAGTTTTCCTTTCTGTTGTACTTTGCCTGCAAGCTGAATTTTTAATTCTCCGGATGGATATATGGTATAAGTATATGTACAATCAAAACCCCAGGACTGATTGTAACAGCCAAAATATGTATCTATATTTACAACTATTCGATCCTTTTTTCTATAGCAGGAAAAGCTTTCCTTTTCTTCTACAGGTTTCTGGATAAAATATTTCTGCATCCAGTCATCCTTTTTGTACATATCATTATCAATGGCTGCACGATAGACTGTCATTTGCGGTCCTTTGGTAAGATATATCCGATTTTCCTGTTCAATAGATAACAGTTTGCCAAATACCTTGTCAAATTTTACCTGTATTTTTTTGTTTTTTATAGTCAAAATATGATTTGTCTCTTCTAGCTGTAAAGTATCCTCTGCTTTTCGCATCTGTATTTCATCCCGATGAAACTCAAGAGGAAACTGCACTTTTGAGATTTCGTGTCCTTTTGGCGCGTATAATAAATCTATTTTCTGACAAATAGAAATATTTAGATAATAGTCTGTATTTGCCTGTATTTCAAATGCCGTATAAGGAATCTCTACTTTTGCACAGGCATGAGGCGCAACCTTAAAGTTATCCACAATTCCTGTCTGAATTTCCTCATTTTCCGCCCAAACTGCCCAACGCAGATATATATGACCAAGATCTAAAAAATCATAATAGTTTTTTATCCAAATTTCCCGATTACTGCCATTTACCCTTGTCACCTCTATGGGCGCAATAATCTGCTTATATTCCAAAAGTGCCGGTGAAGGTATCCGGTCAGGCATCAGCAGACCATCTATACAAAAGTTACCATTTGTTGGAAAATCTCCAAAGTCGCCGCCATAACGATAATATGTCTTGTCATTTTCCTTGGTATAAATACCGTGATCATACCATTCCCAGATAAAGCCGCCCTGCAGGCGTTTGTACTTACGGTACATATCCTGATAAGCCTTTAATCCGCCCGGACCATTCCCCATCGCATGACCATATTCACACATAACATGAGGCTTATTGCCCTTCATATCAGTTTTTGCAATTTCCTCTAAGCCCTTTAAACGCGTGTACATAGTGGAATACACATCTGTAACTTCTGCTTCAAAGTCTCCTTCATAATGCACCAATCTGGTATTATCTAATTCACGAATTGCTTTTGCCGCACTTTTAAAATTGCAGCCAAAGGCTGATTCGTTTCCCATAGACCACATAATGACAGATGGATGATTTCTGTCTCGTTTTACCATACGAACACTTCTGTCTACATACGATAATTCCCACTCCTTATCATCCGTAATCCATGTATA
Organism: Lachnospiraceae bacterium; assembly: GCA_017625255.1. GTDB lineage: Bacteria > Bacillota > Clostridia > Lachnospirales > Lachnospiraceae > Roseburia_B. The sequence continues at coordinate 4,222 of JAGALK010000135.1, forward strand.
ATTTTCGACCCATTCAAAGCCATGACATTCTAAATCAGCTTCATCAATAACATACAAACCATATTCATCACATAAATCATAAAAATAAGGATTTGCCGGATAATGTGAACAACGCACTGCATTCATATTATATTGCTTTATCATACGGACATCCTCTTCCATCTGGGCATAGGTTACACAACGGCCTTCCTTTGGATTGTAATCATGGTGATTGACTCCATTTAAAAGAATCACCTGATTATTTATAGTAAAATTATTATTCTTGATTTCAATCTTACGAAAGCCTAATCTAACCTCTGTATGATGATTAAGAGTACTGACTTTTAATGTATATAATTCCGGAGTTTCTGCTGTCCATGTATGTACACTTGGAATAACTTCCTGTATATGGATATATCCATTTATCGCCGATTTTGTCCCCTGTGCTGCGATTGTTTCATTATTTTTTTCATTTTTATAGATAAGCTGCCAGAAAATCTCTGCATCTTTCTTTTTTGTACGAATATCTGCTGATAAAATACCGTTTTTGTATTCTTTATCTAAATCGCCATTTACACAACATTCTAATATGGCATTCTTTGGTTCATTTATCAACTCTACATCACGGTAAATGCCGGAAAGCCACCACATATCCTGATCTTCTAAATAAGTGCCATCCGACCATTTATATACGCGCACAGTAATATCATTTTCCCCTTTTTTTACCATATTGGTGATATCAAATTCACTTGGCAGGCGACTGACCTTACTGTAGCCTGCATATGTTCCATTTACCCACACATCAAACGCACTGTCTACACCATGAAAGCGCAATATGGTATCATTTAAAAGCCATTCCTCTGTTATTTCTATAGTTCTTTTGTAAATACCTGTGGGATTTTCTGTCGGCACGAATGGTGGATGTATTGGAAATGGATATAATACATCTGTATAATGCATAGAATCATATCCTCGAAGCTGCCATACGGAGGGAACATCAATGGTATCCCAGTTCTTGGCAATTTCCGGCATCATAAAATCTTCCGGCGCTAATTCCGGTGCTTCTAAATATCTGAACATCCACTCACCATTTAATGAAATAATATCTGCTGAATCTTTATAAAAGAAGGCTCTTGCTTCTTTTCGATTTATTCCGGTTATTTTGTGATTTTCCCATCTTTTTGCTTCTCTTCTCATATTTCCCCTCCTGTATATTTTAGTTAGTAAAACTATACTATCATTTTACTTAGTAAAAGCAAATAGTTTTACTAACTAAAACACACTATCACGCACACATAAATTTGCCGGAACTGTCACCTGTACTGCAACCTCTCTGTTTTGCCAGATGCGTTCTTCTAATAAGCGTACAGCATATTCCCCCATAAATTCCATAGGTACTTTCATAGTTGTCAGAGGCGGAATCATATATTTTGCTGCCGGAATATCATTAAAACCGATAATGCTGATATCCTTTGGAATAGAAATGCCCAACTCATACGCCGCTTTATAGCTTCCTGCTACCATGGAATCATTGCCTACAAATATGGCAGTCGGCAGATTTCCTTCCTGATACAGCTCCTTAAATAATTCATAGCCATAGCGGGCATGGTATTCACCATATTTTATATATTCTTTATGATATAACTGTTTTTCCTGTAAGTATTCTTTGAAAAATTTCATTCGCAAATCAGGAATTTCTTCTCCATCTCTATCCTTTTCCCGACAGCCAATCATACCTATTTTTGTATGTCCTTTTTCTAAAAGGTAGTCTAAAAGCTCTTTCATTGCAAGTTCATAGTTGACAATAACGGCATCATATCGTCTTGCATCCGGATTTGCATCCAAAAATACAACCGGACAATTCCATGCAGCAATTTTTTGCAGCATGGATTTACTGAAAGTACCCGTACAGATTATGCCATCTAAATTTGAAAGATTTTCTGCCGTATCTTCTAAATCAATCCTTTGCTTTGTATGTCCCTCTTCGTCTAATTTTTTCTCGATTGCAAGACGAATGCACAGATAATAAGGATCTTCTAATTCTTCTTCCGGGGAATAGGAATAAAAGACACCGACTTTTAGCTTTCGCTTTCTCCTTTTCTGTGGACGGGCTTCATATTCTAATTGTTCTGCTATTTCAAAGATGCGTTTTTTGGTTTCCTCCTGAGCATTTAATGTTTCATCGTGATTTAGAACACGAGATACAGTTGCCATGGAAACGCCTGCTTTTTCTGCTATGTCTTTTATTGTTGCCATTTTTGTTCACCTTTACTTATTTTTATCTTAACCACTTATTAATATTTCTCTCTTTAAACCTTCCTTTGATATCTCGTCCTCTTGATATATTTATTTTTCCTCCTTACCATATGTGAGATGAAAATCTAATGCAATTTTATCTATCTTTCCATTTGGATATAAATACTGCAGTTCATCATAATCAAACTCTGGATTTAACGCATGAATTAACCTATGATGATTAGGACACAAAATAAGCAAGTTATCTGATGAATTATCGATACTCTTTGAAAAATATTTTATATGATGAACTTCAGCAATATTCGTTTCATATTCTTCTCCAATGTTTCCTTCACATATTTGACATTTATATGCATATAATCTTTTTAACATATCCACCTTTGTTTTTGAATATGTGCGTTCTACTACCGTTTTAACTGTAGTATTTAATGCGGCAGTATCATCTGAAAAATTCAGATATGCTTCAATATCATGTTCTGAAATTTTCTCATCTATATTTTTTAAATTCAATACCTGTTCTTCTTCCATTTTTCCATCTAAAATTGCCTTAACTAATTCTGTAATTTCTTCAAAACTCATTATATTCCATTTCTCATACATTTCAGTTACAGCAGATTTCGGTTTTCTCTTACAATAACCAACTCTTCCATTGTCAAAAAAAACATCGAATTCGTCTCTTCGTTGTCTAATATAAGCATTGGGTTCAACATCTGGACCTGTAATGCGAATAGACAAATCTTCTAATGCTTTATTTTTCGTGCCATTATATCCTAGTTCACGATAAGCTGCATCATTATACTTTGAGATATAAAATGCAACCAAAGATTTCTTTTGATTAACTGTCATTTCCAATCCCACTCCTTACTTCTTCCAAACCGTCCCCTTCAGTCCTACTTCATCCTCATAAAACATCGGATTTTTCCCCTGTTTCTTCTGCTTCTCATAATCAGCTAACACCCTCAATGCCACATTGCCCAACAGGAATATCGCAATAATATTTACAATCGCCATAAATCCCATAGTCACATCTGCAAGATTCCATACCAGAGAAAAATCTGCCTGCGCACCTAAGAAAATAGCTGCTATACAGGTTACACGGAATACATTTAATAGTACCTTACTGTTCTTAATGAACAAAATATTTGACTCTGCATAAAAGTAATTGCCGATCAGACTACTAAATGCAAAGGCAAAAATAGAGAATGTAATAAAATGAATTCCCCATTCTCCCACATTCGCACTTATCGCCTTTTGCACAAATGGAATTCCGTCTAATACCCCACTCTGTCCTTCTACACCTGACACCAAAAGCATCATTGCCGTACTTGAACAAATCAAAATCGTATCTATAAATACAGAAATCACCTGTACCAAGCCCTGTTTTACCGGATGAGCCACATCTGCTGATGCAGAAGCATTTGGCGCACTACCCATACCGGCTTCATTGGAAAAAAGACCTCGCTTGATACCAATCACCACCGCGCTTCCTGCAAAACCACCTGCAATCGCCTGTACATCAAAGGCTTTTTGAAAAATCATTAAAAAGATACCCGGAAGCTCTGCTATATTTAACAGCATCGTTACTAAGCCCATCAAAATATATAAAACCGCCATAACCGGCACGATAACAGAAGAAATAAAACCAATTCTATGCACACCGCCCCAGATAACAAACGCTGTTGCAGCCGCAAGAATAATTCCTAAAATCATAGGATAATTGGTATTGGCATAATTTGGAATATAATATTCTAATGCTGAGGACATATTGTAAGCCTGTAAACCATTAAATCCATAAGCAAAACAAATAATCAGCAAAATGGAAAACCAAACACCCATCCAGCGTTTTCCCAAAGCTTTCTCCATATAATACGATGGACCACCTCGAAACTGTCCATTTTCTTTTACTTTATATACCTGTGCCAGTGTACTTTCTATAAATGCAGAAGCACCACCAAGCAGAGCCATCAGCCACATCCAAAAAATTGCTCCCGGTCCGCCTGCTGCAAGTGCAGTTGCAATTCCGGCAATATTCCCGGTTCCTACACGGGAAGCTGTAGATATCATCAATGCCTGAAAAGAAGATACTTTTTTCTTTCCATTCTCATCGGTTTCTGCTTTTTCCAACATGAATTTTATACCATCCATTAAAAGTCGAAACTGTACACCCTTTGTGCGAATGGTAAAATACACTCCTCCTCCTACCAATAAAACAATCAGTACATATGTGTACATGAAATCATTAAGCTTTGTTAAAATATCATTAAATGTCATTTTTGGTCTTTCCTTTTCTGCTTTTATTCTTCTAATATGCTTCCCACCTTGGTCAATGCTCTAGGCAGTGCATCTCTTCCATTTTTCCATGGCTCGTCCTTGAAACGGTAATCATTTTTCTGAATAAACCACTCTAAATCATCCCTTACCCTTTTATAATTATCAATAAAAATCTGATTCAAGGTTGTCAAAAATTCCTCTATATATTTCTTATGTAAATACTGCGGTGCTTTTTCAAACAACACCTTATAATGCTCTAAGCAAAAGCCTTTCGATGCTGCAAACTGTTTACGGAAATCAGATTCCTTTTCGTATAAGAAAAAAATCGTCGCTATATAGCTATGAAATTTCCTATCTATATAGCCACAGACAAAACATTCCTTTTGTGCCCTCTCTATATATTCAGTCACCGGATGAGACTGGACTTCCTTCTTTTTAAAAACTGAATTCACATGGGGTAAAGGTGCTTTGGATGCTTTTGCCACTTCATGAATCGTCCTATCCATATGTGTTTTTAACATCATGGCAATTCCAAGCTTATTTGGATACGCATACAGCATTTTCAAATGCTTCTGACAAAAGCCCTCTTTGTCACTTTGCTCCCGTATATCCCCTTCCATATAACTAGCTCCGGGACCGATTGTAAAATTAATGGCATTTCCTTCTAATTTTCGATATAATTCACAAACAGGACATTCACAATCTCTTGCAAATGCATCCTGAATAGGTATTGTATTCAATTCTTCTTTCATACTTTTCCCACCTTATCTGTTTTTAACCTTAATATTATAGCAGATATTGCCCAAAAATTATACAATCTCTCAAGAATTTATGTTACAATACAAAAAAATCAAGCATGAACGGAGGAAATTATGAAAAAAGCAACAAACACTTTCTTTTCACTGATGATGGCTGCCTGTCTGATACTGCCAAGTACAAGCCTTGCTGCCTCACCGGTAAAAGGAGCCGAAACCAACACAAAAACGCAGTTGACCGAAGCGGATTTAACTGCTGCATTAGCAGGAGATACAACTCTTGTTAATGACAAATCCAGAGTTTCTGTACACGATCCATCTATTGTGGCAACTACAGATGACAACGGAAAGGACCTTTACTACATATTTGGTTCTCATTTAGGATTTGCCAAAAGCTATGATCTTATGAACTGGGAGTCCATTTCTACCACAAAAGAAGTAGCAGACTCTCTCTTTGGCACTTTTACTGAAGATGGCAATATTGAAAAAGTCCATTACAATGACGCATTTGTAACCAGCGCTTTCGATGGAAAAGTAAAAACCATTATCGACGGTATAGAAACTGAAGTGGATTTTGGCAGCTATAATGCCAAAGCATGGAACACCGCATTAGCCAACTACAATACAGATGGAAATATGTGGGCTCCGGATGTCATTTACAACAAAGACAGCAAAAAATGGTGTATGTACATGACCTTAAACGGCTATCGACAGAATTCCGTTATCATCCTGCTTACTGCTGACAATATCGAAGGGCCTTATGTATATCAAGGACCAGTGGTATATAGCGGATTTGCCACAGATACAGCAGCTCTTTCCTATAAAAATACCGATTTAGAGCTAGTTTATGGCGAACTAGATACTCTTCCTGCTAAATACAATAAAGCTGCAAATGGCACATGGGGCAATTACTGGCCACACGCCATTGATGCCTGTGTATTTTATGATGAAGAAGGTAAGCTTCGCATGACATACGGTTCTTGGTCTGGCGGAATTTATCAGATCGAATTAGATGAAAACACAGGTTTAAGAGATTATACAGTTACTTATGAAGATATTGCAAATGGTCAAAACATTACTTCTGATCCATATTTCGGAAAACATATTGCCGGTGGCTATTATGTATCCGGTGAAGGTGCTTACATAAAATATATTAATGACCGATACTATCTTTTTGTAACGAATGGTGACTTAGGTGCTGACGGAAATTACCAAATGCGTGTATTCAGTTCAAAAAATCCGGATGGACCTTTTACGGATACAAACGGTCAAAGTGCCATTTACGATGCATTTAAAATCAACTTTAATGCCAACTACGGGCATATTTACACCGGCTCTGACAATGGCGCAGCGGGTTCAACCGCAGGTTCTCGTCTGATGACAAATTACAAATGGGAATATATGAAAAATGCAGAAATTTCTCAGGGACATAATTCTATCCTTGTAAATGATGAGGGTGCATTTGTTATCTATCACACACGCTTTGACGATACTAATATTCTTCATCAGGTGCGTGTACACCAGTTATTTAATGTAGGTGATGGTGCACTTGTCGCTGCCCCTTGTGAATACGATGCAAATATCACAGACAAAGCCTCCTATACCACCACTGAAGTCAGTGGACTTTATGATGTTATCTTTGGAAAATATGATACAAATCCTCACTGGATAGGCGGTTCTGCCGCAGAGGGCGGATATCTGGCAAACCCTGGTTCCTTAGATTATGAATCACCTGAGCAGATGCAGTTTCTTGAGGATGGAAAGATTATATCCGGTACAGAAGAAATCGGTTTCTGGTCTCTAAAAAAAGACAAAAAATACGCAACCGTTTCCATCAACGAAAAAATCGGTGACGAGCATTTAATCGGAACCTATGATTGTATTGTTACAGAACAGAATGTTTCCGGCACAAAAGCCACCTGCTTTACCGGCATGAATCTTGCTACAGGTATCAGTATCTGGGGCTGTATCAACCAAAACAGCGATGCCAAAGCCATTGCACTTACTAACGAAAACTTAGAACGGGAGATTCCATACAGAACCACCCAAAACCTGACTCTTCCAACCAAAGGACTTTCAGGCGCCAAAATCAGCTGGGAATCTAACGCACCAGATCTGTTATCCAATACCGGAAAATTAGGAAAAATAACAGAAGATACACAGGTTACACTAACAGAAACCATCAGCCGCGGAAACGCATATTACCAGAATACTTATAAGGTAATTGTTTCCCGACAGGATCTTACCAAGGACAATCTGACTGTAACCCTGCCTTCTAAGGACTATTATAATGTACAAAAAAATCCATTTTACGGAAAAAAATTAAACCAGTTATATATTCGCTATTCCCTTAATTGGAATGAAGCCTCCGCATTAAATGGACTGGCAGGACTTTTTAGCTTCTGCAAAAGTTCAAAAGAAGCAAATGGGCAAAACGGTCGTATAGAATTTTTATCCGCACCATATATTTGCTACAATTCCCAGACCGGAGCCACTATGGATGTTAATTCTCCAGCAGGAAATTCACTGAATGTTCAGGCGGGAAAATCCTATACCTATGAAATTCTTATTGACCGCAAAACAGATAGTATTCAGATGTACAAAGATGGAAGTGAAATTGCCTTAGAAGGCAAGCTTTCTTCATCAACTGATGTTACACCAAGCAGTCTGTTGGACTACATCTCAACAAGCTGCGATACATTCAGTTGGGGAACAGGTAATACAGAGCTTTGCACTTTAGAAAATGTCGTTATTTCCGACAAAGCGTATTTTGCAAACATGACAGAAACCGAATATACCATTGGAAATTCTGTCGCTCCTACTGTTATGGAGAATCCTTTTGCCGGCAAAAATATTGACTTATTTGAATTGGAATTTACCGCATCTTACCCAGATGCAGACATTGATTCCTTTGGTGGACTTCTGGCCTTTAATAAAACCGCAGGCAACGGAAGAATCAGTTTCCACGCTATGCCATACCTTTGCTACAATGATACCAATGGAAACTGGATTGATTTGAAGGCACAGCGAAGCTACACCTTAAATGGTCAGACCTATCAATACAAATATGTTTTTACAGAAGATTCTGCTTCCATCTATATTAATGGAGAACAGATTCTCACTTCCAAAGACGGAAGTGGTGCAGCATATAAGGATGTATTATCCTACATATCCTCCTGTGATGTATTTAATATCGGTGTGACCACTGCAAATGCCTTTTGGGGAAGTGTATCCAATGCTACAATATCCAATATCCATATGTATGCAAACGCATATTCTATGGTTATTCCTCCATATAAAACTATAGAAGAAGAAACACCTCTTCCAGACAATGAAAATGAAAACAGCAATTCCGGTGGTACTCAAATTCAGCCAACACCTTCCGATAATCCACAGCCAAAACCAACGGTAACGGTTAAGGTAAAAAAAGCCACCCTTCAATCTGTGAAAAACACAAAAGGCAAAAAGCTCACCGTAAAATGGAAAAAAATCTCTGGTGTAACCGGTTATGAAATCCAGTATTCTACCAGTAAGAAATTTGCCAAATCGAAAACTAAAACTGCCAAAATTAAAAAAGCTTCTACTACCAGTAAAACCATTAAGAAGCTGAAAAAAGGCAAGAAATATTATGTTAAAATGCGAGCATACAAAAAAGTAAATGGAAAAGTTTATTACGGAAAATACAGTAATGTAAAGAAAATAACCATTCGCAAATAACAAAGAAGCTGTACACCATTCATTTTGATGAAGTGTACAGCTTCTTTTATAAAAAGATTATTTCTGATGAGAGCCTTTATAAATTTTAAAACATAAACCGCCAACCACAAGCATACCACCTAACATATTTCCGATAGTCACCGGTATAAAATTCGCTAAACTGTCTATAATATTTAAACTTGCCAGCTGTTCTGCTGTAATACCATAAACCTCTTGTGCTTTAGCTGCATAATCTGCATTTTTAGCTGCTAACATCCCCATCGGAATATAAAACATATTCGCTACACAATGCTCAAATCCCCCAATTACAAATGCCCATATAGGAAAAAATATTGCCCATATTTTTCCAACAATATCCTTTGCCGCAGCTGCCATAAGAATTGCAATACAAACCAACACATTGCATAAAATACCCGAGGTTATCGCACTTACCGGCGTAACTGCTATTTTTCCAATGGCAACCTTAATTGTATATGCTCCTAACAAACAATCTGTATACTTTAGATTTCCACTATAAAAAATCAAAATATCTACGAATAATGCCCCAACCAGATTACTCAAATACACAACTGCCAGATTCCTAAGCATTTTTGCCAGACTCACGCGTTTGGCAAACACATCCATGATAATCAGACAATTTCCTGTAAAGAGCTCACCCCCTACAAATACAATCATCATCAGACCTACGGGGAAGATTGCACCTGCTAATGCTCTTGCCAACCCCACATTTTCTATATTATGTACCGCCGTATTACTGGTAGCTCCTCCCAGAGCAATAAACATTCCAGCCATAATGCCAAGCAAAATCATTTTCCTCAATGGAAGATTCGCTTTATTCTCGCTTCCCTTCATGTTAAGCTCTACCACTTCTGCCGGCGTATAAAAACTATTCTCCATCATATACCCCTTTCTACACAGCAAAGTTAGTCATGACAAACTCCACCGCATGGAGCAAATATATCGCACATCCCATGCAATGTCAATATATGTAAAACGAGGTTTTTTCTCAATAATCCTTCCTATATACATAAAAAAAAGAAATCTGCAAATTCTAAACTATTGACAAACAAAATATGGCTGTTAATATAAATATTTATATGGATTTTTTCAAAAGGATGTAAAAAAATGATTGATTTTAAACCTATCGCATTGGAAGATAAAGCCCTGTATGAGCAATATTTATCCGCTGAAAAAGAACTAGGCTGCAACTACTCCTTTGCCAATTTGTTTTTATGGGGAAAACAAAATATCGCGTTTCTTCATAATCATATTGTGCTGTTTTCCCAATTTAATAACCTAAATATTTATCCCTATCCTTTAGGTTTTGGTGACAAAAAACTTGTACTAGACGCTATTATTGCAGATGCAAAGGAACGAAATATTCCTTGCAAAATCTCCTGTCTTTGTGCAGACGAGCAAGATGTTTTAGAAGTTCTTTATCCAAAAAAATTTCAATTTTTCTTTGACAGGGATTCTTCTGATTATGTCTATGCCATTGATGATTTAGCGGATTTAAAGGGAAGAAAATATCACCGTAAACGCAACCACTATAATGGTTTTTTAAAAAATTTCCCAAATTATCGTGTTGAACCTTTAACCACAGAGCATATTCCTTCTGTTCAAGAATTTATTCATCAATGGTATGAAAGCAAGCTTATTGAGAATCCAAAAGCTAATTTTCAAATGGAGCAGCAGGCTATTAAAAAAGCCTTATCACACTACAATGCACTCAAAATGGAAGGTCTGATTCTTTTTCATGAATCTGATATTTTTGCCATTACTTTAGGCAGTCGGCTATCCTCTAATACCTTTGATGTGCATTTTGAAAAAGCAAAAGGTGAGGTAAACGGTGCTTATGCTGCCATTAACTGTGAATTTGCCCGATACATCCGCAATAAATATCCCGAAATTCAGTTTTTAAACCGCGAAGAGGATATGGGGATTCCCGGCTTACGAAAAGCAAAGGAAAGCTATTACCCACATCATATGGCAGAAAAGTACTGGGCCATTTTATCGGAGGATACCAATGAAAATTCACACTCCGCATAGTTCTAATATTACTGCCCTTAGGCAGCTTTGGCAGGAAGCCTTTGGAGATACCGATGCATTTTTGGATATGTTTTTTCAAACGGCTTTTTGCACTGACCGATGCCGCTGTATCAGCATAGATAATCATATCATCAGCGCACTGTACTGGTTTGACTGCCTGTACGAGAATCAGAAAATAGCCTATTTATATGCCATTGCTACCGCAAAATCCTATCGTGGTCAAGGGTTCTGCCATAAACTAATGGCAGATACTCATAAGCAGCTTTATGCCCTTGGCTATTCAGCCGTTATCTTAGTTCCCGGTAATACAAAGCTGTTTCGTTTTTACGAACACATGCATTACAAAACCTGCAGCTATATAAAAAAATTTTCCTGCACTTCCGATAATACGAATATGTCGAATTTTTTTATCAAAAAAATCGATAAATGCGAATACGCTAATTATAGACGACACTACCTGCCATTGAATGGTGTTATTCAGGAAAATGAAAATCTGGATTTTTTAGAACAACAGGCAAATTTTTATACAGGTTTTCATGACGGTTCTGCTTTTCTTCTTGCAGCATCTAATGAAACAGACAACCTATATGGTATAGAACTATTAGGTGACAATTCCCTTGCCCCAAAAATCGTACAGGCTTTAGGATATAAAAAAGGAACCTTTCGCACACCGGATGGAAAAGTTCCTTTTGCTATGTATCTTTCTCTTGCAGACAACCAATGCCCGCCGCCAGCATATTTTGGCTTAGCTTTTGATTGATAATACTTATACTACCAATGCTGCAGAGCCATATGCCTTTACCGGATGGCCATATGCATCGAACTCCGTTGTATATCTTACATGGAATGGTATCCGGTCGGCTGTAAGAGGCATAATTGCTTCTAATTTTGGCACACCATTTTCGATTTGTTTATGCCAGTCACGATATAAATCTGCCACTTCCGGCGGAAAAACTCCCATTTCTATAGCACTTTCCGGATAATTCGTCAGCAATGCCGGCAATCCTAAATCACGCATGCATCGAAAACACGGACGCATCTCTTTGGTAGCCACTGTGTATTCCCAATAATAGATATTAATCTGCTCACTTGCAGCCTTAAATCTTCTCTCATTATCTAAAACTGCCAGATAGCATTCTTTTTCTGTGGTAATATTGCGAATCATGGCATAGAATAAATAACTGTCACCATTTTTGCCAATCATTCGCACATTTGAACGAATACAAATCCGTTCCCTTCCGCAGCAGGAAGAAGAAAACCTCCGCCATGTTTCACACTCTTCTTCATCTGCGGTTTCAATGGCACGACTTAACATGTCCAGATAAATCTGCTTATCTTCATCATCAAATACGCTCAATGCTTCTGATTCAATCAAATCTTTTTCTGATAAATTCATGCCGATTTCCTGTAAATATTTTTTATTTACCCGCAAAATTTCAATTTCATTCTTATGGTATTCAAAAATCGCTGCACCACCTACATAATTGCTGAAAATAAGGGTTTCCTGTGATTTAGAATCCCAGAAATTATAGGCATTTAGAATTTCCATCAGATTCTTCTGTGGTATTTTAGTTCCAACAGTACTTTCGTCTAGCAGTTTTTCATACTGCTCCTCAGGCAATGGTCTCGAATACAAATATCCCTGAATATAATCGCAACCGATACTTCGAAGAAAATCTGCCTGATCAACCGTCTCAACACCTTCTGCAATTACAGGCATCCCCAGCCATTTTGCCATTCGTACAATAGAGCTTAAAATAGTTCCTCCTCTTTTGCTGTTCGAATGCTCAGCTAAAAACAGCATATCTAATTTAATCATATCAAGCTCTATATCTTTTAATACATTTAAGGAAGAATATCCGCTTCCAAAATCATCCATTTCAATAATATAACCACATTCATGCAGTTTTTTCATAACATCATTGACATGTGTACTGCCCACAACAGCAACGGATTCCGTAATCTCCACACGAAGATATTTTACCGGCACATCATATTTCATACGAATTTCTTCTAATCGCTCTACAAAATCCGGTTGGAAAATATCATATCTGGAAAAATTTGTTGATATTGGAACAGTTGGCAGTCCTTCCTCTATGCTTTTACGCAAAAAGCAGCAAGTCTGCTCAAATACATAAAAGTCTAACTTAGTAATAAACCCATTTTTCTCAAATATCGGTATAAATACCCCCGGAGAAATCAATCCCTTCTCTGGATGTTTCCAACGAACTAAAGCCTCTGAACCAATAATCATTCCAGTAGAATGATTGTACTGAGGCTGGTAATATACCACAAACTGCTTTTCTTCTAATGCATTTACCATCATACCTGCGATTTCCTGCTCACTGAGCATATCATTTCGCATGGTCGCAGTATAGTAATTATATTGCTTTGTATAACTGCCTTTAATCTCTGACTGCGCTAAAACCGCACGGTCAATCATAGAATTTACCGTAATCACACCTTCATTGGTGACATACACCCCGATATTGCAGGTAATTGTAAAAGGCAAATCGTATTTTTTTATTTGCTCTAAAAGCTCTTCGATAAGCTTCTCTAAATCTTTCCCCTCCATATGAGTAAAAAACATAAACTTATCTGAGCCCAAACGACACACAATATCCTCTTTAGCAACAATCTGTGACATTGTATCGGCAATATATTTTAACAGGCGATCTCCCTCCTGCATACCAAACATGTCATTAATTGCTTTAAATCTAAGTATATCAAAGTATACAAGCGCATATTTACCTTCCTGCATACCTGCCGCATCATTTTCTGCGATTTCTTCCACCTGTTTGCCAAATGCATTACGATTAAAAATACCTGTCAATTCATCATAATTGCTCATTCTGGCGAGACGACAGTTTGTAGACACTTCACTGTCAATATCCGTTACCGTAATCGTCACTAATTCTCCGGGAATAGAACATACTACACCTGCACGATGCCATTTCCATTTCCCTTTAGTATCCTTAATCATACACTCTGCAAAATATGCCTGTGGTGCATCCGATGCTGCCATTTCTTCTATTTTTTGATGAAAAAGTGCTGCTGTAATTTCCGAAGTCACCTTATCCTCTAACATAATTTTCCATAAAGGACGATCGTCAAATTTTGCCATAAACTGTTCTTCTATAGTTGAAGGATAGATAAATTTTCCACTTTTTAAATTATAGGTAATAATCGTGTTTTCCTCATAGATGCATGCCATCCTGCGAAAAACATCTGCTTCATCATGTAATTTCCTCTCCATACCTTATCTCCTAATTACACAAACAAAACATTGGTACTTCTTTACCATATATTATATAACATAGTTAGGAGAAAAGCTATGTGAATTTTTATAAATAATTAGGCAAATCCACTTTTTGTGTTGAAGTATTTATGGTATATTATTTAGCTTATTTTCTATCTCTGTAACCATAGACTTTAATTTTTCTGGAATTTCCAGTTTATGGTACTAACAAAAAGATTTTGTCATAGTGGCAAGTCTGCCATTTACTTTATCCAATCTCTCAGAACCACATGAGCAAAAGGTCTTGTATACTTTCATCCAAACCTCTTCTTCTATAAAATATTCAAACCATTGTCTGAAATACTTCGGCTTGATTTCAGCATCTTCTGCCACATCTGCTAAATATAACAACATAGGAATATTGATTTTCTTTAACTGTTTATTTTTTTTTGGAAACGCTTCCGTCAAATATTGCACTACAGAGTACAACAGATTGCTTTGTTTAGCTGTATAGCTGCCCTTAATACCTTCTGCATATTCCATAATGGATGTTTCACTAAAGTCCTTTATTTCAAATCCATGTACATAATTTCTATCCAAAAGCATCATAGCCTGCAGCAAACACCTTTGATTATCACCGGCTTCTAACTGCCCTTTTGTATAACAGCAGCTTTCTAAAAAGAATCTCGAACCTAGCAATTCATGGATAAGAATGGCATTAGATGTGTCTGCTTTACACAACTGATTGGATGCTAAAGGGACTGCTAAATTAAGGCGGCTAAACACATCCTCAAGCATAGCATTGACATATTCTTCTGTATCTCCATTCTCTGGTTCAAAGATTTCAATTTTCATCTTAAATCTGATAATTTTCTGCTGACAAGCCTGCTCTAACTCAGAAAAATATTTCCCAGACACATCATATGTCACACCATTTAAAATGACAGGCGGTACATGAATAAGACAAAATCTGTTATCTATAAAATTAAAAATGGCTGCCATTCTCTGAATTCCATCAATAACAGAATATTGATACTTCTTATCACTAATTATTTCTTTTTTGAAATATACTGTAGGAATAGAATACATATTACTCATTATAATGCTATGAATAAAAAGACTCTTTTTATCCTCATCCCATATACCTGCTTTTTGCTGGATTGGTGCGTTTAAATCAATTATATCCTTTGTCGGATTATCATACATAGTCTTCAATGTTTGTAATTCCATACTAATACTTTTTCTGATCATAAAAATCAACGCTCCTTCCCGATACTAAAAATCTTTTTTCCTTTAAATAAGAGAGAACGCAAAAAGCTGTAAGGTTTCAAAAATCTAAAAAATAAAAAACCTTATGCAGAGGGGAGTTCCTCTACACAAGGTCTGCGCTGCACTTTCACGGAATTTGCCTTAATCTACTTTAAACAAATTAATATAGAAATCATAAGCTGTTGAGCATTCTTCTTCAGATAAAGCTGAGCCTTTCATCAAGTAATCAACCGCTTCTTCTTTAGTTTTAAACGCTTTTAATATGGTTGTGACTTCTGCCATTTTATTTAATGCATTATCAAATTCGCTAAAAGTAATGCTTTTATCGCTTAATTGATATAACTTATATTTTAGCATTTGCATTAAATTAGCATCTGCTATTCTTTGGTACTCTTCTTTCTTGATCTTTTGACCTGCAAACAGTTCATTTATGGTTATGTCCAATATATCACACAATGGCTCATACAAAGATGCGTCCGGCAAACAACTACCATTTTCCCATTTTGAAACAGACTTATTTGTTGTATTTAATATTCCAGCGAGTTGAGCCTGTGTCATATTTTTACTTTTTCGACATTCTGCAATAAACTTTCCAATTTCAATTTGATTCATAATATTACTCCTTTCGGAATACAGTATATCTTCATATTGTCAGATATTAAACCCATCAAAAGTAGAATTACAAATGCAAATCTTCTGTTGCTTTCAAACACTCTATAAAATCAAAATTATTTCCGCCTCAGCCATCCTCTGAAAATACCGCCCTGAAATATTGAAATGATTACAAAGAAGATATCTGCAGCCAAAATAAACCGAAACGACGGCAAAAGTATACGGGTAAACTTTACTCCACAAGCTGTTCCCTTATTAACAGCAATTCCCATACGCAGGCAATAGAAGAAAGCACCCAGACTAAAAAATAAAACAATTGCTAATTGCTCTGTAAAAATAGGTAACGCCGCAGTTAATCCCGATGTAACTGTATTTAATACAAACAGTCCTGCATATACAAAAAACATAATTCTCATGACATTAAGCATAACGCCGCCACCAATGCCGACTCCTCCGCACCACTGAAAATTACAGCGTTTACAAAAATTTTCAAGCACCTGCATCAGTGGTTTGTTCTGACATCCCTCAATAAAGCCTCCGTTAGAAACCACATATACATTTAAGTGAATATTGTTATCTATACAAAATCTTTCCATTTCTTTCATAAAAGCAAGCATATGAGAAGGTACTCCATCGACATAAAGAGGCATACCAAAAACAACTGTATCTGCATCTTTTATGCTTTTCAATATGCGCTCATGGTCTCCTGCATTACGCACCTGCTCTGTCACCACTTGCCCCCTGACCAAAAGACGAACAATTCCGAGAAGATAAGAGGATACACTTAATTTCTTTTTAGGACTACCATTTATAAATACAGTTTTCATAATTCCACACCCTCCAGTTCATTTAGATTTGCTAAATATCTGAATTCAAACTCATGAAATCCATAATTTATGGCATTTCTCTCTACCATATAGAGAAAGGTTTTCTCTTCATCCGTTGTCATATCACCATAAGAATATACTGTGAGCTTCTGCTTTTTCCCGTAGCGAAGTGTATGATGCATCTGTTTACCACGATATGTACTAAAAGGAGTAGAAACTCCGATGCTTCGATCCAACACATTTTTTATGGTTGGACTATAGGCACCGTAACAATTTTCTGTTATAATGACAAGCTCATCTGTATTGCCAATAACACGGCATGCCATCTGCAGCACATCCTTTATATAACATTGTGCCGGATGCTTTGTCCAGCAACCAAAACACCCCTGACATGGTGCGTATTTTCCGTCAGCACTGATAATATTGTCACACTTACTTTTTAATAGGGAATCATAAGACTCGCCTAAATCATGAATTATGGTTTTCATTTGTTTGTCTCCTTTCACAGTATAGGCTACTGACTACTTTTTACATATAAATATAAAACTTCAAATTGAACAAAATCGCTGCGCGATGGCCTGCCAAGGCTGTGGCGCAGTTTTTCTATTCTTTCTAAAAAAGGCAGTTGATTCCTCTTTAAAAAGTATCTATTGTTAAGTTACCACACAAAACAAAATACAAAAGAAGA
>JAGALK010000136.1 GCA_017625255.1 Lachnospiraceae bacterium
AGTTTGTTCGGAATATGGTTTTAAGTACCATAGAAAACATGAACTTGTTAAGAGGATAGATATAAATATCATCTTATTTCCGCTTGATATTGTTTTTATGATAGAGAAAATATATAATATAAAGGGAAGTGAAAATTTGAATTTGCTGTTATGATGTTGCGTTAGGAGGAAAGTGATTTTGATAGAGAAGGCACAGAAAGAAGATTTAAAGGAAATACTTGAATTGCAATATTTGGCTTATCAAAGCGAAGCTAAACTCTTTGGAAATATGGATATTCCGCCATTAATGCAAACGATAGAGGAAGTGGGCGAAGAATTTGAAAAGGGTGCTATTTTAAAAATAGTGGACGACAGCGGAGATATTATTGGTTCTGTCAGGGCGTATGAAGAGAACGGAACCGTTTATATCGGCAAATTGATGGTACATCCTAAAATGCAAAAGCAGGGAATCGGTACGCAACTTTTATTGGCAATGGAGAATGAATTTCCGAATTGCAGGTATGAGTTGTTTACCAGTACCAAAAGTATTAGCAACATAAGATTATATGAAAGATTGGGATATAAAATTTTTAAAGAGGAAGCAGTATCTGAGGAACTGCAATTTGTATATTTGGAAAAATGTTAAGAATCTTTGAATTTTACGAATTGTCTAGGAGATATGATTTATGAGAAAAACACACTTAATAATTGTAAATATAGTTCTTTTACTGTGGTATTTTCTTTCAATGATAGGATTGAAGATAGGAGACAAATACTTGGTAACAGGTGCATTTGAGGAAGAATGGCTATTTATGCTTATTCCGACAATTACATTTGTTTTAATGTTAGTTACTCAAAATGTTGGAAGGAATATACATTTGATATGGTTGGCAGGGTGGTTTGTCACTCAGTTCTTAAGTCATGAATGGTATACTTTATTTGGAAGAGGATTTATGGGAGAAATGGACAAGAAAATTGCCTATTTTTCAGAATGCATTCAATTAATAAATGTGGATGGAAAATATGTTCCTGATGTATATCATATTGTATTACATATTTTGATAATTGTTGCATTTGTTGTGACCTTGCTTTATAGAGAAGAAAAACATTAGTTGACGAAGTGTGAAAATTTCAGGTTTCTTTTCAGTTCAGTATAAATTGAATAAGTTAAAGTAAGTTAAGGAATTTGGGTAGAGATACTCAAGTTCCTTTTTTATATTTTGCTTTTTGCAGATGGGAGAACTACTCCCACCAAATAAGAGTGCAGGTTACTTCAGAGAAAAATGTTTGTCCATTATACTTTGTTCAGGCTTCAAAAGCGAAGCCATGAACATTGAAAAGTTGAATAGGACACGCATACATCTGATTTTATTTTCACCTTTATCTGTAATGTATTAGCATACGGATAGGGGTGGCAGAAACCCATTTCGTGCGATGAAGCTCCTCGGTACAGATTGCCTTGCAGATTTATTTTGCGGTTCTGGTGGTCTTGTATTGTGCCTGTGAAGGTTCTAAGCAGAGGTTTGTGCCTACCGGATTGGCAACCGGAGATAATGAGATAGAACAGCACCGGAATTTCAGCGAAACGCATTTTCCGGGAGTGGCTCCCTGTAGATTCCGTCTGGATGGGCATGATGGAAATGCAGTGTGGGATGAAGCCGTCCCAATGTATGTTACCCGGCTGGGGGATCTGATTGAGAAATCAGCTCAAAGAAATCTTTTTTGATTTTTATGGATAATGTGGCATTCGTGCCATGTTGTCCTTTGAGATAAGGAAGCTGACACATACATTGTTATATGAAGGACAGCTTTCTTATTTCAGAGGATAACTGCCGGCGTAATCTCTGTAAAAATCTATGAAAGAGCAGGTACAAGAAATATGTGCAATATAGGAATTGTATTAGGAGACGCCGGGGTTAAATTGCCTACGGCTATTTTATTTATGAACTCCAACAAGTCGGAGCGTAATATCCGTAAGAAGGTTGCAAAAACCAGAGAGAAATGTATGTCACACGGAATTGTCTTAGGGCATGATGTGGTAATCAACAAAGGTCCTGACAGAGACATTGACCGTGATGCAGTCAATATGCTTATCACATTTCTTCTTGATGGAGAATATCAGATGATTGTGGTGGACAAGCTCACAGACCTTACATCTGATTTGTCCGACTTGGAGGAGTTTTTAAATGATGCGGCTGCGATTGGTGTGAGTGTGTTTGAACTTTCTACCATGCAGATAAGACATCATGTGTATATGGAAGGCTGCCCAGATTGTTCCACTATCGGTAAAATCATAAATCTGAGGTCTTGATATGAAGATCAGACGAGGAGACATATTATATGTTGATTTAGGTGTGCAGTATCAGGGAAGCATTCAGGGCAGTATGCGTCCTGTGGTGGTAGTAAGTAATAATATGGCGAACAAGCACAGCACCGTGATAACGGTTGTTCCCTTATCCACCAAAATCAACAAAAAGAGAAATCTTCCCACTCATGTATTTGTGTCAGCTTATAAGAGCGAGGGATTGGAACAGCACAGTATCGCACTTTGCGAACAGGTGACAGCCCTCGATTATGGCAGAATTATTGAGAACATGGGCAAGGTTGATAAAGATACCCTTGCAAGGATAACCGAAGCTGTGCAGGTGCAGGTCGGGGTATTTGATAAGTATAACTGATTATAAGGTAGATTTAGCAGAGCCGGGCAGGAGTGTCCGGCTTTTTACATATTTGTCCGTGATAGGACAGGATATGTCATTCAGAAGAATGGAGGATTAAAGAGTGAAAGTAGCAATGTATATGAGAGTAGGTAATAAAGACCAGTTAATGGATACAGATAGGAAAGAAGGTACAGAAGTGGATAAACAGGCAATCGGTTTTGTGTATGACTCTCTTGGAAGAAAAGAGCATTTTGAAGAACAGAAGCGGCAGATAAATCAGTATTGCAGTGATATGGGATTGAGCCTAAAAGCTGTTTATGAGTGCAGCAAAAAGGATTTAAAAGACAGAAAGGCATATTTCAATTCCATTATCGAAGAAAATGCAGCAGATGTAGATACTTTTATTATTCCTTCTGTGAGCAGGATTAGCAGGAAGTTTGATGAGTTTAAGGAGATTACAGAGAATTTCAGAGAGCAGGGTATAGAGGTGGTTTCTCTTACTGTGTCAGAAAGTATGCTGCTTGATGCTAAAAATCCATTACACGACTTTGCTATGGGAGTAGCAAGTGGAGAAATCGTGTTGTCCGGTGGGTATGATGATGAAGAATATGAGGATTATGATTCGGACTATGAGGAAAGCTTCAAGACCAATCTTCCTTATGGATATGAGCTGGTAGATGGAAGGATTGTGGTGGACGACAGTAAAAGGGAAGTGGTTGCTTGGATATTCAATGCTACGGAGCGTTATTCCAATGATGTGCCAGATATTCTTGTGAAGCAGTTACAGCAAAACTTTTATGAGGAGCTTGGTGCAGAGCTTGAATATGAGGAAGCTAAAGGACGGGTTTCTTTTGGTGCAGTTGAAGAATATCTTTGTACGGAGCTGAATGTCCGTTTGATGAATTTTGATCCTGACATAAAAGAAAGCCGTGTCGAGAGAATTAAAGAATGTCTGACAGCTCCATTAAATGAAGAACAGCAGACATTGATAGAGGACAGGTTTTTAAAGAGTGGTGCAGAATACAAAAAAGAAATTATCCGCCATATTCTTATGGATTCTCAAAGAACTTCCATTGCAGAACGCAGACAGGCGGGAATTTACTATGGGAAACTTAGGAGTGGTGCGGAAAAGACCACAACACAACAGAAACCACCGAAGCGATAGACATAAACATACACATATCTTACAAGGGTAGCCGGACTTTGCTCCGGCTTTTTACATAGCAGTTTTAAACTGCCATGAATATGTGTTAGGAGGCTTGTAAAGTGTCACTACTTAATTTGGAAGAAATGAGAGCAGTTGATATTAGAACTGTAAAGCCGGAGAGCCTTGTGGATATTACAAAAATTCATATAGACGAAAATCTGGAAGGGAAGGAAAGGGCAGAGGAATTTATCCGGCAGGTGAAAAATCCGTACTGTTATAAGGTTGGGAAAATGATTGTGAAATCAAGCTACTCGAAGGGTTCTACACTTACGGAGCGTTTTCAGGAATTAGTCCTTGCGGTCTGATTTTTTTGAAAAAGGGGTGGAAAAAACACAGGAGTTATGTTAATCTAAGAATCATAAAAAAATAGGGCTGACATCAGTGCAGACCTCTGATTCTTAGATTATTAAGATAGGGCAATCTTAATTTGAAAATCATAAGAATGGAGCGATGCAGGATGAAGGCGAACACTTCTAAAATTTATCACGCAGCCATCTACTTACGATTATCAAAGGAAGATGGCGATGTTGCCGAAGGTAGCAGACTGGAAAGCAACAGTATCTCAAATCAAAAAGATTTAATCATGGACTTTGTGGGTAAGCACCCGGAAATCCATATCCATTCCATACGGGTGGACGATGGATACAGCGGTGTTGACTTTAATCGTCCGAGTTTCCAACAAATGTTAGATGATATAAAGGCTGGCGAGGTTGACTGTGTTATTGTAAAGGACTTGTCACGATTTGGCAGAAATTATATCGAAGCAGGAAGATATATTGAAAAGATATTCCCGATGATGGGAGTGCGTTTCATTGCCGTTACGGACTGCTATGACAGTCTTGAAAAGAATAATGGTACTGAAATGATTGTTCCTTTTAAGAACCTGATTAACGATGCGTACAGCAGGGACATTTCCATCAAGATTAGAAGTAATCTGGAAGTGAAAAGAAAAAGGGGCGATTACATCGGTGCATTTGTGGCATACGGTTATCAGAAGTCTTTTGAAAATAAGAACAAAATCGTTGTAGACGAATATGCAGCCGAAGTTGTAAAAGATATTTTCAGAATGAAGCTACTTGGCATGAGCCAGCAGACCATAGCGGATATTCTGAATGATAACGGAATTTTAGCACCACTTGCCTATAAGAACAGTATCGGTATTCATTTGAAAACCTCGTTTGATATGGGGGAAGCACCGAAGTGGAATTATGTTTCTGTTACCCGTATTCTGAAAAATGAGATTTATACGGGTGTTCTGATACAGGGCAGGCAGACAACTCCTAATTATAAAGTAAAGACAAGGGTAATGAAACCTGAGAGCCAATGGGTTCGTATAGAGAATAACCATGAGGCAATCATTAACCAGAGAGATTTTGATTTAGTTCAGGAGCTTCTTAAATTAGATACACGATGCTCACCGGGAGAAAATAAGGTTTATCCGTTATCAGGCGTTTTGGTGTGTGGGGATTGTCTTGACAGTATGGTGCGTAAGACGGTTCCGGCAAATGGTAAGCAGTATGTGTATTATGTCTGCTCTACCAATAAGAAGAATAAAAATCATTGTTCCTCACACCGGATCAGCGAAGCAGATTTAATGGATGCGGTATTAAAGTCCATTCAGCTTCATGTGAGTGAAATGCTGGGTGTCAAAAATGCCTTGAAAATGATTGATGAACTGCAATGGAAACAGGCAGGGATTGAGAAGTATGAGGAACGAATAAGGAGAGAAAAACAGAAGAAAGCCAAAATTGAAGCCCGAAAGCTGAATCTGTACGAAGATTTCAAGGATGGTATTTTAACCAAAGCGGAATATGTGCAGATGAAAGAGGAGTACAGCTATCAGATTGCTGTTTCGGATAGGGCAATCACTTCCTATGAGCATGAAGTGGAGCTTTTGAAAAATAACAAGGGTAGCAGGCAGGAATGGATTAAGGCTTTTAAGAAGTTTGAGAATATCACAGAATTAGACCGTGCGGCGGTAATTGCTCTGGTTAAGCAGGTGCGTGTGTATGGTAAAGATAGAATTGAGGTCATCTTCAATTTTCAAGAGGAAACAGAGAGACACAGCAGCTTAATTGCTTTTGCAAGTCCTAACTACGATTATGTGGAAGGGATGGTGGTGTAAATGGCAAGAAAGAGCAGAAAGCAGATCATCGCTACACAGTTAGAGACTTCGGTTTCCGTAGCAGAATATAAGGTTTATCGTACAGCATTATATGCAAGATTATCTGCGGATGAGCATTGCAGGGCAGAAGGGACAACCATCGACAACCAGCTTTACCTTTTACGAGAGTATGTGAAGGATAAGCCATATCTTCAAGTGCTAGACGAGTATTATGATGATGGTGTAACCGGAACGAAGTTCGACAGACCTGACTTTAACCGTATGATAGCGGATATGCGGGCAGGTAAGATTGATTGCATTATTGTAAAAGATTTGTCACGACTTGGCAGAAACTATTTGGAGGCAGGCGATTATCTTGAAAAAATATTCCCATTCTTCGGTATCCGTTTTATAGCCATTACGGACGGATATGACAGTAGTTGTCCAAACCTTACGGAAGATGGCTTGATAGTTCCGTTAAAGAATTTGATAAATGATATTTATGCAAAAGACCTTTCACGGAAGGTAAGCTCTGCATTTCTTATGAAACAGAAGCAGGGCAAATTTATCGGAATGTCAGCTCCATATGGATATATGAAATCTCCCGAAGATCATAATAAGCTGATTGTTGATGAAGATGTAAGAGAGATTGTGTGGAATATCTTTCATTGGAGAGCAGACGGGGAAAGTCTTACAGCCATTGCTAGAAGATTGAATGAATGTGATATTCCCGGTCCTACCAGATATAAATATCTCAGAGGATGGGTTAAGTCAGAACGCTCAAAGTCCGGTTTATGGACGGTCAGCACATTGGCAAGGGTTTTGGAAAATCCGGTGTATATCGGTGATATGGAACAGGGTATTGCGAGAACTGCATTATATAAGGGTATGAAAACAAC
>JAGALK010000137.1 GCA_017625255.1 Lachnospiraceae bacterium
CGGTGCAAACTGTCACCACGGCAGGGACGCCGTGTTGACAGTGGTAGTGTGCGTTACCATAACTGATATGAAAATGCTTAGAAACTCTCCTTTCCCGGACACTTCGCCTATCCACAGCCCCTGCTCGTTCTGACATCACTACACAATAGGATAAAAACCGGACGGAAACCTTATACAAAGTACATCTGTCGTCCGTTTCACTCTGACATTCCGGAAAATCATTTAATCGCCAAACCGGAATTTTTAAAAATTCCTTCCATTCCACCCCCAATCACTCACTCCAGTATAAGTCACATACACTGCATTCCCCGGAATTCCCAGCTGTTCTTCATAAATGCGGCAAATTTCTGCTGTCATTTTGTTATAAGCATCAGCCGAAGCATTGCCAAACAGGCTAACTGCTACATAAGCACCTTTATCCAGCTTCTTTCCACCCATGTATAAATCATAATTGTCCTCAAAACCAATCATAAGAAAACTTTCCGGTTTACCCACAATAGAAATGGCTGTACCAAGCTCTGATTTAATAATATCTCTTTTTTCCTGTGTAACCGGTACTGTGATTTTTGAATCAATAAATGGCATTCTTTATGTCCTCCTTAACTTTACGCAAATGGATTTTCTGTCGGATATGGCAGACTCTTTGGCTGGTTATAATTAATATCCTCCATCGGCACACCAATATATTTAAATACCTCAAATAATGCCTTTCCATAATGTCCAAATGCTACAGCTCCATGATGTGGATAGTTTTTCTGAATCAGTACATGACGATAAAATCTACCCATTTCTGAAATAGCGAATACCCCAATACCTCCAAAGGATTTGGTTGCAACCGGAAGTACTTCTCCCTGTGCCACATAAGCACGAAGCTTGTTATCGGATGTAGACTGCAAACGATAGAAAGTAATATTTCCCGGTTTGATATCTCCCTCTAAGGTTCCGTTGGTTACTTCTACAGGAAGGTTTCTTGCCATAATCATTTGGTTTTTCATTTCACACATGGAAAGCTTGCTTGAGCAGGTATTTCCACAATGGAATCCCATAAAGGTATCCTTGTGTGTATACGGGAATTTACCTTCGATAGATTCTTTATACATATCTGCCGGAACAGAGTTATTAATATCCAATAGGGTAACTGCATCATTACTTACACAAGTACCGATAAATTCACTTAAGCAGCCATAAATATCTACTTCACAGGAAACAGGAATCCCTCTTCCGGTCAGACGACTGTTTACATAACATGGCACAAAACCAAACTGTGTCTGGAATGCAGGCCAGCATTTTCCGGCGATTGCCACATATTTACGGTAACCTTTATGAGCATCAATCCAGTCTAATAAGGTTAATTCATACTGTGCTAATTTTTCTAAAATCTCTGGTTTCTTATTACCTGCACCAAGCTCTTTTTCCATATCGGCTACAACCTCTGGAATTCTTGGATCACCTGCATGATTATTAAAAGCTTCAAATAAATCTAATTCGGAATTTTCTTCGATTTCTACGCCTAAATTATATAGCTGCTGAATTGGTGCATTACAAGCAAGAAAATTCATTGGTCTTGGACCAAAGCTGATAATCTTTAATTCACTTAAACCGGCAACAGCTCTTGCAATTGGAAGAAATTCATGAATCATGTCCGCACATTCTTCTGCTGTTCCAACCGGATATTCCGGAATATATGCACCTACATTTCTCAATTTTAAGTTGTAGCTCGCATTTAACATTCCACAATAAGCATCGCCTCGTCCCTGAATCAAGTCATTCTGAGACTCCTCTGCTGCTGCAATAAACATCTTTGGTCCATCAAAATGCTTTGCTAAAAGCGTTTCTGAAATTTCCGGTCCAAAATTTCCTAAATATACGCAGAGTGCATTACAACCGGCATTTTTGATATCTTCTAATGCCTGTACCATATGTATTTCACTCTCTACTATACAGACCGGACATTCATAGATGTCTGCTGCATCATATCTTTCCTGATATGCCTTTACTAATGCCTGTCTTCTGTTTACCGATAAAGATTCCGGAAAACAGTCTCTGGATACGGCTACAATGCCGACTTTGATTTCTGGTATGTTGTTCATTTTGTATCTTCTCCTTTTTTATAATTTACGCAATTATGCTGCGCTTTTATCATTATTTTTATATAGCACTAATCCGCACTTATAATAGAAAACAAATCTTTACATGCCGGATAAATCTGCTGAAATTTTTCATAGCGTTTTTCATATTTAGCGGCAAGCTCTGCTTCCGGCTCTATACTGTCTACAACCTTTACAATTTTTTCTGCTACAGCTTCTACATTTTCATACTCACCACAAGCTACTGCCGCTAACATAGCCCCGCCTAAGGACGGTCCTTCCTCCGTTTCTAATATATCTACGGTGATATTTAATACATTGGCAATGATTTTTTTCCAAAGAGCACTCTTTGCACCACCACCACAGATTTTTGTTTTTTCTATATGAATCCCAAGACGCTTTGCTATTTCAAAAGAATCTCGAAATGCAAATGCCACTCCTTCTAAAACTGCCTGTGTCATATCCTCTCTTGTAGTGTCCATAGTCATGCCAATAAATGTGCCTCTGGCATCCGGATTATTATGCGGTGAGCGTTCTCCCATCAGATATGGAAGAAAATAAACATGATTTTCTCCTAGTTTTTTGATATTTTCCTGCTCCTTTGCATATGCAGCCGTTTCTAAAATATTATCCATCCACCATTTATTACAGGATGCAGCACTAAGCATACATCCCATCAAATGATATGCTCCATTGGCATCTGCAAATGCATGAAGTGCATTATTTTCGTCTACGCCAAATTTATTCGATGAGATAAAAATTGTTCCGCTAGTTCCAATAGAAATATTACACTTTCCATCCCCTACTGTTCCTGTGGCTACTGCTGCAGCAGCATTATCCCCAGCTCCGGCTGCAACCTTTACTTTCTCAGTGAAACCTAGTCGCTTAGCAATTTCCGGCAAAAGTGTACCTACACATTCATAACTTTCGTAAATCTTTGGCAGCATTTCTTCTTTTATGCCGCAGATTTCACACATTTTTGCAGACCAACAACGATTCTTTACATCCATTAGCAGCATACCGGATGCATCCGATACATCTGTACAATGATTTCCTGTCAGTTTATAGGCTAGATAATCCTTTGGCAACATAATTTTATGAATTTTTGCAAAGTTTTCCGGTTCATGTTTCTTCATCCAAAGCAGCTTTGGTGCTGTAAATCCTGCAAAAGCAATATTGGCTGTATACGCAGATATTCTTTCCTTGCCAATAACTTCATTTAGATAAATGCACTCGTCTATCGTTCTGCCATCATTCCAAAGAATTGCAGGACGAATCACCTCGTCATTTTCATCTAAAATCACCAATCCATGCATCTGACCGCCAAAGCTTAATCCATTGATTTTCTCCTTTTCAAAACCTTCTGTCAATTCACATAAGCCTTCCATCGTTTTTTCATACCAATCAGAAGGATTTTGTTCCGACCATCCCGGCTGTGGAAAACTGATGGGATATTCTTTGGATACGATTCTTTTTATGTTTCCTTCTCCATCCATCAGCAAAAGCTTTGCGGATGATGTTCCTAAATCAATTCCTATATAATACACGATTTCACCTCTCAACTATTTTTTTGCAAATATATCTATATTTTATTTTATATCTTTAGACACCTCTTTGGCAATCATAATATTTAAAATAAAATTGTACAAAAAACTGGAATTATTCTGATAAATGTGTTAAAATAACAGATAATTTAACAGGTTCAACTTTAGGAGGTATTTTTTATGAAACGAAATGTTATTGTAGGTCAGTCAGGAGGACCAACAGCAGCTATCAACTCCAGTCTTGCCGGTGTATACCGGACAGCGATTGACCGCGGTGCCAATAAAGTATATGGTATGCTTCATGGTGTAGAAGGTTTATTGAGCGAAAAATATCTGGATTTATCTAAATATATCAAATCCGACTTAGATGTAGAGCTTCTAAAACGCACCCCTGCTGCTTTTTTAGGCTCTTGCCGTTATAAATTGCCGGAAATCCACGAAAATAAAGATGTTTATGAAAAGTTATTTGCTATTCTTGACAAGCTTGATATAGAAGCTTTTATTTATATCGGTGGCAATGATTCTATGGATACAATCAAAAAATTATCTGATTATGCAATTCTCACCGGACATCAGACCCGTTTTATTGGTTGTCCAAAAACCATTGATAATGACCTTGCTTTAACAGATCATACTCCAGGTTTTGGAAGTGCTGCAAAATATATTGGAACATCTATCAAAGAAATTATCCGTGACAGTTTCTGTTTAGAGCATCCTAAGGGAATTGTTACCATCGTAGAAATTATGGGTCGTAATGCAGGTTGGCTTACCGGCGCAAGTGCATTATCCAAATCCGAAGACTGTGATGGACCGGATTTAATTTATTTACCGGAAGTTACTTTTGACCTTCAGGAATTTAAAGAAAATGTTCGCAAATTATTAGCTAAGAAACCTTCTGTTGTGATCGCGGTTTCCGAAGGTGTTCGTACCGCCGATGGCAAATATGTATGTGAGCATGGCAGCAATGTAGATTTTGTAGATGCTTTTGGACACAAACAGTTATCCGGAACAGCTTCTTACCTTGCAAGCTTTATTGCTGGTGAATTAGGCGCTAAGACTCGTGCTATCGAGCTGAGTACTTTGCAGAGAGCGGGTTCACATCTTGCTTCTCGTGTGGGTATCCTTGAAGCTTATCAGGTAGGTGGTGCTGCTGTAAAAGCTGCCGATGAGGGTGATTCTGGTCAGATGGTTGTATTACAGAGAATTTCTGATGACCCATATCAGTGTCAGACAGCAGTGAAGGATGTACATAAAATTGCCAATGATGA
This sequence comes from Lachnospiraceae bacterium, assembly GCA_017625255.1. Lineage (GTDB taxonomy): Bacteria > Bacillota > Clostridia > Lachnospirales > Lachnospiraceae > Roseburia_B. The sequence continues at coordinate 4,900 of JAGALK010000137.1, forward strand.
AAAATGCGTACCGAAAAACTGGATTTGCAAGAATGGCACTTATGTGACCGATGATTTTGTGAATTATGTAACTCCATTGATTCAGGGTGATTTATCTCCTGTTATGGTAGATGGTATTCCAAGACACTTATGTATTCCAAAAGAACTTTATAAAAGATAAAAACTCATACAAATAGTATAAAATGAAAGCCACAGGACATATCAAAAATTCCTGTGGCTTTTCATTTTATTTTATTACTTTTACCTTTTTTCTTTGGACGGATTTTACATTTCTGACGGTTTTCTACTGTTCTCCTATTTCACTGCTCCAATTAACTCATGGATATCTTTAACGCCCTGCTCTGCCATATAGCTGCGCATACCTTCTACAATCTCCTCTGTTACAGATGGATTATGGAAATTCGCTGTTCCTACAGATACAGCAGTTGCTCCGGCAAGCATCATTTCAATAGCATCTTCTGCTGTTAAAATACCACCCATACCAATAATCGGCAGCTTTACAGCCTGTGCTGTCTGATATACCATTCTGACTGCAATTGGATGAATTGCAGGACCGGACATACCGCCGGTTTTATTTGCCAGAGCAAACTTGCGTTTATGAATGTCAATTTTCATACCCGTTAAAGTATTAATTAAAGATAAAACATCTGCTCCGCCAGCTTCAGCAGCTCTTGCCATCTCTGTAATGTCGGTAACATTCGGGCTTAACTTCATAATCACAGGCTGTTTGGCATATTTTTTTACTTCTTTTGTAATGGCTTCTACACTCTTTGGGTCCTGACCAAAAGCAATTCCACCTTCTTTTACATTTGGGCAGGATATATTGATTTCCAACATATCTACCGGCTGATCCGCTAATCTTTCCACAACCTCACAGTAATCTGAAGCACTTTTTCCACAGACATTTACGATAATCTTGGTATCGTATTTTTTCAGGAACGGAATGTCTCTTTCAATGAATACATCAATTCCCGGGTTCTGCAAACCGATAGCATTTAACATACCACCATAAACTTCTGCTACTCGTGGAGTCGGATTACCTTCCCAGGGAATATTTGCAACACCTTTTGTCACTACAGCTCCCAATTTATTTAAATCTACAAACTCCGAAAATTCTTCACCTGAACCAAAGGTTCCTGATGCGGTCATCACCGGATTATTCAAGGTGACTCCGGCTAAATTTACTTTCATATTCATTAGAAGTCCACCTCCTCAGCTCTAAATACCGGTCCTTCTTTACAGATTCGCTTATTATGTACATGGGTATGGTCATCCTTTTCTTTGGATTTGCATACGCAGCCTAAGCAGGCACCAATACCACACGCCATGCGTTCTTCTAAGGATACAAAGCACTCTATGTTATTCTTAGCGGCATATTCCTTTAATGCTCGAAGCATAGGAAGCGGTCCACAGGCATAAATCACATCTGCTTTTAACCCATTTTCACGAATAGCATCTAAGACATTTCCTTCTGTTCCCGCACTGCCATCTTCCGTAGCCACATAAACTTTTCCATATTTCTTAAAATCTTCATATAAAAACAAATCATCTCTATAACCCAAGACAATCTGCTTCTCACAATTTAACTGTTTTGCCAATTCAAGCATTGGTGGAACACCAATTCCGCCGCCAATTAGAAAAGCACTTTTATCCTGCAATGGAAATCCATTTCCCAACGGACCTACAATATCAATCTGCGCACCTGCTGTCATTTTGGAAAATTCTTCTGTTCCCTTACCGGCTACACGGTACACAATACGAAGTGCCTGATCCTTAGTATCAATTTCACAAATACTGATTGGTCTTGGCAGTAATCTGCTGCCGTCTGCACAATATAAAGAAATAAACTGTCCCGGTCTGGCAAGACCTGCGATTTCTTCTGTGCGAATCCACATATCATATATTCCTTCAGAAATCTTCTCCTTGCGGATAATAATTCCTTTTTCTTTTTTCTTATCTGCCATGTTATTTCCTCTCGTTTTCCACTATTTTGCTGCGTTTAATGCACCATCAATATCTGCAATCATATCTTCTACGGCTGCTCTGGATGCATCTGCAAAGTTCTCTGCACCAAATTTTGCATACTGCTCCTGTTTGTATGCAGCAATGATTCCTCGGGAGGAGTTTACAACTGCACCAAGTCCATCTTCATTGAAGAAATGTACTAAATCTGCACCTTTTCCACCCTGTGCACCATAGCCTGGAACTAAGATAAAACTCTTTGGCATTACTTTACGAAGTACTTTTCCCATTTCAGGATAAGTAGCACCAACAACAGCGCCTACATAGCTATAGGAATCGCCCATGTGGTCAGCACCCCACTCTGCAACCTTTTCACCAACCCATTCATACAATGGTCTGCCATCAATTAAGCGATCTTGAAATTCTCCGCTAGATGGGTTAGAGGTCTTTACTAAAATAAAAATACCTTTCTTTTCCTCTTTGCATACATCGATAAATGGTTTAATACCATCTGTACCAAGGTAAGGATTTACTGTAGCAAAATCTTCATCAAAAGCTGAATAGGTCTTGCTTCCTACTGTAATTTTTCCAAGATGTCCTGTTGCATAAGCTGCTGATGTGGAACCGATATCTCCTCTTTTTACATCTCCGATTACTACTAAATCCTTTTCATGACAATAATCTACGGTCTTTTTAAATGCTTTTAAGCCTTCGATGCCAAACTGCTCATACATGGCAATCTGCGGTTTTACAGATGGAATTAAATCGTATGTAGCATCAATAATGGCTTTATTGTACTGCCAGATTGCTTCTGCCGCACCTTCTAAGGTTTCACCAAAATCATCATATGCTTTTTTTAAGATATGCTCTGGAATGTAGCTTAACATTGGATCAAGTCCTACACAAATTGGTGCATGGGTTTTCTGAATTTTGCTGGCTAATTTATTAATCATGTGGTTTATCCTCTCTTTTCTGCTGTTTATTGCTGTTTATATTTATTTGCTGTTATCACTGTATACGATTTCGCCTGCTACAATGGTATGTGCAATTCTTCCGGTCACTTTTCTGCCGGCATACGGCATATTTTTGGATTTTCCTACGAATTCCTCAGGGTCAATGGCAAAGGTTTTCTTTGGATTGAAAATCACGATATCTGCTGCTTTTCCGACCTCCAAGCTACCCTTGTCTAGTCCGATGATTTTTGCCGCATTATAGCTTAATTTTTCTGCCATCTGCATTGGTGTAAGATATTCCTTTAATACAAGTTCTGTATAAGTCAATGCTGCTGCAGTTTCTAATCCTACGATACCAAAAGGTGAATTTTTCATGGTAATTCCCTTTTCTACTGCGGTATGTGGTGCATGGTCTGTGGCAATCACATCGATAATATTATTTTTTAAGCCTTCACGAATGGCTTCCACATCTGCCGGTGCACGAAGCGGTGGATTCATTTTATAGTTTGGATCATCAGAAGGAATATCTTCATCCGAAAGAGTAAAATGATGCGGACAAGCCTCACCTGTAACTTGGATTCCCTCTTTCTTCGCTGCATCTAAAATCTGCACACTTCCTTTCGTGGAACAATGGCATAAATGCAGCTGACAGCCTACGCTGTTTGCAAGCATAATATCTCTTGCTTCAATGATATCTTCTACTTCATTTGTAATACCCTTGAGTTTTAATTCTTCCGCGCGTTTTCCGGCATTCATTACGCCTCCTCGCACAAGATCAATATCCTCACAATGAGCAAATACAGGAATATTTTCTTCCTTTGCAACCTTCATTGCCTTGAGATAAGTCGCCGTATTCATTACAGATTTTCCATCTTCGGAAATGGCTGGAATACCTGCCTGTACCATTTCATGAATCTCTGCTAAGGATTTTCCCTTTTGACCTTTTGTAATTGCGCCAATCTGTAATACATTGACTTTTGCTAAGTTTTTGGCTTTCTGATGTACATAATTTACCACATCTGCATTATCAACTACCGGCTTGGTATTTGGCATAGCAAGGATTGTCGTAAATCCTCCTCTTGCTGCTGCTTCTGCCCCTGTTACAACGGTTTCCTTATCTTCAAATCCCGGATCTCTTAAATGTACATGCAAATCGATAAATCCAGGCATAACAAAACAGCCCTTTGCATTGATTTCTTTATCTGCCTTTTCTTTGATGGTTTTTGCGATTTTTTCAATTTTGCCATCTTCAATCCATACATCGGATATTACATCTGTACCTGTTGCAGGGTCGATAACTCTGCCACCTTTTATTAATAAATTCATTCGCTGTTACCTCTCCTATTCTATAATCAGTTGTAATTATTCTTCTATATATTATTGTAACATAGGACTTTTTAAGATGGAAGTCCTATTCTTTTGTTATAAAAATCTGTCTGCGATATTCCTTGGGAGACAAGCCTGTCTGCCTTGTAAAATCTCTGGAAAAATGCTGCGGATTTTCTTTATAACCAACCTTTGATGCTGCCTGTTTTATTTTTATTGCAGGATTTGCAAGGTATTCTTTGGCAAGCTCCATGCGATACCAAAGAACATATCCGGAAAATGACATATTGGTATGGTTCTTAAAAATTTTTCCAAAGCTGCCATAGCTTACTGCCATCTTTTTTGCCATTTCTGCTGCACTTAATTTTTCTGCCGCATGGGATTTTATATATTCTAATACATCTTCTATGGTAAATATCTGCTTTTCTTCTGCTTTTTCTAAAATTTCTGTTTCCTGCATCTGATTTTGAGCTTTTTGTGCTAATTTCAACACATGATTTTGCAGTTCAGAAAAAGAAATCGGTTTTAAGATATAATCGTCTGCTCCCATGGTAAATGCATTTCTTACATAGGAATAATCGTCATAGGCACTTAAAACTAATATTCCACAATTTTCATTCTTTTGTCGGATTTTTTCCACAAGAATAAGACCAGAACCACCGGGCATCTGGATATCTGTAATCACAATCTGCGGCTTTTGCAATTCATAGAACTTTTCTGCTTCTGCCACAGAGCCAGCCGTAAATACTTCGTATTCCCATGGATGATCCATACGGGCAAAATCCGCCTGAATACTTTCCCGAATGATATCCTCATCATCTACAAACAAGACCTTCATCTGCCGTTCTCCTTTTCTTTTTCTTTCCAAAATGCTATACTGATTGTATCCTTTTTTATGGAGGTTTTCTATGAAAAAACACGCTTTTTTTGATTCTATATACACCAAATTTATGTTTCAGCTGATTTTGCTGATATTTACTCCTCTTGCTTTAGTTGGCATAATCTTTTCCTATGTCAGCCACCAGAATACCCAGAATCAGCGATATGCCTTTAATGATAATGTCAATGCTTCTATGATTAACAATATCAACGCACATTTAGAATCCGTTGCCCAGATTACACAATCCCTTTTGTCAAGCAGCGAGCTGACCTCTTTTTTGAAAAACACCTATGATATTACAACGGATTATAATAACTATATTTCTTCTATCCAAAACTATGTAGAAGCTACAATTAATGCCAATTCTCGCTCCGACCTTTTTATTTATATGGAAAATTCCAGCATCCCTATGAGTATGGATGTCTTTTTTCATTTATCTGATATCAAAGAGGTTTCTACTATTCAGGATTTTTTAGAAAGTGATTTTATTGACTGCTGGCTTTGTGAGTCTGATTTTACAGATATTTCAAACCCTTATCTTTTCCCAGTCAATGACCGTTTTATTTATCTTCGAAAAGCCTATGACTTTAAAAAAAGCTTTCTTGGCATTTTAGTATTTTCGATTCCTGAAAGCTATGTACTTTCTTTTGATGTCACTGGAGAAAGTACTGTTATGGCTGATGGACATACCCGCATCATCAATCTTTCCGGAGAAACCCTTTCCCAAAAAGAACTGGATAAAATTCTATCTATGAATACCTCCTATGCAAAGTTTGGTTCACTTTTAGCTGCACAGGAAAATCCTAAGAATTTTCCATTTACTATTATTACTGTAACAAAAAATACCGATTATAGCCAGCTTATCCTTGGATTTCTTTTGCTTTTGATATGTTTTGCCTTCTTATGTATTCTTTTATGCTTAAAAAATCTGCGGCAGCTGATGAAACAGATGCACCAATGCCTTTCTGCCATGGATACTTCCATAAGCAATAATTACAAAACCCGTATACCGGTAATCGGAAACAATGAAATTACTGATATCAGTCACAGAATTAATGATTTACTGAATCAGGCAGAATATCTTGCCCAGCAAAATATAAAAAAAGAAACCTCCAATAAGGAAACAAGATTGATTGCGTTACAGCATCAGATTAATCCGCATTTTATTTATAATACCATGGAAGTCTTTTCTTCTAAAATGAAAATTTATGGTCACTATGACGAATCGGATGCTATGGTTGCCTTTGCTAATATTTTCCGATATAACATTTCTACAAATGATGCTCTGGTAAGGATTCATGAGGAATTGCGGCAAAGCCACAATTATATGGATATACAAAAGCTTCGCTATCCGGAAATTCGATTGCAGGCAGATATTCCTATCGAACTTTCCTTTGCTCTGATACCAAAATTTACTTTTCAGCCTATCATAGAAAATGCCATTTCTCATGGCTTAAAAAATGCCAAACAGGAGCTGCTTGTTCATATACAGATTGAAAAACAAGGAGATTTTTTAACCATTTCCATAAAAGATAATGGCTGCGGTATGCTGCCCAAGCAGTTGGATACTTTAATGAAAAGCCTCTCTTCTCCGGAAAACATTGCCACGAACGGTCGCTCTGTCGGATTGAAAAATGTCCATTCCAGACTGGTATTGTATTTTGGAGAATCTGCAGGACTTAGAATTGAGAGTCGTCATGAATCCTACACCATAGTCTCCTTTAAAATTCCTTTTATCACAAAACAAAGTGCTAAAACCTCTCTTTCTTAAGAGGTTTTGGCACTTTGTTTAAAATAGTTTTTAGCCTTTCCAGACCTTTTCTACTATGGCATAGGCTTCTTTTGCTTCCTGCTTGGATAGCTGTGGTACGGCTTTTAACGGATATTCCATATCAAGATTCTCGTATTTTGGTACGGCTAACGCATGATATGGGAGAATTTCTAATTTTTCTACATTAGAGAGCGTGGAAAGGTATTTTCCAAGCGCTTCGAGCTCTTCTTTTTGATTGGTAATTCCCGGCACAACTACATGACGAATCCAGACAGGGATTTTATGCTTCTCCAAAAAGCGGGCGAAGGCGAAAACATTTTTGTTGGAATGCCCGGTGAGCTTCTGGTGCTCAAAATCGTCCATGTGTTTGATATCTAGCATTACAAGATTGGTTACTTCTATTAATTTTGAAAATTGTTCCATTTTCTTTGAATCATTTTCATCAAATAGGATTCCTGAGGTATCTACACAAGTATGGATTCCCATTTGTCTGGCTTTTGTGAAAAGTTCGGTTAGAAAGTCAATCTGTAATAGTGGTTCTCCGCCGGTGACGGTTAATCCGCCGGTTGTATAGAAGGCGCGGTTGCGTTCTAGTTTTTGTAATATTTCTTCGGTGTCTGTTTTTGTGCCGTCTTCTAAATGCCATGTGTCTGGATTGTGGCAGTAGAGGCAGCGCATGGGACAGCCTTGGAAGAATACGACATAGCGTACGCCGGGGCCGTCTACTGTTCCGAAGCTTTCTAGGGAGTGGATATAGCCTGTCATTTTTTTGTCCTTTCTGTGTTGTGAGGGATTTTTGCTCGCTTCTTTGAAGCTTCGCTGGTGAGCTAGGCTCGCTTCTTTGAAGCTTCGCTGTGGGCTCTAGGCTCGCTTCTTTGAAGCTTCGCTGTGGGCTCTA
>JAGALK010000138.1 GCA_017625255.1 Lachnospiraceae bacterium
AGCTGGATACACCGGAAAGAGGATTTACATATAGAGAAGAGAATGCTCCTTTAGATATGCGTATGGATCAAAGACAGAAGCTTACCGCAGAAGATGTTGTAAATGAATACAGCGAAAAGGAACTGTTTCGTATCATTCGTGATTATGGAGAGGATCGTTTTGCTAAAAATATAGCCAAGCATATTGTGCAGGCAAGACAGAAAAAACGAATTTCTACATCGGGAGAATTGACCGAAATTATTCGTGGTGCAATTCCGATGAAAATACAAGTGACTGGCGGACATCCGGCGAAAAGGACTTATCAGGCAATTCGCATTGAGCTAAATCATGAGCTGGATGTATTAAAAGATACATTAGATGATATGATTGACCTGCTTAATCCGGGTGGAAGATTATGTATTATTACCTTCCATTCTTTAGAAGATCGGATTGTAAAGGTGAATTTTAAGAAAAATGAAGATCCTTGTACTTGTCCAAAGGATTTTCCGGTATGCATATGTGGAAAAGTCTCCAAAGGAAAAGTAGTGACAAGGAAACCGATTTTGCCATCGGAAGAAGAGCTTGAAGAGAATTCAAGGTCTAAAAGCGCAAAGCTGCGTGTATTTGAAAAGACAGAATAAATAAAGCAGAGGAATATGAGGAATTGGGAAATGGGAAGAGAAGAATCTTATAAATATAAGATGGACTACTATGTATATGGGAATACAGTTCGTCCTTTAGAAGCCGAGCCTGTGAAAATGCCAAGAAGGCAGCTCGAAAGAGAGCAGGAGCAAAGACGGCGTGAAAATCGTACGGCAGTAAGAAGACAGCAAAAAGCATTGCGTTTAGGTATGGGATATGTGTTTTTTTGTGCCGTGGCAGTATTTTTGACAGTAGGGATATGTGTACAGTATATTTGTGTACAGACAGCCATCAGCAGCAGATTGAAAAATATATCTGACTTGGAGACTGAAGTGATGAATTTACGGGCAGAGAATGATTCTGCAATGAAAAGTATCGAATTGACAACTGATTTGGATGCTGTAAAAGAAAAGGCAATCACGCAGTTGGGTATGCAGTATGCCAGTGGTGGGCAGATTGTGTATTATAGTGTAGAAGATAGTGATTATATGAATCAATATGCAGATATTCCTGAGAATTAATAAGTAGAGGAATTAGGAAGTGAATAGAAGAAAGAAGAGAAAAAAAAGAATCGACCCAAAAAAAATTTCTATAGGGATACAAAAAAAGCTGGTTGTTGCTTTTGGTCTTGTGGTTCTTTTTTTATTAGGATTAGCTGTCAGACTTGTATATATTGAGTATACCAGTGGAGACAAGTACGAGAAAATCGTACTTTCCCAACAGCAGTATGACAGCAAAATTGTACCTTATCAAAGGGGAGATATTGTAGATGCTAAAGGGACAGTTCTTGCAACCAGCGTGGATGTTTACAGTATCATACTCGATTGTAAGGTATTAAATGAGTATAAAAATGACATAGCTCCGACTATCGATGCATTAGTGACTTGTTTTTCGCATTTGCAGGAGGAAAAACTTCAGGAAGAAAATTTGTATAAAATTCTTGAAGAATATCCGAAAAATCCATATATAGTATTAGCAAGCGATGTTTCCTATGAGGACAAACAGGTTTTTATTGAAATGCAGTCCGATTCAAAAAATCATCCAAATATAAATGATGATGCAGTATGGTTTGAAAAAGAATATAAAAGAGAATATCCCTATGGTTCTTTAGGGGCTTCAGTTATAGGTTTTTCATCCAGTGGAAATGTAGGAACTATAGGCTTGGAGAATTATTACAACAGTACTTTGAATGGTATAAATGGGCGTGAGTATGGATACTTAAATGCGGATAGTAATTTGGAGAGGACAATAAAAGAACCAACGGACGGAAATACGATTGTATCTACCATAGATGCAAATATTCAGTCTGTGGTAGAAGAAAAAATTGCAAAGTTTAATGCAGAATTGGCAAATGGCTTTACAGAAGGAGACGGAAGCTTAAATACAGCGGCTATAGTTATGAATCCTCAGAATGGAGAGATTCTGGCAATGGCAAATTATCCAACCTTTGATTTGAATGATCCAAGAGAATTTTCAAACTATTATACGCAGGAAGAATTTGAAACGGAAAAAGCAGATTATATTGAGAGAAATAAAATAGATATTACAACCTATGATGATGAAGAGATTAAGGAATTGAATCATACGGTAGAAATGGATATGCTAAATGCTTTGTGGGAGAATTTTTGTGTAACACATACCTATGAACCGGGTTCTACAGCAAAGCCATTTACAGTTGCGGCAGGATTGGAAACAGGAACATTACTTGGAAACGAAGCCTATGTATGTGATGGCTTGGAACATATCAGTGATTATGAAGTACATTGTGTAAGCCGTGTAGGACATGGAACAGAAACCATTGAACAGGCATTGATGGATTCCTGTAATGATGCATTGATGCAGATGTCATATGCCATTGGTGTTGAGAATTTTACAACCTATCAAAGTATTTTCGGTTTTGGACTCAAAACAAATATTGATTTGCCGGGTGAGCCAAGAACAGATGGATTGTTATTTTCTCCGGATAAGATGCAGACCTTAGATCTTGCTACAAATTCCTTTGGACAGAACTTTAACTGTACAATGGTTCAGCTAGCAAGCGCATTTTCTTCTTTGGTCAATGGTGGAAAGTATTATCAGCCACATCTGGTAAAGAAAATTTTGGATTCTAATGGCAATACAATTGAAACTATCAATCCTGTTGTATTGAAAGAAACTGTATCGGAAGAAACTTCGGAAATGATAAAATCCTATATGTATTCTACTGTTTCAGAAGGTACGGCGGCTACAGCAAAGGTGAATGGGTATTCTATGGGTGGAAAGACCGGAACTGCACAGAAAATACCAAGATCAGCCAAAACCTATCTGGTATCTTTTATTGGCTATGTACCACAGGAAAATCCACAGCTTGTAGTCTATGTTGTTGTGGATGAGCCAAATGTAGAGGATCAGGCGCACAGTACTTATGCACAGAATATCGCAAAAGAGATACTTACAGATATTTTGCCATATCTGAATATATATCCGGACGAAGAGTTAGAGCCTGTAGAGGGAGAAGATGCAGCAGGAGCAGGAGAAGCAGCAGAAGCAGAACCAACAGCAGAGGCAGAACCAACAACAGGAGAGGTAGGAGCAGAAACTGATCCGGCGGCAGAGGGCGAAGAATCTGCAGGAACTGCACCGGAAGTCTTAGAAGGTGATTCACCGGAGGCAGCAGCATCACCAGACGGTGAAAATGATGTGGGCGAACTAGATTATGTCGCGAATATCATGGGAGAATAAAGAACAAAAGCATAACCTCATAAAAGCAGTAATAAAATATAATAAAGTGCTTTTATGAGGATTTTCTTTTTATGCATCGTTATAAAACATTTAATCGCAAGAAATCCATGATCGTATTTCTCGCTATATTGTTTGTTATGTTATTTTTAGTGGGAAGATTGGTCTATCTGATGGTTTTTTGCTCGGAATATTATGGAACAAAGGCAGAAGATCTTCACGAAAGAGAAAGGGACATAAAGGCGGCAAGAGGAAAAATTATAGATGCAACAGGAACAGTGCTTGCAGCAAATAAGACAGTTTGTACTATATCCGTTATCCATAATCAGATAGAAGATCCGGAAGCGGTAATTGCAGCATTGGTAAAAGAACTTGGTATTTCAGAGGAAAAGGTTCGCGCCAGAGTAGAAAAGGTCAGTTCCATAGAACGAATAAAAGCCAATGTAGATAAGGAGACAGGGGAGAGGATTCGTGCCTATGGTTTGTCTGGTATAAAGGTGGATGAGGACTATAAAAGATATTATCCCTTTGATAGTTTAGCATCTAAGGTACTTGGATTTACCGGTGGTGATAATCAGGGAATTATCGGATTAGAAGTAAAATATGATGAATATTTACAGGGAAAGAATGGGAAAATTCTGACTCTGACCGATGCCAGAGGTGTTGAAATTGAAAATGCCGGGGAAACCCGTTTAGATCCTATAGATGGAAATAATCTGCATATTAGCCTTGACTATAATATTCAGATGTATGCCCAACAGGCAGCCAGTAAAGCCTTAAAGCAAAAACAGGCAGACAGCGTATCCGTGATTGTAATGAATCCTAAGAATGGTGAAATGATGGCAATGGTAAATGTGCCGGAATTTAATTTGAATGAGCCTTTTACCTTAAATTATGAAGTGCCAGAGACAGTCACAGAGGAAGAAAAACAAAATTTACTGAATCAGATGTGGAGGAATCAATGCATCAATGATACCTATGAACCGGGTTCGACCTTTAAAATTATTACCACCGCGGCAGCCTTAGAAGAAGGGGTGGTCAGTTTAGAGGATTCCTTTTTTTGTCCGGGGTATATTACGGTGGAGGACAGAAGAATCCGTTGTCATAAGAGAACAGGACATGGTGCTGAGGATTTTGTTCATGGTATTATGAATTCTTGTAATCCTGTATTTATTGATGTGGGACTTAGAATTGGTGCAGAGAATTTTTATGAATATTTCAGTAGCTTTGGACTATTGAAAAAAACAGGTATAGATCTTCCGGGGGAAGCGGCTACAATTATGCATGCAAAGGAAAATATCGGTCTGGTGGAGTTAGCGACCATGTCCTTTGGTCAGTCCTTTCAGATTACGCCCGTACAGTTAGTGTCTACCGTATCTGCATTTATCAATGGAGGAAATCGGGTGACTCCGCATTTTGGTGTGGCAGTAAAAGATAATGAAGGAAATACAGTGGAGACATTTTCTTACGAAACCGGGAATGCGATAGTTGGTACAGAAACCTCTGAGAAAATCCGGTATCTTTTAGAAAAGGTCGTATCGGAAGGTGGTGGAAGCAAAGCGAAAATTGCAGGCTACTCAATAGGAGGAAAAACAGCAACTTCCCAGACACTTCCACGAAGTGCCAATAAATATATATCTTCCTTTTTAGGTTTTGCGCCGGCAGATGATCCAAAAGTATTGGTATTAGTGGTCATTAATAATCCGCAGGGCATATATTATGGAGGGACTATTGCGGCACCTGTGGCAAAGGAAATATTTGAAGATATATTACCATATCTGGGAGTAGAATATGATGAGGAAGCGGCAAGAGAAGCGGAAACAGAACTTGCAGAATATTGAAAAATAGCGTATACTAGAAAAGTTAAAGCGTAAAGTACAATATGTGGTAAAAGACCGCAGGAATTAAGAGGTAAAAAGTATGATGTATCATGTAGCAGCACCGGTAATCATTGCATTTGCAATCAGTGCAGTATTAGGACCGGTAGTTATTCCGTTTTTAAGGAGATTAAAAGTAGGGCAGACAGAAAGAGAAGAATTAAAATCCCATCTGAAAAAGACAGGGACACCGACCATGGGAGGAATCATGATTTTAGCAGGTATGCTGATAACCAGCCTGCTTTTTATCAAAGATTACCCAAAGATTATTCCGGTTCTCTTTTTAACCGTTGGATTTGGTGTGATTGGATTTTTGGATGATTATTTAAAGGTGGTTCTGCGCCGTTCAGATGGTTTGCTGGCATGGCAGAAAATGCTGCTGCAAATCGTGGTTACAGGAATTTTTGCATATTATATATTAAATTATACAGATGTTTCACTTGCTATGATTATTCCGTTTTCAAATGGGCAGTATTTAGATATCGGATGGGCAGCAGTACCGCTTATGTTTGTGGCAGTAATCGGAACTGTAAACGGTGTGAATTTTACCGATGGTTTAGATGGATTAGCTTCAAGTGTAACCGTTTTGGTGGCTACATTCTTTACGGTTGTGGCAGTAGGAACGGCTAGTGGTATTGAACCGGTAACGGGAGCTGTGGCAGGTGCGTTATTAGGCTTCTTATTATTTAATGTCTATCCGGCAAAAGTATTTATGGGAGATACAGGTTCTTTGGCATTAGGAGGATTTGTTGCAGCAACTGCATATATGCTGCAAATGCCTTTATTTATTCCAATCGTAGGTTTTATCTATATGATAGAAGTTATTTCTGTTATGTTGCAGGTGTCTTATTTTAAGTTGACACATGGAAAGAGAATCTTCCGTATGGCTCCAATTCATCATCATTTTGAGTTGGGGGGATGGTCAGAAACAAGGGTCGTTGCAGTATTTTCAATTATTACTGCGCTTTTGTGTCTGGTAGCTCTTATGGCATTATAAAAAAGACAAAGGAGTAGATCATGGAATTAAAAAATAAAAGATTTCTGATTGTCGGAACAGGAAAAAGCGGTGTCGCAGCAGCAGAGCTGTTAAAGGATAAAGGTATTGCGGCAGTATTATATGATGGAAATGACAAATTAGACAAAGCAGCTTTTTTTGAAAAAAATGAAAAGCTATCCGATTTGGAATTAATTACCGGAGAGCTTACTAAAGAACAGATGGAAAAGACCGACATTTTGGTATTAAGTCCCGGTGTGCCAACGGATCTTCCTATGGTAAATACTATGCGGGATATGGGGATTCCTGTCTGGGGTGAAATTGAGCTTGCTTATGCTTTTGCAAAAGGAAGGGTTTTGGCAATTACCGGTACAAATGGAAAGACCACTACCACGACACTATTAGGTGATATTATGAAGAACTGCTTCAAAGATGTAAAAGTGGTAGGAAATATAGGTATTCCTTATACAAGTGTGGCAGCAGATACAACAGAAGATACAGTAACTGTAGCGGAAATCAGTAGTTTTCAGTTGGAAACGGTACATGATTTTGCACCAAAGGTGACGGCTATCTTAAATATTACGCCAGATCATTTGAATCGTCATCATACAATGGAAAATTATATTGCAGCCAAAGAAAGCATTACAGCAAAACAAAGTCTTAAGGATTTTTGTGTATTAAATTATGAGGATGATGTCCTTAGAGCATTTGGAGAGAAGTTAGCTGTAAATGTAACATGGTTTTCTAGTAAGCAGGAATTATCCTCTGGTTTGTATTTGGATGAGGATACGATTTATCTTGCGGAAAATGGTACAAAAACAGTGGTTGTAAAGACGGAGGAATTAAATCTATTAGGCAGACACAATTATGAAAATGTTATGGCAGCAGTAGCTATGGCATATCGTTTTGGTGTACCTATGGAAAAAATAAGGGAAGTGCTGCTTCGATTTACAGCCGTAGAGCATAGAATAGAGTATGTGACAGAAAAACGAGGTATTCGTTTTTATAATGATTCAAAAGGTACAAATCCGGATGCGGCAATTCAAGGTATTCGTGCCATGAACCGGCCGACATTTTTAATCGGAGGCGGATATGATAAGGATTCCACCTATGATGAATGGATAGAGGCTTTTGATGGAAAGGTAAAGGAATTAGTTTTAATCGGTCAGACAAGAGAAAAAATTGCAAAAACTGCAAAAGAACATGGTTTTGATTCTATACAAATGGCAGATTCATTAGAAGAAGCGATAAATATCTGTTACTCCCATGCAGTATCCGGTGATGCAATATTATTATCACCTGCCTGTGCAAGCTGGGGAATGTTCAAGGATTATGAGGAACGCGGTAGAATATTTAAAGAGATAGTATGCAGCTTAAAGGAGTGAATGTATGGGTCAGAGACCTGAAAAAAGCAGGGAAATGCATAGGAAATATTTTGATTATACACTGTTGTTTATTATAATTTTTCTGGTAGGATTTGGATTGGTTATGCTATACAGCACAAGTTCCTACAATGCCCAGATGAAATTTGATGATTTGGCATATTATTTAAAAAAACAGCTATTTGCATCTCTTTTGGGGTTTTGTGGAATGTTTGTTGTAGCACAATTAGATTATCATATATGGATAAAATTAAGCAATTTAGCTTATTTGGTGGCGTTGATACTTTGTATCGCGGTAATATTTGTGGGAGCAGAGTATAATGGCTCGAGCCGTTGGCTGATGCTTGGACCATTATCCTTTCAACCCTCTGAATTAGCAAAAATGGCAGTGATACTTTTCCTTGCCAAGACAATTTTTCAGGTTCCGGGACAAATGGGAAAGTTTAGTACAATTCTTAAGGTTATTGCATTGGTTATACCGATTTTTGGTGTGGTTGCTTATAACAACTTAAGTACAGCAATTATTATTATGGGTATTGCTGTATGTCTGTGTTTTGTGGCAAGTCCAAAGATTAAACCCTTTATTATTATGGGGATGCTCGTTGTTGCCATTGGTGTAGTGTTTGTATTACAGGAAGGATATCGAATGGAGCGATTTGATATCTGGCTTCATCCAGAGGCACATGAAAAAGGATATCAGACCTTGCAGGGACTTTATGCAATCGGTTCGGGCGGTCTCTTTGGAAAAGGTTTGGGAGAAAGCATGCAAAAGCTTGGATTTCTTCCGGAAGCTCAAAATGATATGATTTTTTCTATTATATGTGAAGAACTTGGATTATTTGGTGCCGTCTGTGTGATTTTTTTGTTTGCACTATTATTATGGCGTTTTTTAATTATTGCCAATCATGCATCAGATTTATATGGAGCATTGATTGTGGTGGGAATTATGGCACATATTGCTATACAGGTGATTTTGAATATAGCCGTTGTGACCAATACAATTCCAAATACCGGAATTACACTTCCTTTTATCAGTTATGGAGGTACATCTGTAGCCATTCTCCTTACAGAAATGGGGCTTGCGTTAAGTGTATCCCGTGGAACAAAGCTGGAGATGATATAAATATGGTGAGAAATGAAAGTAAAAAAGAACTTATCAGAGACAAAAGAAAACGACAAAAAAGACAAAAGATACATTTAATGGTATTTTTGACTCTGTTTTTGCTGATTACGACCGCAGTTTTGGTTATATGGAAAGTGTTCACGGTACAAAATGTAGAAGTAAAAGGAAATGAGCACTATTCCAAAGAACAGATTGAAAAATTTGTTTTAAGTGATGAATATGCATGGAATTCTCTTTATGTTGTGCTAAAGCATCAGTTTTTGGAAACAGAGGAGATTCCTTTTGTGGATACTATGGAGATTTCTTTAAAAGACCCGCATACACTAAAAATTCAGGTGTATGAAAAAGGAATATTGGGATATCTGTACATAGCAGCCATTGATCAGAATGCGTACTTTGATAAAGATGGATTTGTGGTAGAAACCTCAAAAGAAATTATTGAAGGAATTCCAAGAGTTGATGGATTGAATTGTGAAAAGGTAGTTTTATACGAAAAGCTTCCTTTGGATAACGAAAAGATATTAAAAAGTCTTTTGACAGCAACACAGGCACTAAAGAAAAATGAAGTAGTTCCCGAAAAGATTGAGTTTGCAGCTAATGGAGATATGACTTTGACCTATGGCAAGATAGAAGTGTGGATGGGTGACGAAAAAAATCTTACCAAGAAAATTCTCAGGCTGCCGCATATTTTGCCGCAGCTTTCAGGCAAAGCAGGAATACTTCATGTGGAAAAATGGACCGAAAATACAACAGATATTATTTTTGAAGGACAGAAATAAAAAAAAAATTAATTTTTTTATTGATTAATTGAAAGAAAAACTATATTATAGTATATGAGTGTATTTAGCATCAAGATATTGGGCTTTGTACATGATTTTGAATAGTATAAATATATTTCATATAAATAGAGGAAGGAATAGAAGGAGGAATTACCTTGCTTGAGATTAAGACAATGGATGCAGATTCCAGTGCAAAGATTATTGTAATTGGTGTCGGAGGAGCTGGAAACAATGCAGTAAATAGAATGATTGATGAGTGCATTGAAGGTGTTGAGTTTGTAGGTGTAAATACGGACAAGCAGGCACTGATGCTTTGCAAGGCACCGACATTGATTCAGATTGGCGAGAAGCTTACCAAAGGCTTAGGTGCAGGTGCACAGCCGGAGGTTGGAGAAAAAGCAGCGGAAGAAAGTGCAGAAGAAATTGCAGCAGCAGTAAAAGGCGCAGATATGGTATTTGTTACCTGCGGAATGGGTGGAGGAACCGGTACAGGTGCTGCACCTGTTGTAGCTAAAATTGCAAAGGATCAGGGGATTTTGACCGTTGGTGTTGTAACTAAGCCTTTTAAATTCGAAGCAAAAACCCGTATGGTGAATGCTATTTCCGGTATTGATCGTTTAAAAGAAAATGTAGATACTTTGATTGTTATTCCAAATGACAAGCTTTTGGAAATTGTAGATAGAAGAACTACTATGCCGGATGCATTAAAGAAGGCAGACGAAGTGTTACAGCAGGCTGTACAGGGAATCACAGATTTGATTAATGTACCGGCATTGATTAACCTTGATTTTGCAGATGTACAGACTGTTATGAAGGACAAGGGTCTTGCACATATCGGTATTGGTGCAGCTAAGGGTGATGATAAAGCTATTGAAGCTGTTAAGATTGCGGTTGCAAGTCCATTGCTTGAGACTACAATTACCGGAGCATCCCATGTTATTATCAATATTTCCGGTGATATTTCTCTTATGGATGCAAATGATGCAGCAAGCTACATTCAGGATCTTGCAGGCGATAATGCAAATATTATCTTCGGTGCAAAATATGATGAAAATATGACGGACGAAGCAACGATTACTGTTATTGCTACCGGTTTAGAAGGTGCTGCTCCGCAGACAGCCGGAATGGGAATGGCAGGTATGCGTTATCCTTCTTCTTCAATGAGCAGTGCTCGTCCAATGGGAACTACAGCAAGACCGATGACAAGCACCGTTACACCGGTACATAATACTATGACTGGAATGGGTATGGGCTCAGGCGTACAGCAGACAGCTACACCATTCAGCTATGGTGGAATTAAAAAGCCACAGAAATTAGAAAGTACTATTCAGCAAAAGAGTATTGAAGTACCTGAATTTTTAAAGAATACAAAAAGACCATAAAGGCTAAAATAACAGACCTTGAGAACAGAGTTCTCGGGGTCTGTTTTTTGTGTCGTTTTTTGGTGATTACTTTATAAAAAATGCTTCCGTAGTTTGACAAAATATAAAACAAATATTTTTTATAATGAAACCAGAAAAAAACTGGAGGTGAAGATTGAAATATGAATTCTATGCAGATGTATTTTTTTTAACAAATTTTTATCTGGATTTTCTGGCTGTATATACAGCTAGTGAAATATTGCGGCGAAAGAAACGGGTGATAAGATATCTTTTAGGGGCGGCATTAAGCAGTCTTGCCGGTTGTATTTTATTCCTATATATGCCGGAATATGCTTTTTATATGTACAGTGTACATTTTCTGGTCAATCCTGCAATGGTAATATTTTGTTTTTTTCCTTCCGGAAAGGAGATATTTGTAAAAGCCTTTTTTCTCATGTATTTTGTGCTTTTATTAGAGGGGGGAAGTGTACAATGGCTATATTATACGGTTGCAAATGGAAATAATTTTGAATTGTGTCTGTTGCTGACAGGTGTTCCTGTGGGAATATTTCTTTATATTTTACGCAAAAAAAGAAAAAGTGTGCAGACCTTTTATTCCGTCAAAATTGTACATAATGGAAAAGAAATATGGGCAAAAGCCCTATGCGATACAGGAAATCGCTTGTGGGACCCATATGTTGGGCAGGCAGTACATATCGTAGATAAAAAGATTTTTGTTGCTTTAGGAGGGAAAGAGCAGTGTCCGGTTCGATTAATTCCTTTTTCTTCTGTGGGACAAAAAAATGGCTTGATAGAAACTTTTACGGCAGAAAGCATATTTGTACAATGTGAAAATGAAGAAATCCAGATAAGCCCGGTGGTATTGGCAGTAGCAGAAGAGGGACTTTTCGCACAGAGAGAGTATCAAATGATATTGCATCATAGTATTTTTGAAAAGATAGAAGGAAGAGAGGAAAAAATATGTATATAAAATTAAGTATGCCAAGACAAATGCAGTTTCCGTGGATGCCAACAATTTGTCAGATGTTTTTTAAACAAAGAAATGATATTCATTATATCGGCGGAGCAGAAGTTTTGCCTCCTCCGTTAGAGGCAGAGGATGAAGCAAACTGTATTGAACAATTAGCAGAAGTGGAAAATGAAACAGCAAAAAGCAAATTGATCGAGCATAATCTTCGTCTGGTGGTCTACATAGCAAAAAAATTCGATAATACGGGAATTGGTGTAGAGGATTTGATTTCTATTGGAACCATTGGCTTGATTAAGTCCATAAATACCTTTAATCCGGAAAAAAATATCAAATTGGCTACCTATGCTTCTAGGTGTATTGAAAATGAAATTCTTATGTATCTGAGGCGAAACAGCAAAACAAAGATGGAAGTTAGTATTGATGAGCCATTGAATGTAGATTGGGATGGAAATGAATTGCTGCTATCCGATATTTTGGGTACGGATGAAGATGTCATTTATCGGGATATCGAGGCAGAAGTAGAGCATCATTTATTAGGAAAAGCAATAAAAAAACTCTCAAACAGAGAAAGAATGATTGTAGAGCTTCGTTATGGTGTGGGCAGAGGAAACGGAAAAGAGCTTACCCAAAAGGAAGTGGCGGATAAATTGGGGATATCCCAGTCCTATATATCCAGATTGGAAAAGAAGATTATGCGAAGATTAAAAAAAGAAATGATACGATTAGAGTAAAGTATGGTATAATAAATACATATAGGATATACAAGGAGATGGTACTATGCAATTGAATTTTTTAGGAGCTGATCATGAGGTGACAGGAAGCTGTCATTTCCTTAAGTTTGGAAATAAGCATTTGCTAGTGGACTGCGGAATGGAACAGGGGCCGGATTTGTATGTAAATCAGGAAATTCCGGTAAACGCGTCTGCCATTGATTATGTATTTATTACTCACGCACATATTGACCATTCAGGGTTATTGCCGTTATTATATAGTCATGGCTTTCGTGGGCAGGTATTTGCTACGAATGCGACCTGTGAACTGTGTAATATTATGTTAAAAGACAGTGCACATATTCAGATGTTTGAAGCTGAGTGGAGAAACCGCAAAGCAAGAAGAGCCGGAGCACCAGAGGTGGTACCGCTTTATGATATGGATGATGTAGCAGGTGTTTTGGAAAAATTTATTCCCTGCGCATATGATAAAAAGATTACAGTCGATGAAAATCTGACGGTTCGTTTTGTGGATGCAGGACATTTATTAGGCTCTTCCAGTATTGAAATGTGGATACGGGAAGAGGAAGAAGAAATTAAAATTGTCTTTTCCGGTGATATCGGTCATGCAGGAAAGCCTTTGATAAAAAATCCGCAGTTTATTACAGATGCAGATTATGTGGTTATGGAATCTACCTACGGGGATAAAAATCATGTCAGTCCACCGGATTTTTCAAAAGAATTAGCTTCTGTTATTGACAGAACCTTTAGCCGGGGTGGGAATGTTGTGATTCCGGCATTTTCTGTAGGAAGAACACAGGAATTGCTGTATTTTCTTAGAAGAATCAAAACAGAGAAGATGCTTAGCCGTTTTCTGGATTTTGAAGTATACATAGACAGTCCGCTTGCAGTAGAAGCGACGAATATTTTTAATAAGAATGTATCCGATTGTTTTGACCAAGAGGCATTAGAATTAGTCAGACAGGGAATCAATCCGATTGGGTTTGAGGGATTGAAGGTCGCTATTACCAGTGATGACTCAAAAATGATTAATTTCATCAATAAGCCGATAGTTATCATTTCTGCTTCCGGTATGTGTGAAGCAGGTCGAATCAGACACCATCTGAAGCATAATTTATGGAGAAAAGAATCTACTATCGTGTTTGTAGGATTTCAGGTTCAAGGAACTTTAGGTAATGCATTACTAAATGGTGCAAAGGAAGTAAAGCTCTTTGGAGAAGTTATTCATGTACAGGCAGAGATTACCAATCTTCCGGGAATTAGTGGGCATGCAGACAAGGACCATCTGACAGAATGGGTAGCGGCTTTTCAGAAAAAACCCAAAAAAGTTTTTATTGTACATGGTGATGATCAGGTTTGTGATGCATTTGCAGTACATTTACATAAGGAATTAGGAATAGATGCTGTAGCACCTTATAGCGGAGATTGTTATGAATTGCTGACAGGTGAGCAGGTGCTTTGGGGAAGCAAGGTATTGGTTGAAAAGAAGAAAACTGCCAAAAGTAAAGCAGCTTCGAATATCTTTGCAAGACTCCTTGCAGCAGGACAGCGGTTACTTACCGTTATCAATCGCTGCGAAGGTATGCCAAACAAAGAACTTGGTAAATTTGCAGATCAGATTAATTCCCTGTGTGATAAATGGGAACGATAGAAGCTTACGAAAGATAGTTTCGCATAATTTTTAAGGCAGATTTTTCTAATCGACTGACCTGAGCTTGGGAGATGTGGATTTCTTCCGCAACTTCCATCTGGGTTTTGCCTTCAAAAAAGCGAAGCTTGATGATATAATTTTCCCGTTCATTTAACCGTTTCATGGCATCGTTGACGGATAATACCTCGATCCAATTTTCTTCGCGGTTTTTCTTATCCTTCACCTGATCCATGACAAATAAGGTGTCGCCGCCATCTGTATATACCGGATCATAAAGAGAAATTGGGCACTGAATAGCATCTAAGGCAAATACTAATTCTTCTTTTGGAATGCCTGTAGAATCAGCAATTTCCTGTATGGTAGGCTCTTTGCAGGTGTTTTTTGCCAACATTTCCTTGGCTTGGATGGCTTTGTAAGCGGTATCCCGAAGAGAACGGCTTACACGAATAGAAGAGGCATTATCTCTTAAGTAACGACGAATTTCCCCGATAATCATAGGAACCGCATAGGTGGAAAATTTTACACCCAAAGTATTATCAAAGTTGTCGATGGATTTGATAAGACCTATACAGCCAATTTGAAAGAGATCGTCTACATTTTCATTGTTGTTAGAAAAGCGTTTGATAACGCTTAATACCAGACGAAGATTGCCTTTGATATAGGTTTCGCGGGCGGCAGCATCGCCGGCTTTGATTTTTCGAAATAATTCTTCCTTTTCCTCTTCCTTGAGGACAGGAAGCTTGGATGTATTAACACCACAGATTTCAACTTTGTACGCAGCCATGAGAAGACCTCCAATTTATAGTAGTAACATGTAATAAAATCATGTGCAATTTTGAATATTTTATTCATGGGAAAATAAACACATGAATATTTATATAAGACCTAGAGCAGATATATTTTTACGAAAAAGGAGAAAGACATGAAGGATTTAATTGATGAGAGAAATTTTAAGGAGATGTGCAGCCGAAGCATTGTAAAAAGCTACAATGTGCACTACATGACGCAGGAAGAAATAGATGCAAAAAAGCTTGCAGAGAGAGAAAATGATGAAGATAAAAAGGCTGTGAACCTGCAAAAATCGGCAGAGAAAAAAGAAAAGCCGGTTTTGGTATCAGATCAGCTTCAGGTATTCGATGATGAAGATCCGGTCACAAGAGAACAGATCGAACGCATCTTAGGAGAAAGAGAAGATTCTTTTAATGAGCAGTTGAAGATGGCTGTAGATGCATACGGGGAATAGAAGGTAAGGAGGAATAGTTTATGAAAATGGGATTAAAAAGGCGGTTAGCAGTATTTTTAAGTATTTTGATGATATTGCCGGCAATTATGGCGGTATTGCCAATGTCAGCAGCAGATACCTTTGCAGCCGTTGCAGATGCTTATGTGAGCTGGAGTTATGTAAGTGGTTATGGACAAAAGACGATTCAGGTAGAAGCCGGAGAGGAATTCTATGTGGGGGACTATGCGTATATTTCTGATTATAGCAGTGGGGCATATGGCGTAGCTTCAAATTTTGATGTGTCCTATACCTCTAGTAAAAAAGCAGTGGCAAAAGTAGATAAAAATGGATATTTTATCGCAAGAAAACCGGGAACAACTAAGGTCACAGTGAAATATAAAGGCGTAAAAGCTGTTTGTAAATTTAAGGTTGTAAAGGCTGGAACTTTCGATAACACAGAAGCAATTACAGCAGTAAATGCAGCAGCAGATATCTTAGCCAGTGATATTCCATCAAAGGTAACTACGAAGAATGGTTATTCTCTCATTCAGAAAACAGTGGCTTTTGAAGAAGCAAGAGAAGAATATTTATCTGAGATTAACAGCAATGGATTTTTAATGGAAAAGCTAGAGGGAGCTGCATATAGTTCCCCAAGTACAAAATTGGTAGTGCCACAGGCGGGAAGATATAAATATTTAACCCATCTGTTGTATGCTTATGAAGAAAAGAACAGTCCAATTTCAACTAGAAGTTCCAAGGTATTAAAAATTGCTTCTGTTTCTGCAAATAGAAAAGCAATTACTATAAATTTAAAGAAAAAAGTAAAGGCAGCCCAGTTGCTTGCGGCGCAGATTGCTCAGAGTGGATACTATAATTCACCGCTGACTTTAACGGCAGATGCAGGTGTTGTCAGAGTAAATATTACAGATGTAAAAACAAATGAGGTTTATACAGGTTTTCTCACACTAAAAAAAGGTGCAAAGAAGGTAAAGCTTGTACCAATGAAAAGTAAATCGGTAAATGGCATATTGACCTATTATTCAGCAAAATTGAAAAAGGGTCATACTTATCGCTTAGATTCTACCGTTGGTTGGACAAAAGGGAAAACTGTAAAAGTAAAATAATCTGATTAAGAAAATGCTCTGTCAGAATACTGACAGGGCATTTTTAGAAAGCAGGAGACATATGAAAAGAGCAGAAAAAAAGCAACAGGGTATGTGGGATATACTGATTCCGATTTTATTAGTAATTGCAGTATTGCCATGGATAGTCCGATTGGCAATTTATAGTTGTGGGTACAGTCAATATGACTGGTATTCTACCAATGATGTGCTGACAGATTTATATTGTTATTACAAAAGCTATTTTTTGGATGTTATAGGCATATTTGCGGGAATCATTTTAGTATTCCGTTTAGCACTATATAAAGAAAAAACGAAAAATATGAAGATTTATATTCCGATTGGAATATATTGTGTATTTGTATTATTGTCTACGATTTTTTCTGTCAATACAGCAGCATCCTTACAGGGCAATTTTGAATCCTTTGAAAGCTGTCTGGTATTGTTTGCTTATAGCATATTATCGGTATATGCGTATCAGATTATGGAGTACGAAAGAGATTATAAAATTGTCTGGTATGCAATTATTGGTATTTCTGTTTTCTTTTTGATTGTTGGAGGATTTCAAATTTTTGAGCATGATTTGATGGACTTTTCATGGGTACAAAGACTTTTGATGGACAAAGAAGAGTTTGATATTTATGCAGGAGAAATAGAAGATGCCTTCACAGGCAACAATGTTTATCTGACATTATATAATCCAAATTATGCGGGAATTGCCTTAAATATGCTTTTTGCAGTCATATTTATCATGTGTCTGACAGAAAAGGATAAAAAGAAAAAAATAGGCTATGGTATATTAGCTGCCGGCGTATTTGTTTTAATCTGGTTTACCTATTCTAGAGCATCTCTTTTAGCTGTAATTATTACAGTGGTGCTTACAGTTATATTTTGGCGAAGAGAGGGTCTTGCCTTTGGATTTGCTGCAGGATTGATTTTGGTAATTGCGTTGATTGGCGTGGATGCAAGTTTGGATTTTAAATATTTATCCCGAATGATTGATAAAAATAACAGAGAGCCATTAGAAAGCATGGTCACTGATGAAAAAGGTATTCATATCTGTTATGAGGATGAAAATTATCTTTTGTACATAGAAAATGACTCTTTAGTGTGCACAGCAGAATCGAAAGAAACACCATTATGTGTGGAGGAAGGCGAAGAAATGACTCTTCCTATGGGAGAAGATACAAAAGCATTCTTTTATGGTGAGAAAATATATCTTTATGTTGCAGAAAATACATTGACCTTTATCCGGGAAAATGGCACATATTACTATGAAACCATTCATGGAAAGGTTACTACGATGGAGCCGATAGAAAGGGTAGACTTGCATGGATTAGAATATTTAGGCTCTGCAAGAGGGTATATATGGTCAAGAGTATTGCCATTATTAAAAGATTATATTTTTATAGGAAGCGGACCGGATACCTTTGCAGAGGTTTTTCCTCAGCAGGATTATGCAGGCAAGGTTGTGTATTCTGACAGACCGGATATGGTAATTGAAAAAGGGCATAATGATTATCTGACCAAATGGATACAGACGGGTGGAATTTCTTTTATTTGTATTGTAGTATTCTATTTTCTATTTATTAAAGAAGGTGCAGGAGCATATGCAAATAAAGAGAAGATGCATAACAGGATAGGATTTGGGTGTTATCTAGCCTGTATCAGCTATATGTTTACGGGTTTGTTTAATGATTCAACCTTGCAGACCTCACCTTTGTTTTGGGTATTTGCAGGAATTGCATTAAGTAGTATAATAATAGAAAAAGAATTCAGTGTATAGGGGAGATAATCAATGAGAAGAGGGCTAAAGAGAAAAATATCCATAGGCGTATCCGTTTTTTTGATGATTTTGTTTGCAGTGATTGCTTTACCGCAGATGACAGCAGATGTACAGGCAGAGACACTTCGTACCACATGGTATGATTTATCGACAGAGACATCTATGACAGTGGAAGCAGGCTCGAAATTCTATATTGGTGATTTTGTGATGGTATTAGGACAAAAAACCAGTGCCACGGCTTCTATGCGAAAGGCGACTTATAAATCATCGGATACAAAGTTAGTAACAGTCAGTCAAAAGGGATATGTAAATGCCAAAAAAGAAAGTATTGTGGACATTACAGTGGCTTGTCAGGGTAAGACACTGGTATGTCATCTAACAGTAGACAGTAAAAATGCATTTGGTAATAGTAAGCAGGAAAAACAGTTAAGAGCAGCGATAAAGACGCTTACAAAGGGAATGCCAAGTGAGAAACTGACTTCAGGAAAAGCCTTTAATTTTATTACAAAATACAGAAAGTTTTTGAACAATTATTATAAAAATTCTGTAACAAAGCTTTCTTATGATGGTTTCTTATATAATAATGAAAGACCGGCGGCAGATGGTGTGGATGAATTCAGAAGTGAGATGTTAGCGGTTCCAGAGGCAGGAAGATTTTGGACAGCTTATGCGCTAATTCGTCAGTTTCAGTTAAATAATGATCCAACTTCTACTAAATCCGGTAACGCCATGAAGGTTACTTCTGTTGCAGCAAGCAGCAAATCCGGAAAAATTACGGCGCAGTTGAATAAAGCGATAACACAGGATCAGATTCTTGCCGCGCAATTGACTTTTTCCGATTATAATGTTGCAGCAGGAAGCAAGAAAAAAGCGGATATTACAGTATCCATCTATGATCAGACAGCCAGAACCTTTTATAAAGGGAAGGTGACTCTGAAAAAAGGAAGTAAGCAGTTGACGATTCAGCCGGTGATTTACAGAGGCTTAAAGTATCATAATGTAAGTTTGATTAAAGGGCATGTATATATGGTAGGTTCCTCCATGAATTGGGCAGGAGGTAAGAAAGCTACGGCGAAATAAATGAAAAATGATTGACAGTGACATATTACTGTGTTAAACTAACAGAAGTTTAGAAATGAATACAGAAAATCAGTGAGCAAAGAGAGTACCGTAAAAAAGGTTCTTTACAGAGAGTCATCGGTGGTGAAAGGTGATAAGAAAGTTTTATGGGAATGGGTTTGTGAGATGCTAAGTGAATTATAGTAGCGGATGCCGCGTTCCTCGCGTTATAGGGGTGAGATATAGAAGAACAAACTAACAGATTCTTTCGTATCAACAGAGACTATGAGATTGGTGGCGAGCATTTTCCAGATCAGGAAAGTGCTCTTTTTATTATAAAAATCCTATTATCATAGTGAATTCTGGGTGGCACCACGAGAACATCGTCCCGGACATTTTGGAGTATTTCAGAATGTCCGGTTTTTGTATGGAAAAAAGATAGAAATCTAAGAAAGGTGAAATATCATGAATAGTAAAGCGTATTATGGAAAATTTGGCGGACAGTATGTGACAGAAACATTAGTAAAAACATTAAATGAATTAGATGCAGCATTTGAAGAAGCAATTAAAGATTCGGAATTTATTGAAAAATATCAGTACTATTTAAAACAATATGTCGGCAGGGAAACACCATTGTATTTTGCAGAACGGCTCAGTGAGAAATATGGTACAAAAATCTACTTAAAAAGAGAGGATTTGAATCATACAGGCGCACACAAAATCAACAATGTAATTGGTCAGATTTTGTTAGCAAAGCGAATGGGAAAGAAAAAAGTCATTGCAGAAACCGGAGCAGGTCAGCATGGTGTGGCAACAGCAACCGGAGCAGCACTTTTTGATATGGAATGTACGGTATTTATGGGAGAAGAGGACATTCAAAGACAGGCATTAAATGTAATGCGTATGGAAATGCTTGGTGCAAAGGTCGTGAGTGTAAAATCCGGAAGCAATACATTGAAGGATGCGACAAACGAAGCCATTCGTACATGGGCAAAAACAGCAGAGGATACATTTTATGTCATTGGTTCTGCGGTAGGTCCATATCCATATCCCAAAATGGTAAAAGAATTCCAAAGCATCATTAGTAAAGAAGCTAAAAAACAGATTTTAGAAGCAGAAAATCGCCTGCCGGATGTAGTTATGGCATGTGTGGGCGGTGGTTCAAATGCTATAGAAATGTTTGCTGATTTTATTGAAGAAAAAGATGTACAGTTAATCGGTGTAGAAGCAGCGGGAAAAGGTATTGATACAGAAGAACATGCATCTGCAATGGCAGAAGGACTTCCGGGTGTATTGCATGGAATGCGTTCCTATTTATTACAGGATGAAGATGGAAATGTGAAGCTGGCTCATTCTATATCCGCAGGTCTTGATTATCCGGGTGTTGGTCCTGAACATGCGTATTTGAAAGATAGTGGCAGAGCTGAATATGTAGCTGCAACAGATGTTGAAGCAATGGATGCTCTGATGGAGCTTTGTAAATTAGAGGGAATCATACCAGCGATTGAAAGTGCGCATGCCATTGCTTATGCCTTGAAAAAAGCAAAAACCATGACAAAAGATCAGATTATGGTAGTTTGTTTATCTGGAAGAGGCGACAAAGATGTACATACAATTGCAGATTATCTGGCAGGAAAAGGGTATTTGAATTAAGGAGGAATGGAAAATGTGCCGTATAGAGATCAATAAAAAAGAATTAAGTACATACATAACGGCTGGATTGCCTGATATGGAAGGAACAAAAGCATGGATAAAAGCTCAGGCAGAAGCTGGTGCAGACTGCGTAGGATTAAATATTCCATTTTCCGATCCGGTAGCGGACGATCCTAAGCAGCAGGAAGAATCCTATCAGTCTATTTTAAAAGGGACAAATTTAAAAAAGGTATTTCAGCTGATGGAAGAAATGCGTGGTGAAAAGGTGGAAATATCAGTAGTTTTCCGCTTGTATTACAATACAGTACTTAGATTTGGTGTAGAAGCTTTTGCAAAAAAGTGCAAGGAGATTGGTGTAACAGGCTTAACTATACCAGATCTTCCTACGGTTGAGCAGGAAGAATTGCAGACAGCACTAGATAAGGAGATTTAAATGTCATGATTCGATTCAATAGTGATTATACCGAAGGTGCACATCCACAGATTCTTAAGCGCCTGACAGAGACTAATATGGAACAGACAGCAGGCTATGGTGAGGATGAATATTGTAAGCTTGCAGCAGATAAAATTCGTGAATTATGCAAAGCAGAAGATGCCTATATCCAGTTTTTAGTGGGTGGAACTCAGACGAATACTACGGTGATTGCTTCTGCACTTAGACCTTATCAGGGGGTTATTTCCGCGGATACAGGTCATATCAATGTACACGAAACGGGTGCAGTTGAAGCTACAGGTCATAAGGTAATTGCCTTGCCATCTGCTGATGGAAAACTGACAGCAGAGCAGATAGATGCATATATTACAGGGCATTATAAGGATGAGGCGCATGAACATATTGTACAGCCGGGAATGGTATACATTTCTAATCCTACAGAGTATGGAACAATTTATAAAAAACATGAATTAGAAGCCATCAGCAAGGTCTGCAAAAAGCATCAGGTGTATTTATTTTTGGATGGTGCAAGATTAGGCTATGGACTTGCCTGTCGGGAAAATGATTTGGATTTACCGCATTTGGCAAAATATTGTGATGTATTTTATATAGGCGGAACAAAGGTTGGGGCATTATTTGGTGAAGCAGTAGTGATTACAAATGATGTCTTGAAAAAGGATTTTCGTTATAATATCAAGCAGAGAGGCGGTATGCTGGCAAAAGGCAGACTTTTAGGTATTCAGTTTTTGACTTTGTTTGAAGATAATTTGTATTTTCAAATATCAGCCCACGCCGCAATGCTGGCAGATCGTTTACGGGAACGGCTAGAAGAGTTTGGTGTAAAATTTAAGATAGATTCTCCGACAAACCAAATTTTTCCGATTCTGTCTGATAAAGTATTAGAAGAATTGGGAAAGGAATATGCGTATTCATACGATTGTCGGATAGATAAGGAGCATAGTGCTGTCCGATTTTGTGTAAGCTGGGCAACGAAGGAAGAGAGTGTAGAGGCATTGCTGGTAAGGGTAGAGGAGTTATTGAATTCCGGTTTAGTGGGATAAATGGTATTCCGGAAGTTTTTTGGGGACGGACGACATAACATTTTATTTTTGTGAAATGTATCATTTTTTGTTGTGTGGTGGGCATATAGGGTAGGTATAGGTGTGTCCAGATTCCGTTGTACGGGTGTAAGATTTGCTAAATATTCTTATAAATGATATTGGCAACGGACGCGTCGGCTCAAACAGCCCTCCATGGCGGTTTCGCCTAAAATTGCCATCCGTGGCAATTTTCCGCTGACAC
>JAGALK010000139.1 GCA_017625255.1 Lachnospiraceae bacterium
GCTCTAGGCTCGCTTCTTTGAAGCTTCGCTGTGGGCTCTAGGCTCGCTTCTTTGAAGCTTCGCTGTGGGCTCTAGGCTCGCTTCTTTGAAGCTTCGCTGTGGGCTCTAGGCTCGCTTCTTTGAAGCTTCGCTGATGCCTATTATTGGTGAAGGTCGTCCGTGAAAACCGGCTGCTCCGCTTCTTCGAAGCTCTCGCATCCGCAGTATTCATAGCTTCGGGCTATCGCCCTACGCTATTCATACTGTACACTCGCTAAATAGAGGAAGCCGCGAATGCAAGCATTTGCGGCTTTCTCTATTTTTCTCGTTGTTTTCACTACATCCTCTCGTGGAATGTTCTGGCGATTACTTCGTCCTGCTGTTCTTTGGTTAATTTGATAAAGTTTACTGCGTAGCCGGATACACGGATTGTAAGCTGTGGATACAGTTCTGGGTGTTTCTGGGCATCGAGTAATGTTTCTTTGTTTAATACATTGACATTTAAGTGATGTCCGCCCTGATTTACATATCCGTCTAATAATGCTGTTAAGTTTTTCTGTGCATCTGCATCGTCTTTACCTAAAGCATCTGGAACGATGGTAAATGTATTGGAGATACCATCCTGTGAATCCATGAATGGAAGTTTTGCTACAGAAGCTAAGGAAGCTACTGCGCCGTTTGTATCTCTTCCGTGCATTGGGTTTGCACCTGGTGCAAATGCAACACCGCGTTTTCTACCGTCTGGTGTTGCACCTGTGTTTTTACCATAGGATACATTAGATGTAATGGTAAGAATAGATGTTGTCTGTACACCACCACGGTATGTATGATTTCCTTTGATGAAGCTGATGAACTCATGTAATACATCCTGTGCAAGGGAATCTACACGATCATCATCGTTACCGAATTTCGGGAAGTCTCCTTCTACTTCGAAATCAATTACAAGACCGTTTTCATCACGGATTGGTTTAACTTTTGCATATTTAATAGCGGATAAGGAGTCTGCTACTACTGACATACCTGCGATACCTGTTGCAAACCAACGCT
The DNA here is from genome assembly GCA_017625255.1 of Lachnospiraceae bacterium. Taxonomy (GTDB): domain Bacteria; phylum Bacillota; class Clostridia; order Lachnospirales; family Lachnospiraceae; genus Roseburia_B. Next base: position 1,027 of record JAGALK010000139.1, read on the forward strand.
TTACATTCTTGTCATGTAATGCCATCTGAATTTTCTCATAGGAATATTTGTCATGCATATAATGAATAATATTTAACGCATTTACATATACGCTTGCTAACCATTTCATCATTGCTTTGTATTTATCCCAAACTTCATCGAAGTCTAAGTATTCGGATGTAATTGGACGATATTTTGGTCCTACCTGTTTGCCGGTCATTTCGTCTACACCACCGTTGATTGCGTAAAGAAGACACTTAGCAAGGTTTGCTCTAGCACCAAAGAACTGCATTTCTTTACCAATTCTCATGGAAGATACACAGCATGCGATACCGTAATCGTCACCATGTACTACACGCATGATATCATCATTTTCGTACTGTACAGCAGAATGCTTGATAGAAACTTCTGCACAGAAGTTTTTGAAGTTCTCAGGCAATTTTGTAGACCAAAGTACTGTCATATTTGGTTCTGGAGCTGCACCGATATTGTTTAATGTGTTTAAGTAACGGTAAGACATTTTTGTAACCATGCTTCTTCCGTCTACACCAATACCTGCAATGGACTCTGTTACCCATGTAGGATCTCCAGCGAAAATTGTATTGTATTCTGGTGTTCTTGCAAATTTTACGCAACGCAGTTTCATAACGAACTGATCGATAATTTCCTGAATTTCTTTTTCTGTAAATGTACCTTCTGCCAAGTCTCTCTCTGCATAGATATCTAAGAATGTGGATGTACGACCCAAACTCATTGCAGCACCGTTCTGTTCCTTAACGGCTGCTAAATAAGCAAAGTATACAGCCTGTGTAGCTTCTAATACATTTGTAGCCGGTTTGGAAATATCGCAGCCATAAATTTCTGCTAATTTCTTTAACATTTCTAATGCACGAATCTGTTCAGATAATTCTTCTCTTTCACGGATTACATCAGAATACATGATAATACGAGTAGAATTTAACTGTGCTTTCTTATCTTCAATCAAACGATCTACACCGTAAAGTGCCGGTCTTCTGTAGTCACCGATAATACGACCTCTTCCGTATGCATCCGGAAGACCTGTAATGATATGAGCACTTCTACAAGCACGCATTTCCGGTGTGTACGCATCAAATACACCTGCATTGTGTGTTTTTCTATGTGTTGTAAAGTATTCAACTACTTCTGGATCTACTTTGTAGCCGTTATCTTCGCATGCTTTCATAGCCATACGAATTCCGCCATATACCTGTAAAGCGCGCTTGAAAGGTTTGTCTGTCTGGAAACCTACAATTTTTTCTTTTGATTTATCTAAATATCCCGGTCCATGAGATGTGATTGTAGATACCATCTTAGTATCCATATCTAATACTCCGCCAGCTTCTCTTTCCTGCTTAGATAACTCTAATACCTGATCCCAAAGATCTAAAGTATCCTGTGTAGGTCCTTCTAAGAAGCTTGCATCTCCATCATATGGACTGTAGTTCTTCTGAATAAAGTCTCTTACATTAATTTCTTTTTCCCAGGCTCCACCTTTGAAGCCTCTCCAACCGTTTTGCATTGCTTTACCTCCTGTTTTTTCTGTTAGTCTTTTCTAATCATCGTTAGAATATGCTAATTTCACTCTTTTGTCAAGAGTACAGTGTGTACCAAAAAGCATACAAGAAAAAATTTCTCAATAGCCTTCGCATTTTACTTTAACACAGTAATACGGTGATTTTTTTCTGTGTTACATAAAAATACCGACACGCCCGGACTCTTCGCCCAGACGGTCGGCATTTCATCGTTATACTTCATGTGGTATACTCCACTTTTCCGTCAGTCATATAACTACAGTTAGTTAAACATGATTTTAGGAAAAAGTCAAGTCTTACACATTATTTTTTAACTTTGGTATTTTTTACATTACTCCATGCGGAATAATATTTTACTTTACCGGATTTCTTATAGCTTCTGATTCTTACAAAATATTTCTTTCCTTTTGTAAGCTTCTTAAGTGTAGCAGAAGATTTCTTTCCACCGGAAACATTTGTAACCTTAGAACCTTTGAAGTTCTTTCCTGTAGCGTATTCGATTTCGTATCCGCTTGCTTTCTTGTTCTTAGCCCATTTTACTGCAAGTTTCTTACCTTTTACATTCTTCACAGAAGAAAGCTTTGGAGTTGTTAAACGGTAGGTAGTTACTACTGAAGAATCTGCTGTAGAACCACTTGTATATACAACGGTTACTTTATACTGATATTTTGTACCATTGGTATTTGCTTTCTTATCTGTATAAGAAGTAGCTGTTGTGGTTGCAACTTTTGTCCATTTACCATTTCCAGCCTTACGATATAATTCGTAGTTCTTAGCTGCGGAATTACCAAACCATGTTACTGTAATACCTTTTTTGCTTGCATTTGCTACAGATTCAATTCCAAATGGCTGTGGCTCTGCTACAGCATCTGCTGCATTACAAGCAGAACAAACACCATTTACAAATGTATGTGCTTCTGTTGTTGTACCACAGGTACAGGTTACTGTATGAGTTCCATCTCCGTTGTCTTTGTATGTATAGCTGTGTGTATGCTCTGGTTCTTTAACAGCTTCTTTCGCTCCACAAGCTGTACAAATACCATTTTCGTAAGTATGAGCTGCTGTTTCTGCTACCTGACAACCTGTACAGGTTGCTGTATGAGTTCCATCTCCATTATCTTTGTACTCAGTTGTATGTGTTTCTGTTTTTACATATGTACAAAGTTCACAATCTGCACTATGCTTTCCATTATCTTTATTTGTGTATACAAGCTTATGCTCTTCTGTTGCAGAATAATCACAAACTGAACAGCTTACTTTATGACCACTCTTACCACTGGATTTGTAAGATACTTCATGAGCTACTGTTTCTGTCTTATTTCCACATGCTGCACAAATTCCTGTATGTGTACCATCTCCATTGTCCTTGTATTCATGTGTATGTGCTTCTGTTACACCTTCACCACATCCTGCACAAACTGCGGAATGTGTACCATCTCCATTATCCTTGCATTCGCCAATTTCATGTGCATGGCTTACTGCAATCAACTTACAACCGGTGCTTCACTTCCTGTAGCTGTAAGTGTATAAGTTACTAACTGTTCACTGTCAATTGTAAACTCTGATTCATGTACAACATCTAATACAGACTTATCTGAACCCTTTAAGCCAATTGTACCTGCATCAATTGTAGTATCACCATAGGAAATAGTTACATCCATTGGACGGTTATTCCAGCCTGGCCACCATTCACGATGAGCAGATGTAATCTTATATGTACCTGCAGGTAAGGTAAATGCATAAGCTACAGTTTCACCTGCTGCGTTATCTTTACCATAAAGACCTGTCTGTGTCTTATCACCTGTTCCACTGTAACCAATGGCATCATGATCCACACGACCCCATGTGTTATCAGCAGTCTTTAACTGATCATATACCTGATTTAACAAAGCATTTCCAAAGAGATTTTTAACTGCTACATATTCTTCAGATACTGCTCCTTTAGAAGGATCTGTTGCATTCATATCTACGAAGTAGTAAACCTGTTCCGGTACAACCTCTGCACGAATAGCAATCTTGATTGGTAAGCCCATAAGACCTACACCATCCTGCACTGTACCTGTAAATGAATACTGTTCAAATTCTTTTAATTCTGCAACATCTGTTTCATCCCATACTACGGATTTTTCTACAGTTGTGCCATCTACTGTTACTACATCTACTTTTTCAGGAAGAACAATTTCTCCACCTGCTTTTACAGCAACTAATTCTGTTTCTACACCAACTAATGCACCTTCTGCACCTTCTACTCTTTCACCTAACATATGAATAGCATCGATGTTTAATTTACCTGCAGTTACTACTACTTTTACTGCATTTGAGCCGCCTTCTAAGCCTTCATATACATAAGTTTCTCCACGAGCCGGTGATGCCACTGTAGCAGCATTTTCTTCTACCAATACATTATCTACATATACATCTAATACTGCGCTTCCGTCATTTCCGCCAGTAATAGCAAAGCCTGTTCCATTCACTACGAAAGAGAATGCTGCATTTGCAGAGCTTGTGCTGGAAATTGTACGATACCAGTTATCAGCACTACCACCGCCTGGATTTTCGATTGACCATGTACCTTCATAAGAAACGCCATCGTCCTGTCCATCAATCATGGTTGTAGCATAAGGCATACCACCTGCTACAGTTTCTACCTTAAGGTTATCAAAGTACATTGTATTCCATGTAGAGCTTAATTTCACACGACCGGAAAGCATTGGTACTGTATCAGAGTAGCTGATTACAGATTCACCATTTACTGCTGCACTGATCATATTGTCATAACCCATTAACTTCAAGCTATAGGTGTTATCTTCTGTTATAGCAACAGTTCCGCTGGCAACTGCTGTACCGATACGATATAATTCCCAGCTTCCATCACCGCTGATACAGAAAGTATATCCGCTGTTATCCCAGTTCATACCTGTCTGTGAACGGATAGTCAAACGAGCTGTTCCTTTGGCATCCGGAATTGTAACATCTACAGAGGTCATATAATCCATCCAACGGAAATCACCTACGATTGTAGAAGGTTCTCCACCATTCCACTGATTTACACTTGCATTTAATTCCTGTTTTAATTTGCCATTTTCTACAAGCCATGCACTATGAGTATCTAACATATAACGAGGCTCATTTCCTCTGGAAACCATGTACTCGTCATCATATTCCTCATACTCAAAATCATCCGCATAAAGAACTGTATCGTCTGTTACGCCATTTACTACACCTGTTTCGTTTGTATCTAAAACAGCTCTGTCTTCATTATGAATACCTTCATCCGGTGTAACAAGCTCAGCTTCATCTACTGTAATTGTAGTTGCTGTTGCAATACTATAAGGAGGAAGTGTTACTAACCAACCATTAACACCTTTCTCGATAGTACCTTTGTTCTGCATATAGTTGTCAGTTTCTGTCAACCAGAAATTCAATACTGCATCATCAGCAACATCTAAACCATCTTCTGCAATATTAAAATATTTTACATTCTGTGTATTATTTACAAATACAACTGAGAAATCCTTTTTATCCGGTGCTGCTAATGTCATATAACCTGCATCACCATCGATACCTGCTGTTGCGTGTTCATTATCTGTACCTGCAAAGGATGCATTGGTTGCTCCTGCAATTGCACGCCAGATATCATCACCTGTTGGATCACTGTCTTCCCAACCTGTCTTTGCAAATTTAGCAAAATGCTCTAACATATACAATGCCGGATCATAGTGGATATATCCGCTCCATGGATCACGAGCACTTAATAATTCCTTATGACCATACTGGATACCTTCATAGAAAGCACCGATAGCAGGCTGGAACATATAATGTGTACGACGAGAGGATTCAAATGCTGTAATAAAGCTGTCCATCAATGCTAATGGACTCTGATATCCACCAATACTTTCATAACCATATGTACTTGTCTTATTTTCCTGTAATTCAGAATAACCAAATGTTGCACAGCCTTCGCTGTACCATACTTCTTTATCATCCACATCTGCCATAGTTACATAATCAGATGTAGCATTTGTACGATAATGGAAACCGATAATATCTACAGCTTCATATAAATCTGCATCTGCACGCATAGATGGAACAATCTGAAGTCCTTTATTTTCATCAGATGCAATAATACGGATGCTGTTATATGCTGTTTTTGCTTCCTCTGTAAAGTAATCCGGGAAGTTAGTTTCGGTTTCTACTTTGTCAGCAAACCATTTAATAAATGCTTCATCCGGGTTAGAGGTTTCGTTCTTATCCGGATTCACCATATCTACAACATAACCATATTTCTCATAAGCATCAAAAATAGTTTCTTTGTACCATTTGTATACTGCTTCATATCCCTGATTATTTGTATTGTTATTCCATTTGGTTTTTACCCAGTTAGGCATTTCCCAACGAAGGATACTAACCTTTACATCCGGATTGATAGTCTTAGCATCTGCTACCATAACAAATCCCGGAGAACGGGAAGCATCTGCTTCTTCGTCTTCATAACGCATTGTACAAGCCTCTGCACCTGTAGAGTTGTTACCATCATTACCCATTTCCATTTTAATATGTGTAAATAATGGATTTTCTCCACCAAAGAGATAATTCATCATTTCCCAATATTTTTCAGGAGCACTTGTCTTATAATCTAACAGTAAGTTACTTGTACTGTTACCATTTAACATACCGAAACCTTTATAGGTTAAACCATTCTTATTAGCAACTGCTTTTTCTACATCAGATGCTTTGATGGTAATAGTTTCCGGATTGGCTTTTTCATATTCTAATGCCAATAATTCTGTTGCCGCATCTACCTGAGCCTGCATGGTAAGATTTGGCTCTGTAGCTACTAAAGCTACTGCTTCGTCATATGCACTCTTTAAAGCTGCAAAATCTTCTGCATTCACTGTATCTAAAAATGCTTTTGCCTTTGTGATATAACTTTCAAGCGCTGCAGTATCTGCTGATAATGTGGTCATTTTTGCATATTTACGATATGCTGTTTCAGCAATTGCTGTTGCCTCATCCAAAGCAACATTTCCTACAACAATATTGTCATAATCACCTACCTGAAGCCAGTTTGTACCATAGGTACGACCAACTGTAGCTGTCAAATCAGTCATGGTACTAAGCTTAAAGCCAATATCTTCTACTTCACCGGCTTTCTCACCATTTACATAAACAACAACATGACCATTGCCTCCATCTGTCTCTTTGTAGGTCATAGCAACTGCATTCCATTCATCCTTGGATGCTCCAGACAATGCAATTTCATTATTACAAATACCACTGGTATGTGAACCATAACCAAAAGTATCTGCATAAGTCAATAAATGGATACTATTTGCATCTGTACCGATAGTAAATGCTGTTCTCTGATTTACTTTATTGGTATCTCCACCCGGAACAACTCGTTTAACATCCAACATAACAGTAAATTCTGTTGTCATAAAGTAATCTTTTGCATTATTGACAGTTGCATGATACTTACTCTCATTATTCCACTGATTAGCAGCCGGAATACTAAATACTGTACCCATGCTTTCATCTGTACTTGTTGTTGCACCACTTGCTAAAGTCAGTCCATCATTATCCTCTAATGGAGCTGTAAAACCATTCGGCAATGTCGGTGCTGTTACTGCCGTACTGTCTGTAGTTTCAGCCTGTACTAACATATCCGGATTTGGAACCGAAAATGCTAAAGTAAATGCTAAAGCCAGACTCAGAATTTTTTTCATTCTAATCTTCATATTTTCCCTCCTGTTTCTTTGCATACTTTGACCACTATAACTATAAATCAAGTATAAATTTTCCTACCATTCTTAACCATAGAAAAAATTAAACTTTCCTTTACATTTTCTCTCACTTTAAAGTCATATCATGTATTTCATGCACTTTTTATAAAAAAATGCATTATTTTTTACTTTTTTCATTATCTATAAGCAATTTCATGAACATCCTGTGAAGATGGTGCCATAAACATTTACATTTTGTCGAAAATAGTATATAATAGTAACAAATGTTTTGTAAGGAGAACGAAAAATATGAGTCAGGAAAAAGTAGAACGCTATAAAAAAGACAAAGCCAATCGTAAGCAGACAATAAAAAAAGATAAGACAAAAGCTTTACTTGCCCGTTTAGCCGGTGCTGTTGTTTGTATCGTTTTAGTTGGCTGGATTGGTTATTCAGGATATGCAAAATGGGAGTCTTCCAAACCGGCTGTATCCACAGAAATCAATACCGATGCAATTACAAATTATATCAGTGATTTATCCGCAGAAGAATAATTTACAAAAACGCAGACAGGGGACTGAAAATTCAGTCCCCTGTTTTTGCTTTCTCTAACGCATCATTTACCGCATTTAAAACTACCATGGAAGTGTACTGATTTTCCTCGCTGTAGGAAATATTCTCCGTAGACTGTTTTTTGACAACCTGCTCTGCAATATTTTCTACCGCAGGTTCCATCAGCGGATACATTGTGGCAACTGTCTCACTCAAATTTACCAGTGATACTGAGTCTATCCTGTTATCCTCCACAACTACCTGCACATCTATCGTATTGTCGTTAAATTGAATCGTCGAGGTATACACGCCTGCCACATAGCCCATGGTTTCTGCTGTTTTTTCTTCTTTTCCCGGCAAAAACATAAAGATTAATAATAATATCAGTAGGATTCCCAATCCGGCAAATATCAGTGTATAGATTATTTCCTTCATATGAAGAACTACTATTTTGGTCTTTGCACTCACCTTTATTCCTCCGATTCTCTAATTAATAGATTCTATGCGGCAAAATTAAGGTTTATACATAAATTCTGAATGTCAAATCTTATTATTAATTTTTCTTGTCACATTCAGTAGTAAAAATAATAATCTTTCAATTGACACCTTGTTTCTTTTTTGCTAGAATCAAGAAATTAACAACCTATTAAAATATACTACAAACAGAAGAAAGCGAGGATTCAAAAATGGCTACAATTATCGGCGAAGGATTTACTTTTGATGATGTATTATTAGTTCCACAGTATTCTGAAGTAACACCAAACATGATTGACTTAACCACACAGCTTACAAAAAAAATCAAGTTAAACATCCCTATGATGAGTGCCAGCATGGATACCGTTACTGAGCACAGAATGGCGATTGCTATGGCAAGACAGGGTGGAATCGGTATTATTCACAAAAATATGTCCATTGAGGCACAGGCAGACGAAGTAGATAAAGTTAAACGCTCCGAAAACGGTGTCATTACAGATCCATTTTCTTTAAATCCAGAACATACATTACAGGATGCGGAAGATTTAATGCGTAAATTCCGTATTTCCGGTGTGCCAATCGTAGAAAAAGGCAGCAAAAAATTAGTTGGTATCATTACCAATCGTGATTTAAAATTTGAAAAAGATTTCACAAAGAAAATCAGTGAATCTATGACTTCTGAAGGATTAATTACTGCTCCAACTGGAATTTCCTTAGAAGAAGCAAAAGACATTCTTGCAAAAGCAAGAAAAGAAAAACTTCCTTTAGTCGATGAAAACTACAACTTAAAGGGACTTATTACTATCAAAGATATCGAAAAACAGATTAAATATCCATTATCTGCAAAAGACGAAAAGGGTCGTCTCCTTTGCGGTGCAGGTGTAGGTATCACTGCTAATATGATGGAGCGTGTAGATGCTTTAGTAAAAGCTCAGGTAGATGTTATTGTTCTTGACTCTGCACATGGTCATTCCAAAAACATTATCAATGCACTAAAAGAAGTAAAAGCAAAATATCCAGACCTTCAGGTAATCGCAGGCAACATTGCAACAGGCGATGCTACAAGAGATTTAATTGAAGCCGGTGCTGATGCTGTTAAGGTTGGTATCGGACCTGGTTCCATTTGTACAACCCGTGTTGTTGCAGGTATTGGTGTACCACAGATGACTGCTGTTATGGATTGCTACGAAGCAGCAAAAGAATATGGTATTCCAGTTATCGCTGATGGTGGTCTTAAATATTCCGGTGATATGACAAAAGCTTTAGCTGGCGGAGCAAATGTATGTATGATGGGAAGTATGTTTGCCGGATGTGATGAAGCACCGGGAACTTTCGAATTATATCAGGGAAGAAAATACAAAGTCTATCGTGGTATGGGTTCTATCGCCGCTATGGAAAATGGAAGCAAAGACCGTTACTTCCAGCAGGATGCTAAAAAGCTTGTTCCAGAAGGTGTTGAAGGACGAGTTGCTTACAAAGGCAGCGTAGAAGATACAATCTTCCAGTTAGTTGGTGGTATCCGTTCCGGTATGGGCTATTGCGGATGTCCTACAATTTCAGAGCTTCATGACAGAGCAAAATTCGTTAAGATTTCTGCTGCATCCTTAAAAGAAAGTCATCCACATGACATTCATATCACAAAAGAAGCTCCAAACTATTCTTCAAATTAAATATTTGCATAATATATAAAAAGTCCGGTTTCATAACGATATCTACGCTATGAAACCGGATTTTTTCTTATATTACATAATAAAACAATCCACATAAAATTCCAATTATTGCTCCTGCAAATACATCCTTTGGAAAATGAACGCCTCCTGCAACTCTTACATATCCCATCAGAATGCCAATAACAAATACCACGATTCCCCAAGGTTTAGAAACAAAAAAAACTGTCATTCCAATAATAAATACAGAAAACACATGACGGCTTGGAAAGGATTTTCCCTTAGTATCCTTTTTTATTAATGGCAAAATATCTAATACCTCATAAGGTCTTGGCGCAGAATAGATTTTGCGAAATACAGACACTGCCACAAAAGATATCGCCGGAATCACAAGACATTTTGTGAAATCCAACCAACATTTCTGATACAATAATGTAAAAAGAACCATAGGATAAACTGCATAAATGATAAGCGTCAAAAGTAAATCCATTCTTTTTATTATTTTCATACTTTTTTCGTTTTTTCTGTATGGCGCTGATATTTTTTCATATTGTTCTTTTGTCATTGTCATTTCTCCATTAAATATTTTGCGGTGCTTTCCAAATCAAGGCTCTGTCCGCATACTCTCTGGCTGTTTCCATATAAGTCTGATAAAAATACTCGTCCTGCGGATTCTCTTCTTTAATCTTTTCTGCAATCAAACAATGACACTGGCTTAAAGCCTCTAATGGAAGCTTTCCGCTTCTTCGTATATCAATAATTGCCGATGTATGCTCAACTGCTGTTTCAAACCATGAAACAGCTTCCATATAGTCTTCTTTTTCCATAAAATAACAACCAATCTCATAACTGATTTCTGCGCATAAGGCATCCGGCATCAACTTAAAAGCAAGTGAGAAAAATTCATCCGTCAATCCTGTAATTCGTTTGATATGAGAAAGAACACATATGGCTTCTCTTTGCATCTCATCAGTAGCTTCTGGATGATACAACATAGATGCAAAAACTTCTTCTGCTTGTTTAAAATCTTCATCAGTACCGCTGATAAACAATTCCTTCGCATACATAGAATGCAATTTATCGGAGAGTTTTCCTTCCTTTGCAAATACAGACTGAAAAATACCAAAATCTCTGCTGCTATGCATATTCTGCGGAAGATGCTGAATTTCAATATCACTGTTATATATCACCGGCTCTAAACGGACGGTTTCATGCACCGCATCTACCCAAGTAAATGTTCGAAGGCGTCGATAGAGTTTTGGACGATATTCCCTAATAAAATTCGCAGTTGTATTATATTCTGGCGGGGTAATATAATGCATCTGCACAATTTCGATTTCCGGAAGTATAAGCTCCTTTAGCTGCATCAGTCTTTGTCGATTGAGTTCATCTAAAACCTCGTCCGCATCTGCCGAATAAATATAATCCATATTTGCTTTAGAAAAAGCAAAATTTCTGGCAGCTGCAAAATCATCTATCCATGTATAATCATATATTTTATCTGTAAACTCTGCTGCAATTTCTTTGGTATTATCCGTAGAACCTGTATCTACAATAATAATTTCATCCATGATATCTGCAATAGATATCAAGCACCGTTTAAGAACAGCGGATTCATTCTTTACAATCATACATAAACTAAAAGTTGTCATATCCGTTTTCCTCCTTTGTAACCTGATACAGACGAAGCACATGTAATGCCCTAGTAGCATTGATATAAAGAGCCTGTTTATGCAGCGGAGTCGTATAATTCTGCAAATCCGGTACAAGTACCGTATCAAATTCCAATCCCTTTGCTAAATAAAATGGCATTACAGAAATACCCTTTTGAAATTTCATACTATCTTTGGTCAACAGAGAAATCTTCTGTTGTGGCAATTCCTGCTGTAAATGCTTTGCAGCAGATTGGGCACTCTTAGCATCCAGACAGAGAATCGCAATCGTATCTGCATCCCTTTCCTGTACAATATCCGCCGCCATTTTCTGATACATCACATCTAAAGTATCACAATTTGTTGTCTGTGGCACTTCACCATGTCTTTCTACAGTTTCCACACCAGTTTCCTGTACAAGCTGGTTGGCAAAGGCAGTAATCTCTGAGGTCGAACGATAGCTCTTGTTTAAATATACACAGTGTACTTCTTTTCCAAATATTTTTGGCAAAAAGGAAAGGACATCTTGCTTCGTATCTGCCATAGTCTGCACCTTATCTCCTAAAATTGTCATCGGACAATGGAACATTTTCTCTAACAGCACATATTGCAAATACGAATAATCCTGCATTTCATCAATCACAAGATGTTTGACCTCCCGACGCTTGGGTGGCTCTAAAATAGCATACTTTAAATATAATAAGGGATAAACATCTTCATAACGCAAAAAGTTTTCTGTAACCTGAAGCATTTCTCTTCCTGATTCTTCTAAAAAGCGATTGTACAAATCCAATAGATTTCTGGTTTCATACATCCGATTTAGACGATCAAAGATTTCCTGTTTTTCATCGTCCTCCATATTTTTATTCCGTAAAGTTTCTTCCGCATCAATAAGGTATTCACCAATTTTTTCCATTCGGCTTAAAATCGGTACATCAGCCAATTTTTCATAAAATAAATCTGCTATCTGCGTTTCTGTAATTGCCATTTTTTTATAATGAAAATCTCTAAATTCTACCAATTCCCATTCAAGACTTAAGATAAAACCGTTTAATTCTTCCATGTAATCCTTCGTCTGTTTATAAGCGGCTTCATCCGTAGAAGGAATCAAAGAGTTTTCGATAAAATAGTCCTTTGTTTCCTTTGCATGGAGAAGCTTTTCCATCTCATCATATCTATCCTCTGCCTCCCCATATGCCCGCAGCTCCCGATATGCAAAATCGTCAAAAGTCATTTCGCAGATATTTTCCTCTCCAAGCTCCGGTAAAATCCGAGAAATGTAATCCGCAAAAATGCTATTAGGAGATAATATCAATACCTGTGCTGCATTTAAATTTTTGCGGTTATGATACAACAGGTAAGCAATCCGATGCAATGCCACAGAAGTCTTTCCGCTTCCGGCGCACCCTTGTACTGCAAGAATCCGATGCTTTGTATCTCGAATAATACTATTTTGTTCTTTCTGAATCGTTGTAACAATGCTTTTTAAAGAAGCGTCCGCATGCTCAGAAAGTGCCTGCTGCAAAATCTCATCATCAATATTGATATCATTTTCTAAAACATACACTAATTTACCATTTTTTATCTTATATTGCTTCTTACGGGTAATCTCCCCTGTCAAAATCCCGGCTGGTGCTTCAAACTGCGCAGCCCCCTTATCATAATCATAAAAAAGACTGGATACAGGCGCACGCCAATCAAATACATACGGATTAGCTGCTCTGCCTTTCGCGAGATTGGCAATACCAATATAGTAAGTTTCCGGTTCATCCTCGTCCTCATAACAAAAATCCACCCTGCCAAAGTACGGTGAATCCAGCATCTTTTCATAACGCAAAAGCTCTTTTGTATATTCGCCCTGTTCTTTTATACGAGTTTTTAAAGCGGTATTATTATCATAAAGTTCATAACCATATTCATCAAATTCCGTATAATTCTCCCAGAAATAATCGTGCATATTTGCAATGTCTTTCTGGTTGCCTTCCATTTTCCCATTAATTTCAGCGATTTTTTCATGTAAGGCATCTAGCACAAGTGTTAGATATGCTTCTTCATGCATGGTTGTGATTCTCCTTTGATGTCATTTTATTTGATAAGTTTACCATATAAAGAGAGGGGTTGTCACCGCAAAAATTCCGGTTTGTGCGTTTGCAATGAGCAGTGCCAATACGAAAAGAAACAGTTGTGGCAAATTTATTTGCCTAAGACTGTTTCTTTTTGGATTAATGCGGCGAATGCCGCGACCGACATGAAGCGAAGCGGAATGGAGGTGTGCAC
>JAGALK010000140.1 GCA_017625255.1 Lachnospiraceae bacterium
CACCACGGCAGGGACGCCGTGTTGACAGTGGTAGTGTGCGTTACCATAACTGATATGAAAATGCTTAGAAACCCTTCTTTCCCGGACACTTCGCCTACCCACAGCCCCTGCTCGTTCTGACATCACTACACAATAAGATAAAAACCGGACGGAAACCTTACACAAAGCACATCTGTCGTCCGTTTCCCAACAACATTCTGGGATATCATTTAATTGGATAAACCGGAATTCAACTTATGAATATACACACAATTCGGTTCATCCACCCGACAAGGCTTACCATGCATCAATGCATACCCTTCTTCATGGAATACTCTATAAGTACTAATCTCATCAGATTCATGATTTAAACTCATAAAATGTCTTCCATCTGGAAATACTGCTAATGCTTTTGGGAAGATTCCACTGATTTTGGTAATACAAAGCATTTTCAAATGCCCTGTTTCATCATCTCTTTCGAAAATTGTAACCGCATCGGAATCCGCATTTGCACAATACAAATATTTACCATCCTTAGAAAATTCCATATTCTGTGAACTGCTGCTGTCATCCTTTTTATCCTCTGTGGAGATTGACTGAATACGCTCAAATTCCGGTCCTCTCTTCTCATCAACATAATAGTCATATACATCAATTGTATTTTTTAATTCATTTAAGATATATGCATTTTTTCCATCTTTGCTGAATCGAATCATTTTTGGTGCAGATTCTAAATCACATCTTACAATATCTACCAACTGTAATTTGTGGAAGGTATAATCAATTTCATAAACCTTTACATGATCAAGACCACCATCCACTGCACAGAGATATTTCTGATCTGGTGTCACTTTTACACAATTAATATGTGGTCTTGAACCTCTATTTGCTGCACTTCTTCCCATACCTTTATGGAAAATATTATCTGCAATTGCTCCAATCTTTCCATCTTCACTTAACTGCAGCATGGAAACGCGTCCATCATGATATCCACCGATAAAGAGATATTTATCATTTTCATCCACATCTAAGTAACAGCCTCGCATACCGCCACTCCACATTTCATTCATTGGCTCTAAATCACCATCCGGTAAAATCTTAAATGACTGTACACCATCATCCGTAATAGAATAGAGATATTTTCCACTACTGGAAACAATTAAATCCGATGCATTTAATATTCGGACAGCTTTACGCTCCTCCATTGTACCATTTTCAACATCCAAATCGTAAATATGAATTCCCTGACTGTGTTTATGGGTATAAGTACCCACATATGCAACATATTTTTCCTGCTTCATAGTCATCACTCCTCCTCTTTTCTGCGTAAAATATCATAACGATCTAATGGTATTCCCAAATCAATAAATAGTTTCTGCTGTGGATGTGGTGCAGATTCCATTTCATTTCCTTCTTCATCTAAAATTCGTCGAACAGTAACAATAATATTATCACCATTTGGTTTCATTACTTCAATTTCTTCTCCGACAGAGAATTTATTTCGCTGTTCTATCTGATATAACCCCTCTGTGCTGCAATCCCCTACAATTCCAAGATATGTGTACTCTCTTAAATAAGTGTTATTATCATATATCTGCGCTTCCTCAGATGGCTTTCCAAAGAAAAATCCTGTTGTAAACTGACGGTAAGTACAATTTGATATCTGGTCTAAATACCACGGCATATTTTCACGGTATTTTTCCGGTGATTCCAAATAGTCATCAATGGCTTTCCGGTAAGTTCTGGCTACTGTTGCCACATAAAGAGCTGTTTTCATCCGACCTTCAATTTTAAAACTGTCAATTCCCGCATCTATAAGCTCTGGAATATATTCAATCATACATAAGTCCTTGGAATTGAAAATATAAGTTCCTCTTTCATTTTCATATACCGGCATATATTCTCCCGGTCGTTTTTCTTCCACAATAGCGTATTTCCAACGACAAGGATGTGTACAGGCACCTTGATTTGCATCTCTTCCCACCAGATAATTGCTGAGAAGACATCTGCCTGAATAAGATATACACATAGCACCATGAATAAAGGTTTCAATTTCTAAATCATCCGGAATGTTTTCTCTTATTTCTTTAATTTCTTTTAAAGAAAGTTCTCTTGCAGATACAACTCTTTGAGCTCCTAATTGATGCCAGAAATGATAAGTACCATAATTGGTATTATTTGCCTGCGTACTGACATGTCGTTCAATTTCCGGGCAAACCTCCTTAGCAATAGCAAAAACCCCGGGATCTGCAATAATCAATGCATCCGGTTTAAGCTCTTTTAATTCCTCAAAATATTCTCTAACCCCTTCTAAATCATAGTTATGGGCAAGAATATTTGCAGTAACAAATACTTTTACACCATGCTCATGAGCAAAAGCAATACCTTCTGCCATTTCTTCCTTTGTAAAATTCTTAGCTTTTGCACGAAGCCCAAATGCCTCTCCACCGATATATACCGCATCGGCACCAAATATAACGGCTATCTTTAACACTTCCAGGCTGCTTGCCGGCACCAATAACTCCGGTCGTCTCATCTGTTTATTCCTCACAATCTATTTTTCTGTGTTATTTTCTGCTATTTTAGAACTAACGGTCAAACCATCTCCAATAGGAAGTACAGTTGTAACCAGTTCTTTATGATGTGTCAATGTATAGAGATATTCCCGCATTCGCTTATGAATGGTTCTGTTTCTTCGAATAACAGCAAATCTTGACTCTATAATATCTCCATCCTGTAATACATTATCAGATACTAAAGTTCCATGCGTTTTTAATAAGCGCATAACCTCCGGAAAAAAATGAATATACTGTCCTTTTGCAGCATCCATAAAAATAAAATCAAAAGGTTCTTCTATGGTAGGAAGAATTTCCATTGCATCGCCTTCCAATAAAGTAATCTGCTCTTCTCTTTTAGCTTTAACAAAATTTGCTTTAGCAATAGGGATTCTCTTTTCATAATTTTCTATTGTCACAATTTCACAAGGAACGGGATTGTACTCTGCCATCAAAAGAGCAGAAAAGCCAACTGCTGTCCCTACTTCTAAAATCCGCTTTGGTTGTTTCATTGCCAATAAAAGCTTTAAAAACTGCTGTGTTTCCTTGCGGATAATGGGAACATAATTTTCCAATGCTTCTCTTTCCATTTGCTCTAAATAAGCTAAATTCCCGGAATCCAAGGAATTGATATAGGTCACTAGTCGTTCATCAACTATCATACTTTATTCTTCCGTTTCCGTATCTTCAACTTCTTCTGCAGACATCACCTGCATCATTTCTCTTGCTGTCATGGATGTAGAAAGTGTATAGGTTCCTTCCTTGATTTCCTTTGCATAAGCAGATAATTTAAGCTGCACAAAGAACAATTCTGCATTACGAATCAATCCCTTTTTTTCCAGAAGATTTCCTATTTCAATTGCTCCCATATCTCCCGTAATCTGCACAACCTTATCTTCACTTTCTTCTACTGTATCTACTGCTGTTTCTGTAAATACACGATAACCAAAATCATAGGCATACTGACCACTTCTGTAAAGCGCATATACTACAAACAGTAATATCAATACAGAAAAACTAAAACCTACTATTTTCAATACTACTTTGCTTATGCTTAACTTTTCATCCATTCTAGTATCCTCCGAACCAAAAAACTATACCTCCATAATAATCGGTATAATCATTGGTCTTCTTTTCGTCTCTTTCCATACAAATTCACCGAGGGAATCTTTGATTTCTGTCTTGATTTTTCCCCAATCGGTAACATTTCTATCCATCATCTGCTGCATAGTATCATCCAATACATGCTTTGCTTCGTCCATCAGGCTTTCAGAACCTCTGACATATACAAAACCACGGGATACAATATCCGGTCCTGCTAATACCTGTCCTGAACCTGCTTCTAAAGTAACAACAACTATAATAATGCCTTCTTCTGCTAAATGCTGTCTGTCTCGAAGTACAATATTTCCTACATCACCCACACCAAGTCCATCTACCATAACATTGCCTACATGAACTCTGCCGGTTACTTTTGCTTCCTCATTATCTAATTCTAATACATCACCGGAAGAAAGAATAAAGATGTTTTCTTTGTTGTACCCTAATTCCTCAGCAATCGCTGCCTGTGCCATCAAATGTTTATATTCTCCATGTACAGGAATCGCATATTTTGGCCGTACTAAGGAGTAAATTAACTTAATATCCTCCTGACAAGCATGACCGGACACATGGGCATCCTGAAAAATAACATTAGCACCTTTTCTAAATAATTCATTGATAACATTAGACACAGCCTTCTCATTTCCCGGAATCGGATGAGAACTGAAAATAATGGTATCCTTTGGTTTAATCGCAATCTTTCTATGCATTCCGGATGCCATACGGGATAACGCTGCCATAGATTCTCCCTGACTTCCGGTAGTAATAAGTACCGTCTGTTCATCCGGATAGTTTCTTAGCTGTTCTACATCGATCAAAGTATTTTCCGGTATATCCAGATATCCTAACTCTGTAGCTGTAGAAATGATATTTACCATGCTTCTTCCTTCTACTACTACTTTTCTGCCGTATTTGCAGGCAGAATTGATAATCTGCTGTACACGATCTACATTGGATGCGAAAGTTGCAATAATAATTCTGGAATTTTTGTGTTCTGCAAAAATATTATCAAAAGTCTTACCTACTGATTTTTCAGACATGGTAAAGCCCGGTCTTTCTGCATTCGTACTGTCACACATTAAGGCAAGTACGCCTTTTTTTCCGATTTCTCCAAGTCTTGCTAAATCGATAGCATCACCAAATACCGGTGTATAATCCACTTTAAAATCACCGGTATGCACGATGATTCCTGCCGGTGAATAGATAGCAAGAGCTGCTGCATCCTGAATACTGTGATTCGTTTTGATAAACTCAACTCTGAAATTGCCTAAATTGATATGCTGACCATATTTTACTACTTTTCTTTTTACCTTTGTCAGCATATTGTGCTCTTTTAATTTGTGGTCAATAATACCAATCGTCAGCTTTGTGGCATAAATTGGTACATTAATATCCCGCAGTACATAAGGAATCGCTCCGATATGATCCTCATGTCCATGAGTAATAAAAAATCCCTTTACCTTGTCAATATTCTCTTTTAAATAAGTCGTATCCGGAATAACAAGGTCAATACCTAACATATCATCCTCAGGAAATGACAAACCACAATCCACTACAATAATACTGTCCTCATACTCAAATGCAGTAATATTCATTCCGATTTGTTCTAATCCCCCTAATGGAATAATCTTTAGTTTCGAATGTTCTGTTGTTTTCTGTTTCAAATGATTACCTCCAAGTCTCTAAAATTCCAAGTCCACATCTTCCATCAGCTCAGCAAAAACCTTTCCTAATGCTTCTAACTGTGTATCATCCTCAACCATTTCATATACAGTTTCTTCACCTTCCGAAGATGTCTCTTTTAAAATATAAGCATCTGAGTCACCGTCCTCGTCCTCAGTGACTAAAATATAGCTTTCGTTATTAATTTTTGTCTGTTCTAACACAAAAAATTCGATAATTTCCTGTGTATCTGGTTCTGTAAATTTAATTTTTTCCATATTATTCCTCAATCTCTTTGTCATTCTTCTGATTTGAAAGAAAATCCAAATACCCCTGCAAAATCAGCATCGCTGCTATTTCGTCTACATACTCCTTGCGATTTTCTCTGCGGATACCACTTTCCATCATAATAGCATCTGCCGCAACTGTCGTCAGCCGCTCGTCCCATAATTCCACGGGCAGATTTGTCCTGCGCTCTAACATCTCTTTAAATTCTTTTGTTTTTTCGCATCTTTCGCCCTCGGTGTTATTCATATTCTTCGGATAACCCAGAACGATTTTTTCTGCACCATAAGAAGAGGCAAGTTCTTCGATTCTTGCCAAAGTTTGACGCAATTTTCCAGGGGACTTCCTTCGGATAATCTCCACACCCTGTGCCGTCAATC
The DNA here is from genome assembly GCA_017625255.1 of Lachnospiraceae bacterium. GTDB lineage: Bacteria > Bacillota > Clostridia > Lachnospirales > Lachnospiraceae > Roseburia_B. Next base: position 5,963 of record JAGALK010000140.1, read on the forward strand.
CCAATGGATCACTGACAGCTACACCTACTGTGTGCGCGCCAAAATCAAGTCCCATTATTCGCATGTATATGCCTCCGTATTATTTTGATAATTTTGTCTTAATGTACTCTTTAAAAATCTCTTCTACGATCTCGTCCCGTTCAACCTTCATTATCAGGCTTCTTGCATTATTATGACTGGTGATATAAGTAGGATCTCCAGACATAACATATCCAACAATCTGATTTACCGGATTATACCCTTTTTCTGTCAGTGCCTCATACACAATAGCAAGTACATCTTCTACCTGCATCTCCGGTTCTTTTGTTACTTTAAAATACTGTGTGTTGTTCAAATTCTGCATTTTCTCACGCCCTTATATTCTGCTCTTTTGTTTTCGCACGCAAAAGCATTGCTATAATTATTTTAAACTATAATACACTAAAATTCAACTACAAAAAGGTCCACCGGACCGGTTCCCTTTACTTTTCCTTTTACTCGTCCTTTTATAAAGGTATTAGAAAGCATTTGGTCTGTTTTTACCGCTACTTTAACATATTCCTTTGTATATCCGGCAAAATACTGCTCACCATCTATGATTACCGGTTCTTCTAATAATACTTCCACTTCTTTTCCAATATAGTATTCCCGGAATTCTTCAGACATTTCATGTTCTAAAGAAAGTAATTTGCTGCTTCGCTCTGTTTTTAACTGTTCAGAAACCTGATCCGGCATATTTGCTGCTTTTGTGCCCTCACGAATAGAATATTTAAACACATGCATCTCATAAAAATGTATCCGCTTTAAATATTCTTTTGTAATTTCAAATTCTTCTTCCGTTTCTCCCGGAAATCCTACAATTACATCTGTAGTAATTGCAGGATGCTCAAAATATTTTCTCAGAATTTCACAGCCTTTTGCATATTCTTCTGTATTATATCTTCGATTCATTCTCTCTAAAGTAGCATCACAACCACTTTGCAGGGATAAATGAAAATGCGGACAGATTTTATCAATCGCTGATAATGCTTCTGCAAATTCCTCTGTAACAATTCTTGGCTCTAAGGAACCTAGACGAATTCTCTTTATTCCTTCGATTTTTGCTGTTTCTTCTATAAGATGCAAAAGATTTTCTCCTGTATCCACACCATAAGAGCTTAAATGAATACCGGTAAGCACAACCTCTTTATATCCATTTTTAGCCAGAATTTCAATTTCTTCTATAACCTCGGACAAAAGTCTGCTTCTTACCCTTCCTCTGGCATAAGGAATAATACAATAACTGCAAAATTGATTGCAGCCATCCTGAACCTTAATAAAAGCCCTTGTATGCTCTGCCGTCTTAGATACATGCAAGGCTTCATATTCTTGTCTGTGATTAATTTTAATCACTGCTTCTGTTTTTTTCTTACTTTGTTCATAAGCTTCAATAGTTGAAATCAATTCATGCTTCTTGTTATTCCCGATAATAATATCAATAGCTTCATCTAATTTTGCTTCACTCGTTTTTGTCTGCACATAACAGCCTGCTGCAACCACAATACTGTTTGGATTTAATTTTTTTGCACGATGAAGCATTTGTCTGGATTTTCTATCTGCCATATTTGTCACTGAGCAAGTATTAATGACATAAACATCTGCTTTTTCGTTAAATTCCACAATTTCATAACCAGCTTCTTCTAAAAGCTGCTGCATAGCTTCTGTTTCATATGCATTCACCTTACATCCAAGATTATGCAAAGCTGCTTTCTTTTTGTTCATATTTCTTCATTTCTCCTTTATATCTATCCAATCCATTCAGTAATCCGACGGAAAACTCTGTAATCTATTAAGCATTTTTTTACATTCTGCGCCTACAAATAATGTTGACTTTTCAAATCAAAACAAGTACTATAATATTAGTCAAAAAAAGATTAACAAGGAGGATATTTATCATGACAACAGTTCAGATTTCATTAAATTCTATCGACAAAGTAAAAGCATTCGTAAATGCTATCACACAGTTCGAATACGATTTCGATTTAATTTCAGGAAGATATGTTATTGATGCAAAATCCATCATGGGTATCTTCAGCTTAGATTTATCCAAACCAATCGACTTAGCTATCCATTCCGAAGGAAACGAAGCTGAGATACTCGAAGTATTAAAACCATACTTAGTATAAGAATTTAAACAAAATATAAAAAGAACTAGCCGTGCAAATCTATTTGCTAAAGGCTAGTTCTTTTTATATCTAACCTACTCCTCTGCTGTAACTCTTATCACTTCAGTAGTTTCTATTGCCACTTTCATTAATTCGTCAATCTTCTCTTCTAATTTTGTTTCTGAGCGTTCAATTACTTTTAAATTAGGTTTTGTTACCGGATGCTTTGCTACAAAAATTGTACAGCAATCCTCAAATGGCTGGATACTGGTTTCATAAGCATCTATTTTTTCCGAAATATCAATAATCTCATTTTTGTCAAAACCAATCAACGGACGATATACCGGAAGAGTACATACTGCATTTGTAGCGGCAAGAGACTGCATCGTCTGACTTGCTACCTGACCGATACTTTCACCGGTTACTAAACCAAGACAATTATTTTCACTGGCAAAATGCTCTGCAATTTTCATCATATAACGACGCATAATAATGGTTAATTCCTCATGCGGACACTGTTCATAAATATATAACTGAATATCTGTAAAATTCACTACATGCAAATTGATTGGTCCTGCATATTTCGATACGATTCTTGCCAAATCCACAACCTTTTGCTTTGCTCTTTCACTGGTATATGGCGGCGCATGAAAATAAGTTGCATCAATAGCAACACCTCGTTTAGCAATCATATATCCAGCTACAGGGCTGTCAATTCCACCGGACAATAATAACATTGCCTTGCCGTTTGTCCCTACAGGCATTCCACCAGGTCCGGGAATTTCAATAGAATAAATATTGATTTTTTCACGAATTTCAACACAAAGCATTACATCCGGCTTATGCACATCTACACGAATCTCCGGGAAAGCATCTAAAATACGCTCACCTAGCTTTGCATTGATTTCCATAGATTCCATAGGATAATTTTTTCTAGCTCTTCTGGCATTTACTTTAAAAGTAATGTTCTTGTTTGGATAAACAGAATCCATATATACAAGTACATCTTCTACTAATTTTTCAAATCCTTCGTCTTCTACTAATACTACAGGACAAATGCCTACGATACCAAACACATGAGATAATGCTTCAATAACTTCATCATAATCGTATTCACTTAATGCATCTACATAGATTCTGCCCTGCACTTTACGAACTTTAAATTCGCCATCCACAGGCTTTAGGGCATAGTTAATCTGACTTACTAATGCATCCTCAAAAAGATAACGGTTCTTTCCTTTGATGGCAATTTCACCATACTTAATTAAAAATGATTTATACATGGTTTCCTCCACTTATTTATCTACTTTCGGGTAAATTTTCTTCTAAATGGTATAATTTCCTTCATACAGGTAATCGCATAGTCAATTTCTTCTCTGGTCGTTGCACCGCAAAAACTAAATCGTACAGTAGAATCTAAAAGATTCTTTTTTAACCCAATAGCGGTCAAAGTACGACTAATTGCAGGTTTATTCGATGAACAGGCACTTCCTGCGGATACATACACACCTTTTTCTTCCAGAGAGTGTAAAAGTACTTCGCTTCTCACATCCTCCACACTGACACTTACAATATGTGGCGCAGAGTCTCTTCCGGTTCTGCCATTTACAGTTACACCTTCTATTTGCGTTACTTCTGCAATAAAATATTCCTTCAATGCATACATATGTTCTGTTTTATCTATTAGATTTTCATACATTTCCATAGCGGCTTCGCCAAGTCCTGCAATTGCAGGCACATTTTCCGTACCTGAACGCATTCCTTTTTGCTGCCCGCCACCAAATACAATCGGCTTAATTTTCGTTTTATCTTTGATATATAAAAAGCCAATACCTTTAGGACCATGAATTTTATGCCCGCTGACTGAAAGCATATCTATGCCAAGTTTTTTTGGATGAATTGTCATTTTCCCATAGGACTGAATAGCATCTACATGAATCAATGCTTTTGGTGCTTTGGTTCGAATCAGCCTTGCTGCCTCTTCGATTGGCATAATTGCACCTATTTCATTATTGACATGCATGATAGATACAAGAATTGTCTCTTCATCGAGTGCCGCTTCTAAGGATTCCATACAAATAACTCCTGTTTCATCCACAGGAAGATAGGTAACGCGATATCCAGCTTCTTCTAAATGCTTCATCGGCTGTTCCACAGAAGCATGCTCAATGGCAGTGGTTATAATGTGATTGCCTGCTCTTTTATTGGCTTCTACACTACCTAAAATTGCTAAATTATTTGATTCCGTTCCTCCGGAGGTAAATATAATTTCTTTTTCTTCTACTTTTAAGGTTTTGGCAATCTTTTTCTTTGCTTCTTTTACATAATCTTCTGCTTTAGCCCCTAAATTATGCAAGGAGGAAGGATTGCCATAATCCTCCATTAAAACACGAACCATTAATTCTTTTGCCCGTTCACTACATTTTGTAGTTGCTGAATTGTCCAGATATGCTTCCATTTATTGCTCCTCTTCTGCCATTTCTAATTCCATCATCAACAAAGACATTACTGTAATTCCGGCAGTATCTGTCCGCAATATGCGCTTTCCAAGAGAAATCACCTGCATCTTATCCTCTACCAATGCGATTTCCTCTTCTGCAAAACCGCCCTCCGGTCCTATGATAATACTGATGGAATCACCCTTTTTTATGGATGCTAATGCTTCCTTTGTCGCCTGCATGCCCTTTGCATTTTCATAGGGAACAAGACATTTATCACATTCCGCTGCATAAGCTGCTGCTTCCTTATAGGTCATAACAGAATGAATCCTTGGTATTCTGCTTCTTTTGGACTGTTTTGCTGCGGCTTCTGCCAATGCCTGTCATTTTTTTAGCTTAGATGCTTCTTTTTTGGCATCTAATTTAACTACACAGTATTTCATAGCCACAGGAATAATCTCGTATACACCTAGCTCAACCGCTTTTTCAATAACTGTTTCCATACGGTCGCCCTTAGGAATCCCTTGAAAAAGATATATTTTCCCCGGAAGCTCTGTGGATTCTGCATCCTCATGTAAAATATCTGCCTGTACAAAATCATCCGTCAATTCGCTGATTGCACATAAATAATTTTGTCCATTCTGATTGCTGATGCGAATCTTCTCGCCCGTTTTCATTCGCAATACATTTTTGATATGGTTGACATCAGAACCTGTAATAGTTATAAATTCTCTGCCAATTTGCCCATCCTCTACAAAAAACTGATACATGTAATTACTCCTTTATGGCGGTAATATTCACCCATTCACCCTGATGATTAATTTCTACTACTTTCATACCTGCAGCTTCAATAGCATCCTTTACTTCATTTTCCTTAAAATCAATAATACCTGAGGTAATAAAAATACCGCCTTTTTTCAATCTTGCAGGAATGACTGGTGCCATCGGAATAATGACATCTGCCAAAATATTTGCTACAACAATATCATACGCTTCTGTTCCTACTGTTTCCTGCAGCTTTACATCATCAATCAGATTTCCTATATAAAACTTACCTAATTCCTTTGGCAAATGGTTTACTTCCATATTTTCATAGGTAGAAGTCATACAGTTTTCATCCAAATCAGTACCTACTACTGCAGATGCACCTAACTTTAATGCCACAATGGATAAAATACCACTTCCACAGCCTACATCTAATACCTTTGGAGCTTCCATTCCACGGATGTATTTTAATAGCTGTCGAATACAAAGCTGTGTAGTTTCATGTTTTCCTGTACCAAAAGAAATACCCGGATCAATTTCGATTAAAAACTTATCCTTATCCTCTTCCTTTAACTCTTCCCAAGTTGGTTTGATTAAAATATCATCAATATAGAAAGAATGGAAATATTGTTTCCAGTTATTTATCCAGTCTATATCCTCTGTATCACTGGTCGTAATCGTACCTTCACCTACATCTACAAACTGACGCTGTTCCTCAATTCCTTCAGCTACCTGTTTTAAAAGTTCTGTATGATCCTCACCATCTTCTAAATAAAAACTTACATAGCTAATACCATCATCCGGTGGAAGCTCTGGCAAAAAGTCAATAAACATATCTGCCTGATCTGCTTTTGTCAATGGAATATTATCTTCAATTTCCACTCCCCAGATACCTAATTCGTCTAACATCGCACTCAAAAAATCTTCTGCTATAGTTGTCGTCTTGATGGTGTATTTATTCCACTTCATTTATTTTCCTCCATATGCTCACTACACATAATTATCCATACTGCATTTTATACTAACACAAAAAAATGTCTCTGTAAACTCCCCGAAAATCGGGTTTACAGAGACTTAGGCATTGTTTTTTTCAATCTTTCAAATTCTTCATTAATCTTTTGAATTACATCATGATCCCCATGAAGATTATCCGGGTGATAAATTTTCAGTAAATCTCTATATCTTTTTTTCAACCCGGACAGATTTTTCACTCCACGGAAAAATACCGATGCAGATACTTCATATTTTATAGAGTTTGCTGCAGTTTCATAATCCGCAAGACGGGCATAAAATGCCCGTTTGCGTTCCACGCGTTCCCGTTCTATCACAAGTTTACGCCATTCTTCTTCTAGCAACTTCCATTTCATTTCAAACAGTCGTTTTTCCTGCTCTAATTTCTGCTGTTCAAAAGATTTATTCCTTTGAAATTCCTCTTTTTCCTGTTCTAAGAGCTGCTGTTGCCGCTTCAATTCTTCTTTTTCGTCATTTATCCGTTCTTCCTCGGATTTTTCCGTGGCTGTCTCCTGAAGGCACCATTCCTGAATAATTTTTGCAGCCTCTTCTGCTGACAAAGATTCTTCTATCATATACCATTTCCTTCCCCCGTTAGGGTAAGTGCAAAATTACTCGTCTATAAACTCCTCAAAAGATTCTTTGATTTTTTCTTTAAAGCTTTTTTTCCTTGGCTTTTCAGCGCCTTTTTTATCTACATGCAAGCTATTACCTGTTTCTTCATCGAATTTGCGTAATGCATCCTTTGCTGCTTCATTTAGGTTTGTTGGCACCTGTACTACAAGAGTTACATAATGATCGCCTCTCACCGCTTTATTACGCAAGGAAGGAACTCCTTTACCTTTCAAACGAATTCTAGTATCTGTCTGTGTACCCGGTTTCACTTCATAAAGGACATCACCATCTACTGTACTGATGCGCACTTCTCCGCCTAATGCCGCTTGTGCATAGGATATTGGCGCTGTAGAATAAATATTCATATCCTGTCTCTGGAAAATCGGATGTCTGGATACAATTACTTCTACTAATAAATCACCTCTTGGTCCGCCATTTGTACCCGGCTCGCCCTTATCACGGATTCGAACACTCTGACCATTATCAATACCTGCCGGAATTGTAACCTGAATACGCTTTCTGGAAGCAATATAACCTGTTCCACGACAATCAGAACATTTCTCTTTTACTACTTTTCCGCTGCCGCCACACTCTGGACAAGTCTGTACATTCTGTACCATACCAAACAGAGACTGCTGGGTATACATAACCTTTCCTTTACCGCCACATTTTGTACAGGTTTCAGGACTTGTGCCAGGCTTTGCTCCTGTTCCATGACAATGCGTACATTCATCCTTTAATACAATTTCTAATTCCTTTTCACAGCCTGTAATAGACTCTTCAAATGTAATTCTTACACTGGCGCGAAGATTTGCACCTTTTCTTGGACCATTCTCTGCCTGTCTTCTGCCGCCGCCGAAGAAATCTCCAAAAATATCGCCAAAGATATCGCCCATGTCCATACCAGAAAAGTCAAAACCACCTGCTCCGCCTGCACCGCCATCGAATGCTGCATGACCGAACTGATCATACTGTCTTCTCTTATCGGCATCACTCAGTACCGCATAGGCTTCCTGAATCTCTTTAAATTTCTGTTCTGCTTCTGCATTTCCCGGATTGGTATCCGGATGATATTTCTTCGCGAGCTGACGGAATGCTTTCTTTATGGTAGCTTCATCCGCACCTTTATCTACGCCTAACACCTCATAATAATCTCTTTTATCTGCCATTATTTCTTCCCTCTTTATATTCTATCACCTGTGGTATGTAACTACAAAACTATGGAAACCACAGATTGGGGTTTTAGAATATTCTAAAACCCCATCCATTTATCAATCTTTACTCTTTATTCTATACTTCTTTGAAATCTGCGTCAACTACATCATCCTGTGGTGCGCTTCCTGCTGCACCCATATCCGGACCTGCACCTGCTGCACCCTGCGCTGCCTGTGCCTGTTCATACATCTTAGCAAATACCTTCTGTGCGCTCTGTGTTAATTTTTCCTGAGCTGCTTTTAATTCGCCAACCTGATCTTCTGTCATTTCTTCAGCGTTTGGATGAGCTTCTAAAATTGCTTTTACAGCTGCGATATCTGCATCAACGGCTGCTTTATCTACAGGATCAATGGATGCGCCTACTTCTTCTAATGCTTTTTCTGTCTGGAATACGAAAGAATCTGCATCATTTCTTGCATCAATAGCTGCTTTTCTCTTCTTATCCTGTGCTTCGAACTCTGCTGCTTCTTTTATAGCCTTTTCAATGTCATCATCAGACATGCTAGAACCGGCTGTAATTGTAATATGCTGTTCTTTTCCTGTTCCTAAGTCTTTTGCAGATACATTTACAATACCGTTTGCATCGATATCAAAAGTAACTTCAATCTGTGGAACACCACGACGAGCTGGTGGAATACCATCTAAACGGAACTGTCCTAAAGATTTATTATCTCTTGCGAACTGTCTTTCACCCTGTACAACATTGATATCTACTGCGGTCTGATTATCTGCTGCTGTAGAGAAAATCTGACTCTTCTTTGTAGGAATTGTTGTATTTCTTTCGATTAATCGTGTTGCAATACCACCCATTGTTTCGATAGATAAGGACAATGGTGTTACATCTAATAAAAGAATATCGCCTGCACCGGCATCTCCTGCTAATTTACCACCCTGAATAGAAGCACCGATAGCTACACATTCGTCTGGATTTAAGGATTTGCTTGGCTCCTTGCCTGTCAACTGTCTTACTTTATCCTGAACTGCAGGAATACGGGTAGAACCACCTACTAATAATACCTGACCCAAGTCCGCATTTGTAACTCCAGCATCTTTCATAGCATTCTGAACAGGGATTGCTGTTCTTTCTACAAGGTCATGTGTCAATTCATCAAATTTAGCTCTTGTAAGGTTCATATCGAAGTGTTTTGGACCTTCTGCTGTAGCTGTAATGAATGGTAAGTTA
>JAGALK010000141.1 GCA_017625255.1 Lachnospiraceae bacterium
AAGAGTTAACAGAAATAGAAGAAACCGAAACAGACGAAGTGATGCCGGAAAGTGGAATTACCGTGTGCTTAGATCCGGGACATGGTGGTTTAGATCCGGGTGGAGAATACGAAGGGCGTATAGAATCCACAGATAACTGGGAGTTAGCATTAGCTATCAAACAAGAGATGGAAAATCTGGGTATTCAGGTAGTGATGACCAGAGAAGATAATGATACAAAAGTTTTTTTAAAGGAAAGAGTAGCAATAGCAAATGCTTCCGGTGCAGATTATTTTATATCCATTCATAGAAATACAGGAGATGGATATGGATATGAGACATGGATGACAGCAAATGCCACCAGTTTAACGGAGGCATTGACGAATAATATACATAATGCCATGGTAGAAGTGGGTGTACAAAGAGACCGCGGAGTTAAAATTGGTACGGAATCTGGAGAGGGTTCGGATTATTATGTTATTCAGAATACCACAATGCCGGCATGTCTGTTAGAAATTGGCTTTATGAATGTAGAAGAGGATAATCGTCTCTTTGATGCTAACAGGGAAGAATATGCAAAAGGTATTGCAGAAGCAGTAATGAAAACCCATGAAGAAAAGGATGCCACAGAAGCTGCTGCTCCAGAAAATAGTTCAGAAGGTGAGGAAGACTCTGAAGCGGAAAATTCTCTATCTAAAGGGTTGAGATTAACTTATCCGGCAATAGATAATGTCAGTGCATTAGATAGTGAAATCTTAAACTGGGGACAGGGGACAAATGTGGATGAACATAATCGACCAACCGGTTCATTAAGCTATCAGGAGAAGTTTAAGGATTATACCGCAGATTTTATTATACCAACCACAAAAAAGACCATTTATCTGACTTTTGATGAGGGATATGAGTATGGCTGTACACCTTCAATTTTAAGCACATTAAAAGAAAAAAATGTAAAAGCTGTATTCTTTGTAACACAGCCATATGCAGAGACGGATCCGGATTTAGTGCGGCAGATTATTGCGGATGGACATATTCTTGGCAATCATTCCGTGACACATCCGGCATCAGGAATTCCAAGTGTGTCTTTGGATGAACAAAGACAGGAAGTTATGGGCTTGCATGAATACATCAAAGAGAATTTTGATTATGAAATGTGTCTGTTCCGTTTCCCGGCAGGAAAATTTAGCGAGCAGTCTTTAGCAGTCTTAAATAACTGTGGCTACAGGAGTGTATTCTGGAGTTTTGCCTATTTAGATTATGATGTCAATAATCAGCCGGATGAAAAAGAGTCCTTGGAAAAAATGGTTTCAAAATTACATCCGGGAGCAATTTATCTGTTGCATGCAGAATCATGGACGAATACAAATGTATTAGGTGATTTTATTGATAGGGCACGAGAAGAAGGATATGAATTTGGTATTTATACAGATACACTAAATTAAATGAATTATTCATTGAATTTTTATTCAGAATCTAGTATGATAGTTAAGACGGTATTTTTTACCGTCTTAAACTGTTTATGGAAAAAGGTATAGGAGGAACAAGATGTATCCAATCGTAAGAAAAGAAAAATTGGCAGACAAGATTTTTCTTATGGATGTCAAAGCACCAAGAGTAGCAAAAACCTGTGAACCAGGGCAATTTATTATCGTAAAAATCGATGAAGAAGGTGAGCGTATTCCGCTTACAATCTGTGATTATGACAGAGAAGCAGGAACAATTACTATTGTATTCCAGATAGTAGGAGCTTCTACACAGCGTATGACAGATTTAGAAGTAGGAGATGGATTCCAGGATTTTGTTGGACCATTAGGCTGTGCTTCTGAATTAGTTGAAACAGATATAGAAGAATTAAAGAAAAAGAAAATCGTATTTATTGCAGGTGGTGTTGGTACAGCACCGGTTTATCCTCAGGTTAAATGGTTACATGAGCATGGAGTAGATTGTGATGTTATTATGGGATCTAAGACAAAGGATTTATTAATTCTTGTAGAAGAGATGCGTAAAGTTGCAACCAATCTTTATGTAACAACTGATGATGGAAGCTACGGATTCCATGGTATGGGAACAAATCAGCTTCAGGCATTAGTGGATGAAGGCAAGACTTATGATCAGTGTATCGCTATCGGACCAATGATCATGATGAAATTTGTCTGTCTTTTGACAAAAGAATTAGGTATTCCGACAATCGTATCCATGAACCCGATTATGGTAGATGGAACAGGTATGTGTGGAGCATGTCGTTTGACTGTTGGTGATGAAGTGAAATTTGCCTGTGTAGATGGACCTGAATTTGACGGTCATTTAGTAGATTTTGATCAGGCGATGAAGCGTCAGCAGTTATATAAAACGGATGAGGGTCGCGCTATGTTAAAACTTCAGGAAGGCGATACACATCATGGTGGATGCGGACATTGCGGAGGTGACGAATAATGGATGTAATGAAAAAAGTACCAGTAAGAGAGCAGGAACCAGCAGTTCGTGCAAAGAATTTTGAAGAAGTATGTTTAGGATATAATGAAGAAGAAGCAGTTGCAGAAGCAGGCAGATGTTTAGGCTGTAAAAATGCACAGTGTATGAAGGGATGTCCGGTTTCAATTAATATTCCTGCATTTATTGCAGAAGTAAAAGAACGCAATTTTGAAGCTGCATACCAGATTATCAGTCAGTCATCTGCACTTCCGGCAGTTTGTGGTCGTGTTTGTCCACAGGAAAGCCAGTGTGAGGGTAAATGTATCCGTGGTATCAAGGGAGAAGCTGTTGCAATCGGTAAATTAGAGAGATTCGTAGCTGACTGGGCAAGAGAAAACGGTATTGCACCAAAGAAAGCTGATGAAATGAATAAACGCAAAGTAGCTGTTATTGGTTCTGGTCCTGCAGGCTTAACCTGTGCAGGAGATTTAGCAAAATTAGGCTACGATGTTACTATTTTTGAAGCATTACATGAAGCAGGCGGAGTATTAATTTATGGTATTCCTGAATTCCGTCTTCCAAAGCAGAAAGTAGTAGCAAAAGAAGTTGAAAATGTAAAATCCTTAGGGGTTAAAATTGAAACAAATGTAGTAATTGGCAAATCTACAACAATTGATGAATTGATGGATGAGGAAGGCTTTGAAGCAGTATTCATCGGTTCTGGTGCAGGTCTTCCGAGATTTATGGGAATTCCGGGAGAGCAGGCGAACGGTGTATTCTCTGCAAATGAATTTTTGACCAGAAATAACTTAATGAAAGCATTCCGTGAAGAATACGATACCCCGATTATGAAAGGTAAAAAGGTTGCTGTTGTAGGTGGCGGAAATGTAGCTATGGATGCTGCAAGAACGGCACTTCGTCTTGGTGCAGAAGTACATATTGTATATCGTAGAAGCGAAGAAGAGCTTCCGGCTCGAGTTGAAGAAGTACATCATGCAAAAGAAGAGGGTGTGATTTTTGACCTTCTTACAAACCCGACAGAAATCTTAGTGGATGAAAATGGCTGGGTAAAAGGTATGAAATTAGTAAAAATGGAATTAGGTGAGCCTGATGCATCTGGAAGAAGATCACCGGTAGAAATCGAAGGTTCTGAATACGAAATCGAATTAGATACCGTAATCATGTCCCTTGGTACATCACCAAATCCATTAATTTCTTCTACAACAGAAGGACTTGAAATCAACCGCAGAAAATGTATCGTTGCAGATGATGCCGGAGCAACTTCTAAACCGGGCGTATTCGCTGGTGGAGATGCTGTAACAGGTGCTGCAACAGTTATTCTTGCAATGGGTGCTGGTAAAGCAGCTGCACAGGGTATTCATGAATACTTATCAAATAAATAAAAGCGGCAGCATGGAATATGAAGAGGAATTAAGTTATTTTGACTTAATTCTTCTTTTTTTTACCAATAAGTAGTATAATAGATTTATATTTGTAATTGGAAGGAGAGTTTGTATGTTTAAAAATAGAAAAGACAAAGATGCCATTATTCGAGCTCAGTTAGCAAAATTAGAGGCAAATGAAAGTTATATAGCAGAAAGATCACATGAGATTTTGGAAATTATCACAAAATTAAGTGGATTTGATGTAGGAATGAAACGCTTAGGTGTCAGATTAAAGGATTTTGTAACAGAGCTGACAGAAGTAAGCGAGTCTAATCTTGCTATTTTAGAAGAAACCACTGCAAATATGGCACAGGCAAATGATTATATTAATGGAACAGCCGGTACATTAGAGGATTTGGCAAAAGAGGCAAATCAGCTCTCTGAAAAGAATCAGGAAAGCCGTAGATTATTAGATGAGGTACAGCAGTTAAAAGATAATGTTCTTGAAGATAACAACATGATGAATGAACAGATTAATCAGTTATTAGCACTTACTTTAGAAGTAAATAAGATTGTAGAAAGTGTACAGGGAATTGCTGCTCAGACAAACCTTTTGGCATTAAATGCTTCTATTGAAGCTGCAAGAGCAGGTGAGCAGGGAAGAGGTTTTGCGGTTGTAGCAGACGAAGTCAGAGAATTAGCTGACAGTACAAAAGAAAACCTTGCAGGAATGGAAGTAGTGGTTAAGAATATTGGAAAAGCAGCAGAAGCTGGAAAAGCCAGTCTGGATCGTTCTATTCAGTCAAATAATGAAATGGGTGCAAAAATTGATCAGGTAGCAGTAACAATGGGTGCGAATATGGACTTATTAGATGTTGTGACAAAGAGTGTAGACAGTATTCATCAGTCTATGGAGGGCATTCGTCAGAGTACAGAAGAGATTAATGGTGCGATGGAAGAAACTGCTGAAAGTGCAGACCATTTGAGTGCATTGACTAGAGTTTTAAAAGACGAAGCAGAAGAAACAGTGGATTTTGCAGGCAGAGTCATGGATATCGATGATGAATTATCTGAGTTTTCAAAAGAAATGTATCGTGGATTGATGGAAACTAATCGCAGTATTTCAAATAAAGAATTAGAGGATATGGTGACAAGTGCAGTAACAGCACATACAGAGTGGCTAGCCTCCTTAAAAGAAATGATTGATGAAATGAAAATTAATCCATTGCAGACAAACTATAAGAAATGTGCATTTGGTCATGCATATTATGTAGTAGATGTTAAGCATCCTAGATTAGCGCAGGATTGGAAGAGTATAGAAGAGTACCATAAGAAATTTCATGATAGCGGAGCAATGGCTGTCCGCTGTTTAAAGAGAAAAGATGCAGACGGTGCAAGAAAAACCTATGCGGATGCGGAAAAAGTATCTGTACAGTTAATGGGTATATTAAAACATTTGCAGAAAGAAATTCAGCAGATGACAGCAGATGGAGAGCGAGTTTTTAATACAACAGAATAGTATATAAAAATAAGGGAAAGGTTATTATGCGACCTTTCCCTTAAATCGTATATCCAATTATTCTAAATTAAGTTTTTTCTTTGTAAAGTAATGGCATAATACATAGAAGATAATGCCAAAAATCAAACTCTGAATAAGTCCCATCCAGAATGTTCCGCGATAGAAAGATGCCATATTTAGAGTAGAAGATGCTGTATCCATGGCTAATTCATCCAGATTGCCGATACCCATAATTAGTACAGAAACAGTACCTATAATCTGCTGTATAATATAAATTACTACATAAGCAATAATAGAAGCAAGCACTCTGTGCTGATGGAATAGCTGACCAATAGAAAGACTTACAAACAGCATTAAAACAGATGCTATACAGGAAATTACGCAAAGGACAATCATCCATATTACAAATTCTGCTAATTCCATGCCAAATATTTCAGGGAAAACCGTAACTGCCTCCTGAAATGCTGCTGCATCCAGTTCACTTCCAGCCGTTACTTTGACAAGAATAAATACGGACATACCAGTAATAATCATGGAAACAAACATCCAAAGTGAAGATACTATGATTTTGGTATTAATAATGGAGCCTGTAGATACCGGTAAAGTGTGTGTCAGATATCCTTGTCTTGAATACATGGTTTTATAAAAACGAATGGTCAGGTAAACCATAGTTACAATAAATACTGTGAAAATACTCATGATATAAAGCATCATACAGGTGACAGCGAGAATTTCAAAGGATTCATTTTGTAAAATATCTGTACCTAGCATGATAGCACCAATAATGGTAAATACAATAAGAACCAGATTTAAAGGAATCAGTGGTTTTGCAGTTTCTTTGAATTCATGTTTATATAATTTTCCTAACATTTGAATACCTCCCGGAATAAAGAATCAATGGATGTGCCTTGTTTTTCACGGATATCGTCTACAGAAGAAGTAAGAGCGATTTCTCCATTTTTTAAGAAAATGACTTCATCCAGAATATTTTCAATATCTGCAATCAGATGCGTGGAAATTAAAATCGTAGCATCCTCATCGTAATTGCTTAGGATAACATTCAAAATATAATCTCTGGCAGCAGGATCAACACCTGCAATTGGTTCGTCTAGGATATAGAGCTTTGCGCGACGGCTCATTACTAAAATGAGCTGTACCTTTTCTTTTGTACCCTTAGACATGGTTTTTAATTTGTCACTAGGGGTAATCTGCAGCTTTGCTAACATATCATAAGCTCTCGTTTCATCAAAATCCTCATAAAAATCCTTGAAATAATCAATGATTTCACGAACTCTTAAGTTGGCTTCTAAATAGGTCTGATCCGGTAAATAGGACACGATTTTCTTGCTTTCGATACCGACAGGATTCTGATTAATATAAAGCTCACCTTCTGTAGGCTGAAGTAAACCATTAATCAGTTTGATTAAGGTAGTTTTACCACTTCCGTTTGGACCAAGAAGTCCAATAATATGTCCGCCCTCTAAAGCAAGATTGATGTTATGCAAGGCAACTTTTTTGTCATAATTCTTGGTTAAATTTTTACACTCCAATATGGTACTCATTATTTCTCCCCCTTTAATGTTTCAGTCATAAGTGTAATAGTTTCCTCTTTTTTAAACCCTAATTTTTGCATGTTTTCTAAAAATTCTTCGATTTTCTCTTTCGCCAAAGCAGCTTTTAAATCGTCAATCATTTTGGTATCCTCCGTTATAAATCGTCCGCTTGTTCTCTGGGAAAAGACAAGTCCTGTGCGTTCTAATTCCGCGAGAGCTTTCTGCATGGTATTGGGGTTGACTGCGGCTTCCTGAGCTAAATCCCTCACAGATGGGAGTTTTTCACCAGGAGCATATTTGCCTGATATGATATCAAGCTGGATGACCTCAATAATCTGTATGAAGATTGGTCGGTCAGAAGTTAAATTCCATGGCATTTAATCACCTCTTCTTTCGCTATATGTGTCATGTATTATTGTATTAACTTACTAATACAATAATATAAAAGTACAATATTGTCAAGAGGAAAAATAAAAAGAATTGAGTAAAAGTGTTTTACCCAATTCTTTTTATGGAAAATCGATATTTATTTCAATAAGCATTCCATTAGTTTTGTATTATCCTCTGGCATCATAAAGCAAAAACGAATATACCGCTGATCTAAAAATGGAAATGTAGAACAGTCACGAATCATCAGTCCTTGCTTGATTGCCCGTTCAAATAAATCATAAGAAGTAATATCATCCCGCAAAATTTTAGCTAACAGGAAGTTTCCGCTGGCGGGATATATTTTAAAGTTGCTGCTTTCTTCCATCATTTTAGAGATTCTTGTTCGCTCAAGGGAAATCAGTGTACGGGTCTTTTTAATATATTCTTCGTCTGTAAACATCAACTGTCCTGCGATAACTGCCAGGGAATTTATTGTCCAGGGATTTTTCCTTGTATTAATAGATTTAATCAAATCATGATTTCCTGTAATTGCATAGCCTAGGCGAAGTCCCGGTGCGGCAAAGAACTTAGAGGTTCCTCTTAAAATTATGATATTGTTATAATAATGAGTTAGCGGAACAGAAGTAATTGCATCCATATTTTCTGCAAATTCCACATAAGTTTCATCCACCATGACAAAAATATCATACTGCTTACAGATATCCAGAATTTGGCGCATTTCATGTCTGGTAATGGCAGAAGAAGTAGGATTGTTAGGGTTACAGATAACTAGTAGATCAATGCTTTCATTTAAATGTGCAGTAAAATCCTCTAAATCCAGTCGAAAATCATCTCTTTCCTTTAATGGATAATAATGAGTTGTTCCACCGCCTAAAAAGATTTCTCTTTCATATTCAGAATATGTAGGACCAATTATCATGGCTTTATTTGGTTTCTCAATTTGGATAAAAAGAGAAATCAGTTCAGTAGAGCCGTTTCCTACAATAATATTTTCAGGTTCTGTGCCTGCATAGTTTGCAATGCAGGTTTTTAATGCTGTATATTCTCTGTCCGGGTAAGTTGTAATGACATCTAAATGTTCGGATAAGGTTTTTCGCATATTTGGAGAAATGCCTAAAGGGTTTACATTTGCGGAAAAACTGATAATATTTTCTTTTTTGATGCCATATACCTGCTCTATTTTTTCGAGATCGCTGCCGTGAAAGTGATCTTTGGCTTTTATCATATTTAAATACCTCCATTGAAATTCTAGAATATTGAATTTGTATTATAAATGGTTTATAATAAAATTTAATTGTAATTATAATCATTTTAGAAGAAAAAGCAACAAAAAAGAAGCAGGTGGAAGTGTGCGTAAGCGGATAGAAGAACTGGCAAGAGGCAGATATGACAGCAATAAACCGGTAATAGAATTTTCTACGGATCGAATTGAGATGGAGATTATTGCAGGAAGAGAGTATACAGGAGAATTTGTAATTACCAGTAAAAATCAGATTCCGATAAAAGGTGTAGTTTCTTCTTCAAATCCAAGAATGGAGTGTCTGACACCGAGATTTGAAGGAAATGAAGTTCAAATACAGTATGAATTTCATAGTAATGGTTTAACAGAAGGGGATATTCAAAAGGGCGAGTTTTGCATTATATGCAATCAGGGTGAATATAGCCTTTCTTTTGTTGCGGTTATATCCGGATTATATGCAGATTCCTCTGTGGGGCAAATTACAAATCTACATGATTTTACAAGGCTGGCGCAAAAGAACTGGAATGAGGCGAAGAGAATTTTTTATTCTCCATGTTTTTTAAAGCTGCTGAAAAAAAATGAAATGACAGAACGGCTTTTATATCATGGAATAGCAAAAGGTGTACCTGCGGATCAAAGCATGGAAGAGTTTTTGCTGGCAGCGAAGCAGAAATCCGGTGTGGAGATACAGCCAGAGGAAGAAAATTATACTTATTATCATGTACAGGAAGATGTATGCAAGAAGCTTTCTTTACATAAAAATACCTGGGGCTATATACAGATGGAAGTATCTAGTGACAGTGCATTTATTGAGCCGGAAAAGTCGGTAATTACAACAGAAGACTTTTTGGGCAGTACAGTAGAAGTGGGATATTGTTTGCATCCGGAGAAGATGCATGCAGGAAAGAACTTTGGCTGTCTGATTCTTAAAAATATTCATCAGGAAATTGTGATTCGAATTTGTGCCACAAGAGAAAATGAAGGCGCAGTAAAAGATGAGACAAGGTGTAAAACCAAGAAAATGCACATTGAATTAATGGATTTATATGTGCAGTATCGTCTAAAAAAGCTTGTAACCGGAAAATGGGCAACAGAGAGCTGTCGGATATTAGAGGAATTGTATATTTGCAATCCGGAAAATATCTGGTATCGCCTGATGAAAGCACAGGCTTTTGTATTGAATGGGCAAAGGCAGGAAGCAGAATGGATATTGCATGAATTTAAGCGGAAATGTCGGGATAAGAAAAGTCCGGAGTGGGGCTATTACCTCTACATTTGTACCCTGATGGAGAAAGAGGAGCTATGCATCAACCGGATGGTCGAAGAGGTGGAACAGATTTATATGGAGCATCGTGAGAATACGATGCTGTTCTGGTGTATGCTTTTTTTACGGGAAGAGTATGTAGATAACCGCCACAGAAAATTAAAGGCTATAGAAAATCGTATAAACTGGGGAGTAGAAAGTCCGCTGCTTTATGTAGAGGCATATTGCATGTTTATGCAGGAACCATATCTTTTGAACAAGTTAGAGGATTTTGAATTAAAGGTTTTGAATTGGGCGAGAAAACAAAAATTGCTGAATACTGCTTTGGCAGAGCAACTTTTTGCAATTTTTTCAGAGCGAATGGAATACCAAAGAAAGGTACTTCTTTTGCTGGAAGCCTGCTATGAACAGTGCAGCAGTGAGCAGATTTTAGGCAGTATCTGTGGATATCTGATAAAAAATCAAAAATATGGCAGAAGATTTTTTGCATGGTACGAAAAGGGAATAGAGGCTAAGCTTCGGATTACAGGATTATATGAAGCTTATCTGATGTCTATGGATAGTCGGAGTATTAAGGAAGTGCCAAAGATTATCCTGATGTATTTTAAATATAATAATCAGCTGGGCTACAAGCAAAAGGCATTACTTTATGTAAATATTATTGCTGCAAAAGAGAAGCAGCCGGAGGTTTATGAGCAATATAAAGCATCTATGGAAAGCTTTGCTTATGAGCAGATGGAGAGAGGCCGTATTGATGATAATCTGGCAGTGATTTATGAAGAGGTGGTTTCAAAAGGTGTTTATTCCACGGAGCTTGCAGAGGCATTAACAAATGTACTTTTTGTTCACAAACTCACCTGCTTTGCCAAGGAAGCAGCAAGAGTGATTGTAGTACAAAAGCAGTTGAATAAACCACAGATTGTACCTCTTGTAAATGGAATAGCATATTTTTCATTATATTCTAATGATTATTGTATTTTTGTTGAGGATTGTTATGGAAACCGTTATGGAGGAAGTGTTTCCTACCAGTTAGAAAAGCTGATGTATCCGGGTAAGTATTTAAGAGCCTGTATGCAATATGCACCACATAAAACTTCCTGTCTTTTATATTATTTTGCAAATCGGGAAGCACAGGAATATTTCGAAGAAAAGGATTTAGAACATTTTAAACAGGTTATGTCTGATTCTTCTGTCAGTCGGATGTATCAGACGATGCTTTGTCCGAAATTTTTCCGTCTGTTAAGGCAAATGGGACTTTCTAGTGAAATGGAGAAAGAGGTAGAGAGGATAGATGCCGCTTTGCTTTTGCCGGAAGAAAGAAGCTTTTTAGTCAATGTACTGATTGAACAAAAAATTTATGATAAAGCATATCATTTGGCAGAGGAATACGGTATGGAGCTGATTGATTCTTCTAAAAGATTGCCGATTTTGACAGATCGGATACAACGCATAGATTTTACAGAGGATGAGATACTTGTGAAATGTTGTGAAGAAGCTTTGCGTATGAATCAATTTAATGAAGTATTGCTGACATATTTATGTAAATATTATCGAGGCTCTTTGAAACGGATGACCGCCATATGGAAGCAAAGTGTGTCTTATGAGATAGATACTTTGGAATTAGAGGAGCGCATGATAGAGCAAATCCTTTATACAGAGGAGTTTTCTGATCTGACGGGTGAGATATATAGCAGCTATGAAGATAGAGGAAATGCGTTGTTAAAAGAAGCTTATCTGACTTATTTTTCTAACCGCAGTTTTTGCTATCAGGAGATTGCACCGGAACATTTTTCTGACCATTTACGAAAATGGAAAATAGAACAAAAACAAATGAACAGTATTTGTGAGCTCATGCTGTTAAAATATTATGCCCAGTCACCGGCATTGCTGGAAAAAGATATGCCGATTGCAGAAGAGATTTTGAAGAAATATCTATCTTTGGGAATTTATTTTAAATTTTATAAGAAACTGGGAAATTCCTTACTGTTGAAATATCAATTATATGATAAGTACTATATTGAATATCATACACAGCCAGACCGTAGGATACTATTACACTATAAAGTATGTGATACAGATGTACAATTTCATGTGGAGGAAATGACAGAAATGCAGGCAGGAATTTTTGTGAAGGAAATAGTTCTGTTTTTTGATGAAGTAGTACAGTATTATATTTCAGAAGAGGATAGCGAGGGTAATATTGAAACAACAGAGAGTGGAGTGATTACCTGTAAGGAGATTTCCAAAGGGGAAAATAAAAGCCGTTATGAAGCTTTAAATGCTATGCGTATGGCTCAAATTGCAGGTGATAAGGAAGCATTTATGGCAGAAATGGAAAGGTATCAATATTTGCAGAATGAGACTAAAAAGCTATTTACTATAATGAAATAAGAAAAGAGGAAAGCATGCAGGCAGAAAGATATATAGGGATAGATTTAAGTGAAAAATATGCAATGATTAGTTATTATACTCGCGGTATGTCTGAGCCGGGGACTTTTAGTATGGTTACCGGAAGTGAAGTATATCAGATTCCTGTGTGTGTTTCTAAAAAGAAGGGTATAGGACAATGGCTCTTTGGAGAAGAGGCCAGAAAATATGCAAGAGAAGAAGGCGTAAGCTGTATAGAAGGACTTTTAAAAAAAGCATTGGCAGGCGAACAGGTAGAAGTAGAAAATGAAATTTATGAAACAACAGATCTTTTATTTATGTACTTAAAAAAACTACTTTTTCTGCCTATGAACACAAACAGTGCAATGCCGGACAGATTGGTGATTACTACAGAATACATGAATTTAGAATATAGACGATTATTTGGTTTGTTTGTAGAAAAAATACAGTTTCCGGCGCAAAAGCTGATGCTTTTGGATTATAGGGAAAGCTTTTATTATTATGCGCTGAGTCAGTCGCCGGAGCTTTTTAAGCATAGTGTTGCATTGTATTATTTTTCTTCCGGAAAGCTGCGTTTTTGGCAATTAAATCATGATAAAAGAACGATTCCTCAAGTGGTTACCATTGAAGAAACAAGCTATGATTCTGTACTGGAAAATCGGGATGAGGAGTTTTGTCAAATTGTAAATACTTCGATGGCAGGAAATATGATTTCTTCTGTTTATCTAATCGGAGACGGTTTTGATGGAGAGTGGATGAAAATGTCTCTTGCTGCTATATGTCGGGGCAGAAGAGCATTTATGGGTAAGAATCTGTTTTGTAAAGGCGCCTGTTATGGAGCAGCAGTCAAAGCAGAACCGGACAAGTGGCAATATGTTTACATGGGTGACAATGAAATAAAAGTGAATGTCAGCCTAAAAGTAGTCAATAGAGGAAAAAGTGAATTTATATCTTTACTTACCGCAGGTGAGAATTGGTATGAGGCAGGAAAAGAGTATGAATTGATATTAAAGGGTACACCATCCATTGATTTTTGGATTCAGCCGCCTAAAAGTAAAGAAGCAGTAGTTAAAACATTAGAGCTTACGGATATGCCGGATAGAGAAGACCGTACTACTAGACTTCGTATTACAGCAAAGCCTTTATCAGCGGCAAAAGTACATTTTTGTATCAAGGATATGGGATTTGGTGAAATTGCAAAAAGCTCTGAAAAAAGCTGGGAATATACCATGTCATTTTAAGGGAGGAAGCTATGGGAGAATTGTTATTGTGCAGTCAGGAGATTGCATCTGTCCCTTATTATATAGAAACAGCGGCTTTAAATGTATATTCGTTAGAGGAATTGTGCTATTATCTTATGCACAATATGGAATTAATAGAGCCGGGATTTATGGATGCAGAACTGTGTCGCTGGATAAAAAAAGAATTAAAAATGTCTGCATTAGCAGAGAAATTAAAAAAACTGCTTCGTGAGGATAAAGGATTGGCAGAGTTTGTACTGACGCTCATTAGTGGCTGTAATTACTGCACAACGGAAGAAATACGAAAGATTCAGGAAAGTCTTGCCGTATTTGAAAACAAGACAGAGGCAGAGTGTGCCAAAATACGGGCAGACCGCTTTTTAGCACAGGGGAGGTATTCTTTGTGTATCAAGGAATACAACCGTTTGCTGGAGCTGCCGGAGGTATTAGAGGGAAGTGGATTGCTTGCCGGAAATATCTGGCACAATTTAGGTACGGCATATGCCGGGCTGTTTCTTTTTTTGAAAGCGGCGGACTGTTATGAAAGGGCACATCGCAGAAATGGTAATCAGATATCCTTACAACAGGCGGCAGAGGCTAAAAGATTAGCAGAATCGGTAGAGCATGAAGAAATGAACATTACCGCTAATGAAGCAGATGCGTTATTAGAGCAGTGGATGAAAGAATACCGTAGAAGCAGCAGATAGAAAGAAGGAATAACAGATGGGATTATTCAGAAAAAAGAAAAGAAAAAATATAGAAAGTATACAGAGTATGCAGGAATCCTTGCCATCATCGGTAGAAGGGATATCTGAAGCAGATTTGAATGATGGAAGTAAAATTCAGCATTTTGTATTAGATCGCTGTCAGCAGATTATTGAAACTGCAAGGGAGCTTGAAGAGGAAAAAGCAGAATATAAAATTGTTACGGAGTATTTAAATGACATTCAGACAATAGAAGAGCTTCCGGAAAAGAGTGCATTAGAAATACAAAGTGCAGCGGAAAATATATGGAAATTAGATAAAGCAAGAGATGAATATAAGCGTTCAGAAAAGCGTATATCGGATGTACAATTTGTACAAATGCAGCAGGAAGAGGATAGAATTCCGGATGCGATTTTGCGCTTACAGACCAATGAAACCTATCAGAACACAGTAAAACGGGATATGAATTATCTTGAGAGTGAAAAAACAGAGTGGTATTACAATAAGCTAGAGCTTGTAAAGCAGCAGAAGCTGTTAAAAACGCTTTCATTTGCCCTGCTTAGCATGTTTGTTGTTGTAATGGCGGTTCTAATGGTGCTTCAATTTGGCATGTACATAGATACAACATCTATCTGGATGATTGTTTTTCTTGTGGCAGCACTTGGAGCTTTTGGGATTTTTATTAAGATGTCTGCAAATCAAAAAGAGATACAGCGTTCAGAAATCAATATGAATCATGCAATTGTGCTGCTAAATAAAATAAAATTCAAATATGTCAATGTGACTAATGCGGTGGAATATGCCAGAGAAAAGTATCATGTGAATAGTTCTCAGGAATTGAACTATCTTTGGGAGCAGTATCTGAATGAAGTAAAGGAACGGGAAAAATACCATCAGACGAATGAGGATTTAGAATATTTTAATGGAAAGCTGTTGCGTATTTTAAAAAAATACAGATTATATGATGCCAGAGTATGGCTGAATCAGACATCGGCATTGATTGAAAAAAAAGAAATGGTAGAGGTAAAGCATAATCTGATTGTCAGAAGGCAAAAGCTTCGTTCTAGAATTGAATACAATACTCAAAATATTCGTGAACGGAGAATGGAAATTGACAAATTGCTGAAAAAGAAAAATATCTATACTCCGGAAATACAAGAGATAATTGAATCGATTGACCGAATTAGCGGATTACAATAAAGAAAAGAGGAAGACACTATGACAAAAAAACAGCGTGCAAAGGAGTTGTTTCTAGAAGGGTATAATTGTGCGCAGGCAGTAGCTGGAGCTTATGCAAATGAAATGGGAATGGAATTAAAAACAGTGGTTAAGGCGGTATCTTCCTTTGGCGGTGGTATGGGAAGAATGCGGGAAGTCTGCGGTGCTGTCAGTGGTATGTTTTTTGTGGTGGGAGTATTGTCAGGATATGATGATCCAAAGGATACTGTCAGTAAAAAAGAGCATTACGAAAGAATTCAATATCTGGCGGGAAAGTTTAAAGAGCAGACAGGAAGTATTGTCTGTCGGGAATTATTAGGATTAGAAGGAAAAGATAACAATCCAACACCAAGCGAGCGTACAAAAGAGTATTATAAAAAGCGTCCTTGTGTAGAAATGGTGGGGATTGCAGCAGAGATTTTAGAAGAATATTTGGCTTGTCAACACTAAAATTCTATGCTAGATTAATAGAGATGTAAACAGCATAGCTGTACGAAAAATGGAGGATAAAACATGAGTAAGGTAAGAACAAGATTTGCACCAAGTCCAACAGGACGGATGCATGTTGGAAATTTAAGAACTGCATTATATGCGTATTTGATTTCAAAGCATGAAGGTGGAGATTTCATTTTAAGAATAGAAGATACAGATCAGGAAAGATATGTGGAAGGCGCAGTGGATATTATCTATCGTACACTTGCAAAAACAGGTCTTATTCACGATGAAGGACCGGATAAGGATGGCGGTGTAGGTCCTTATGTACAGAGTGAAAGACAGGAAAAGGGGATTTACTTAGAATACGCTAAGCAGTTAGTGGAAAAAGGTGAAGCGTATTACTGTTTTTGTGATAAAGAAAGATTAGAAAGTTTAAAACAGACTGTTGCAGGAAAAGAGATTAATATTTATGACAAGCACTGCCTGCATTTAAGTAAAGAAGAGGTAGAAGCCAAATTAGCAGCAGGCGTACCATATGTTATTCGTCAGAACAATCCACAGACAGGAACTACAACCTTTCAGGATGAAATTTATGGTGATATTACCGTAGATAATGCAGAATTAGACGATATGATTCTCATTAAATCTGATGGATACCCAACATATAACTTTGCCAATGTAGTAGACGATCACTTAATGGGAATTACACATGTAGTAAGAGGAAATGAATATCTTTCTTCTTCACCTAAATATAATCGCCTTTATGAAGCTTTTGGCTGGGATGTTCCGGTATATGTACATTGTCCATTGATTACTAATGAGGAGCATCAGAAGCTGAGTAAGAGAAGCGGACATTCTTCTTATGAGGATTTGATTGATCAGGGATTCTTAACAGAAGCGGTGATTAACTTTGTGGCGTTATTAGGCTGGAGTCCTTCTGACAATCGCGAAATCTTTTCTTTAGAAGAGCTGGTGGAGGCTTTTGATTATAAGCATATGAGCAAATCACCGGCGGTTTTTGATGTGACAAAACTTAAATGGATGAATGGTGAATACATGAAAGCCATGGATTTTGACAAGTTTTGTGAGATGGCAGAGCCATATATCAAAGAAGTAATTACTAAGGATTATGATTTGAAGAAGATTGCAAAAATGGTGCAGACTCGAATTGAGATTTTCCCGGATATTGCAGGTCATATTGATTTCTTTGAAGAATTACCGGACTATGATATTGCTATGTATACGCATAAAAAAATGAAAACGAATGCAGAAACTTCTCTTGCTGTATTACAGGAAATTCTTCCGATGTTAGAAGCGCATGAGGATTATAGCAATGATGCTTTATATGCAGCAATTTCTGCCTTTGTGCAGGAAAAAGGATATAAGAGTGGTTATGTACTCTGGCCAATCCGTACAGCCGTATCCGGTAAGCAAATGACACCGGGAGGAGCAACGGAAATTATGGAAATTATCGGAAAAGAAGAATCCCTTGCAAGAATTCGCAAAGGAATCGAAAAATTATCATAATCTAAGGATAATCAATTTCTATGAAAAAATGTCTGAATGACTCTCAGATGCAGGCGGTGCTGCATCAAGAGGGTCCTATGATGGTACTTGCCGGACCGGGGTCCGGCAAGACTCTTGTTATTACCCGAAGAATTGAAAATTTAATAAAAAATGCAGATATAGACCCATCAAATATTTTGGTAATTACCTTTACAAAGTCTGCAGCATCAGAAATGAAAGAGAGGTTTCTTCGCAGAATGCCGACAGAAGGAAAAAGAGTGACCTTTGGAACCTTTCATGCGGTATTTTTTATGATTTTAAAGCATGCCTATGGTTTTCGGGCAGAAAATGTCATTCGAGAGGACGAAAAAATATATTTGATGCGGGAAATGCTTCATTCTATGCGCTTAGATTACGAGGATGAGAATGAATTTATACAAAATCTCTTTGCGGAAATTGGTCTGGTAAAAAATAGTAGAATACAACTGGCACATTATTATTCCACAAATTGCGGACAGGATGTGTTTCGGCAGATTTATAAAGAATATGAGCAGTTTCTACATAGAAATCGAAAAATTGATTTTGATGATATGCTAGTGTACACCTATGAGTTGTTTTCTCAGAGAAAAGATATTCTATCGGCATGGCAGAATAAGTACCGCTACATATTGGTGGATGAATTTCAGGATGTGAATCAAATACAGTATGATATCGTAAGGATGCTCGCAGCTTCTGGGAATAATTTGTTTGTGGTAGGGGATGATGACCAGTCGATTTATCGTTTTCGTGGGGCAAAACCGGAAATTATGTTAAATATGCCAAAGGATTTTAAGGATTTGAAGATGGTGAACTTGTCTGTGAATTATCGTTGTCCTGCAAGTGTAGTCAAAATGGCATCCCAGATTATTTCTCATAACAGGGAACGCTTTGAAAAGGAAATCCATGCGGCAAAAAAAGGTGGTTTGCCGATTCTTATTGAAAAATTTGAAAGTCAAAGAGAAGAATATGAAAAAGTACTTGCAAGAATTCGAAAAGGAAAGATACCCTATTCCCAGATTGCGGTACTATTTCGTACAAATATGCAGGCAAGAGGCTTAATGGAGCTTCTGTTAGAGTATAATATTCCGTTTACAGCCAAGGATACAGTGCCAAATATCTATGAACACTGGATTGCCAAAGATTTATTTGCCTATATTCGTATAGCAAAAGGCAGTCGTCAGAGAAGAGATTTTCTTATGATTATGAATCGTCCCAAACGCTATTTAAGCAGAGAAAGCTTGGAAGAAGAAACGGTGGCATTTGATGTATGGCAGGCATTTTATTCAGAACAGCCATGGATAGAGGAGCGAATTGAAAAATTACAGCGGGATATTCGTGAAATTAGCAGAATGCGTCCTTTTGCAGCCATTAATTATATTCGAAAAGCCATAGGCTATGATGAATTTATCAAAGAGTATGCAGAGTATCGGAAGATTTCTGCAGAAGAGCTGTTTGATGTATTAGAAGAATTGCAAGAAAGCAGTAAGGTTTATCCCAATTTTGATACATGGTTTTTACATATGGAAAAATACAAAAAAGAATTGGAGCAGATGCGGGAAAAGGGGAATATACAGGAGGAAGCAGTAACATTAGCCACCTATCACAGTGCAAAAGGCTTAGAATTTGATGTGGTGCATATGATTGATGTCAATGAAGGTGTAACGCCTTATAAAAAAGCTGTACTTCCGGCAGATATGGAAGAAGAAAGAAGAATGTTCTATGTGGGAATTACCAGAGCAAAGGAAGAATTATATCTATATTGTGCCAAGAAAATTAATAATCATGAAGCCGAAATATCCCGTTTTTTAATGGAAGCAGATATTGAATAAAAGGAGACATTTCAGTATAATAAAAAGAGAATATTTTGCGTATGAAGGGTAGTGTCGGATTGGGGGAAGTCAGATGAAAACTTTGAATCGTACACAGCTTAAGTATATTGCTATTTGTGCTATGGTATGTGACCATGTAGCATGGGGATTTGTTGATTTTTTTAGTCCGTTGGGTCAGATTATGCATATTATAGGGCGGTTTACATTGCCGATTATGTGTTTTTTTATTGCGGAAGGTTTTCGGCATACTTCTAGCGTAAGGGAATATATCAAACGAATGGCATTGTTTTGGGTAGTAACCATTTTGCCATTTTATCTGTTTTTTCATGAGATATATGAATATAGACAAAATATTATTTTTGATCTGTTATTAGGATTATTGATGTTAGCTGTTTTGGAAAATGCATTTTTAAAATGTTGGCAGAAGATTCTTTTAGGAGCAGGTCTGTTTGTTGTATCTGCTTTTGTTGGTGGCTGGGTAATTATGCCAATTCTATATATTCTTGTATTTTATTATGTAAAAAGCTTTAAAAAGCAGGTGCTATGGTTTTGTGGTCTTACCGTATTTTTGGAAGTGTTTTTAATTGTAGCAATACTGCTGAACAATATATGGCATTTTTCTCATTATGATTGGGTTTGGTATGATAAGCTGTATTTTCTTGGGTTTATGTTGCCACTGATTCTTTTAAAAAATTACAATGGAGAAAAAGGAAAGAGTATTTTGGGTCGATATTTCTTTTATCTGTTCTATCCGGCGCATTTTCTTGTGTTAGCAGGGATAAAAGTAGTATTATCCGGATGTTCGATGCAAGAATTATATGTGTTTTTACATGTAATTGCGGTTTTGATTTGTCTGGGAATATTGATGTTAGTTCTCTGGGCTAAGCCTTCAAGAGGGCAAAGCGGAACATTGCTGTTAGCTTCTGCCGGCTGTATATATACCTTTGGTTTTCTTGTAGAGATTACTTCTGGAAATACCGGAGGTTTTTATGCAGCAACGCTTATGCAGTATTTCGGAGAATGTTTATTAATGATAGGCTTTACTCTGTTTGTGGCTGAGATGTGCCGTAAGGAAGTACCGGCATTCATTTATGCAGGGGAGATTTTATGTGGGATTTTAGTTATATGGATGCTTTTGACGACCAGAGAAAATCATATTTTTTATACATATATAGGCATAAATGAAGAAGGTCCATTTCCAAGATTGGTATTGGAATATGGTTGGGGATTTGGTGCGTTTGTGGTATATATGGGCATTGTTTGCGTGGGGTGTTTTGTTTGTTGTATTATTGCAGGAATAAAGTCTAAAGGTGTGGAACGAAAAAGAATTTTGTGTACAGCGATAGCTATTGTATGTCCGTGGATTCCAAATTTTGTTCGGAGTACAGGAATTACTGGGGGGTATGAAGTTCCGTGCTTTGGAATTATGGGAGCAATGATTTTAGTAGGAATGGCATTGACTAGATATGGGTATTTTGATTCGATTGCTTTAGCAGGAGAAAATGCCTTGAGTCATGGACAGGAAGGGATTATGGTTATTGATAACTGTAATCGGATTACTTATTACAACAAACGAATGGAAGAATTGTTTGAAAATCTTACACTAAGGCAGAATGTATATAAGAATGAAGTGCTGTCAGATATTTTTGTTGGAAAACGAAAAACGCTTGAACAAAAAGGACAGATGTATGAAGTGCGTATAGAGCCTTTAAAAGAAGGTGGATATATTCAGGGGTATATGATATGGATGCTAGATATTACTGAGCATCATCAGATGCTGATGCAGATTAGTGATCTTGCACATAAGGATGCGCTGACGGGTGTTTATAACAGAAGATATTTTGTAACGCTTCTTGAGGAATATCTTAAGGAAGGCGGTGGAGGAAGCTTGTTTATGATAGATATTAATCATTTTAAACAGGTGAATGATCGTTTTGGACATCAGGCGGGTGATGAGATGCTTGAGAAATTTGGTGAAGTACTTTTGAATCTGAATGAAGAATTCATTTCCTGTCGAATGGGTGGCGATGAGTTTTGTCTATTTTATAAAGATGCCATTGATACAAAGGAGTTAGAAGCACTTGCTGAAAAGATATCTGTAGATTTTCAGAATAAAATTGCAGGTGAAAGGTATACTGGCATAACTACAATATCTGTTGGAATAGCCAGAATTTTAGAGGCATCGGATAGAGATTTTGAAAAACTCTACAGTAATGCAGACAAAGCTTTGTATGTAGCAAAGAATAGAAGTAAAAATAATTGCTATATTCTTTGATAAAAGTTAGGACAAGGAGAAGGTTATGAAATATTTCAAAAGGTTTGTCTGGTATGCTTTACTCATTAATGTGGCTCTTCTACTATATGTAGCAGTAGGATTTCATGTGGATGATATGACGCTTTCTAAAGGAGCTGTGTACGATTTTAATAAAGATTGGGTACTCACTTATTCTGATGGAGAGCGTATAGCTATTGATGAACTGCCGTATCTGGGTAAATGCAAGCCGGCGGATAAGGTATGGATTGAAAATAAAATTCCGAAAGAATATTTTGGAATGACAATGTCGTTTTTATCTGCGGATAAGACGCTTAAGGTCTGGATAGATGGAGAATATGTATATGAATTTGGTGTTGCAGACGAAAGAAGTTTTGGCCGCACACCGGGAAGTGTAGTGAACTTTATTGATATTCCTAAGGATTTGTCCGAAGGAAAGATACAAATAGAGATGACTTCCCCCTATGCAGATTATGCTGCCAGAGTTACGGCTGTTACAATAGGAAAAAGAGATATTTTAATATTACAGCTTTTGCGGGAGAATATGTTTAGTATTGGCTGTAATTTAATTATATTGATTTGTGGAATTATTTTCTTTCTGCTATTTCTTGTCCAAAAGATATTAAAGCAGAATACTGTTGGCATACAGTATGTATGTGGGTATTGTATTGTTGCGGCAATGTATTATTTTGTTGAAACAAAGGTATTACATATTTTCTATGGAAACCAGACTTTTTATTCAGTATTAGTATTTGTATGCCTTATGCTTATGTCCATGTTCGTAACACTTTATTTTTCGAATGGAGTTCTTGGGGTATTCAAAAGACGGTGGCATATGCTGCTTGGACTAGAAAGTGCAAATATAATTTTACAGCTAATATTGCAGTTATTAAATGTGTTGGATTTTATGCATATGGTTTTTGTGTCTCATGCATTAATTATGCTGACAGTTCTGATAGGATTAATATCTTATATGGGCATTCTAAAGGATAAAAAGACTGTCAATATCCGTCTTGGCTTAGCTGCTTTATTGTTTATGGGTGGCGGCGGTGCAATAGATATTGTTCGTATGTATGTCGTAGCAGTGGGGGATATGGGAAAATTCAGCCGATTAGGTACTACCTGTTTTAGTCTTATTATGTTGTATCAGCATTTTGGACAGGTTGTTAAAGGTTATTCCTACAAAATAGAAGAAAATGCAAGGCTGCTGCAGCGTGAAGTGGAATACATAGAAAAGAAAAATGCCCAGCTTGAAAAAGCAAATGCGCTTGCAGAGGAAGCAAGACAAGCAGCAATGGCAGCCAATGCTTCTAAAGGAAAGTTTCTTGCTCATATGTCGCATGAAATCAGAACGCCAATCAATGCAGTTCTTGGTATGGATACCATGATACTAAGAGAAACTACAGATATGCAGATTAAGGAATATGCATTAGATATTCAAAATGCAGGACAGAATCTTTTATCCTTAATCAACGATATTTTAGATTTTTCCAAGATTGAATCGGGCAAAATGGAAATTATTCAGGCAGAATATGATTTTAGCAGCCTGATACATGATATATCCAATATGGTTAAGGCGAAAGCAGAAGCTAAGAGACTAAAATTACATATATATGTGGATGAAAATATTCCTTCAAGATTACTAGGGGATGATGTTCGTATCCGACAGGTACTGGTGAATTTATTAAACAATGCAGTGAAGTATACGAATGAAGGAAGCATAACGCTTAGAGTTGGTGGAAGAATTGAAGGCAGAAAGGCAGTTTTTGACTTTTCAGTGGAAGATACAGGTATAGGTATCAAGGAGGAAGATATTGCTAAGCTGTTTCAGGAATTTGAACGCATCGAAGAAAAGAGAAACAGGAATGTAGAAGGAACAGGTCTTGGAATGAATATTACTACTCAGCTTTTGCTTCTTATGGGCAGTAAGATTCAAGTAGAAAGTGTTTATGGGAAGGGCTCTCGGTTCTATTTTACACTAGAACAGCAGATCGTAGATTCTACACCAATTGGCAATTTAGAAGAACGAATTCAAAAACAGGCGACAGAATACAGCTATATGGCAGCATTTACAGCGCCGGATGCGCAGATTCTGGTAGTGGATGATAATTTGACAAATCTAAAGGTGTTTGTTAGTCTGTTAAAACGAACAAGGATAAATGTGGATGTGGCAGACAGAGGAAAAGCATGTTTAGAGATGGTGGCTAGTAAGCATTATGATTTGATTTTTCTGGATCATATGATGCCGGAGATGGATGGAATAGAAACTTTACACCATATGAAGGAGCTGGAGAATAATCTGTGTATGGGCATTCCGATTGTGGCGCTTACTGCCAATGCGATTACAGGAGCCAAAGAAATGTACCTTGCAGAAGGATTTGATGCATTTCTTCCAAAGCCAATTAATCCAGAGAAGCTAGAACAAATGATATTACGGCTTCTCCCGCGGGAGCTTTTACAATTTGATGCGGAGGAAGAGGAGAGTCAGGAGAGTTCTGATACCGTAAAGGTTTCAGCTTATGCAGATGATACGGAAATTCCGATGGTAGACGGGGTAGATTGGAGCTATGGACTTATGCATTTGCCGGATAAAGAACTTTTACTGGATACGGTGAGAGATTTTTATAAGGCAATAGAAGTAGAAGCAGACACTTTGGATGAGTTCTATCAGGAATGCAGAAAGAGTCCGGACATATTAAGACAGTACAAGGTTAAAGTACATTCTATGAAAAGTACAGCAAATCTTATTGGTGCTACAGTTCTTGGTGGAATGGCAAAAATACTTGAGAATGCAGCAAAAGATGCCGATATAGAATGTATAGATGCATTACATACGATATTTCTCAAAGAATGGCGAAGCTATAAAGAAAAGTTAAAAGAAGTTTTAGGAAATGAGCAGGAGGAAGCAGTCGATTCGATGAAGGAAACTGTAAAAGATGTATCCGTAATTCTTGCTTATTTGGAAATGCTTCGTATGGCGATGGAAGAATTGGATATTGATAAAATGGATCAGACCATGGAATGTCTGAATACTTATGCATATCCGCAGGATATAGAAAGCGATATGCAGCGATTGGGAGTTTATGTGATTAATATGGATAGCGCAAAAGCAGTTTCCCAGATAGAAGAACTTGAGAATAAGATAAAATTAAATAAAGAATGGAGAGAAGAAGCATGAAAAAAATACTTTTGGTAGGAGAATTAAATCAGACAGTCAGTAGTGTAAACAGACATTTGTCAGGTCGATTCCAGACACAGGTAAGTGTAGATTCTTTGGAATTGGTAAAGGGAATGACAAAGGTTTTTGAACCGGACATGGTAGTAGTTTGTCTGGTTGGTGTAGGAGAATTTGATAATAGAATTTTAGATTTCTTCTGGAGACAGTACCCGGATGCGCCGGTTTTATTAGTAGGAACAACAGAAGAGTGTAAAGGATATCAGAAGTATTATGATAGTGGGCAATTTGATTATGCATTAAGACCAACAACTTTGTCTGCATTGATGAATAAGTGTATGGAGATGCTGCACCTAGAGATTACAGAGACTGGTGATGTAAGCGAGGCAATAGAAGAGGAGCCGCAGAAGCGCAGAAGTATTTTGGCTGTAGACGATAGTGGGATTTTGCTTCGAAGCGTAAAGACTATGTTGGAAAAAGTGTATGATGTTGCTTTTGCTACAGATGGTAAAATGGCAATTCGACAGGCAAAGAAAAATATGCCGGATTTGATTTTGTTGGATTATGAGATGCCTGAATGGGATGGAAAGAGAACATTAGAAGAAATTCGAAGTGATGAAGAGTTAAAGAGTATCCCGGTAGTATTTTTAACAGGTGTGGCAGACAAAGAGCATATTCTCGATGTTTTAGAATTAAAACCGGAAGGTTATCTGTTAAAACCTATCGAACAGCAAAGACTGATAGACACAATAGAAAAAGTACTTTCAGGAACATTATAAATTTTTATTAAATACAAATGTCTGCTGCCTATAGGTATGGGCAGCAGACATTTATTTTAGTCTTCGTCAAATTCTGCTTCGTCTAAAAGCTCATCAAATCTTTCTTCAACAGCTTCGTATTCCTCATCCGTTTCGATATTTTCAAGAGAAGGGTTGCCATCTTCATCCTCGAAGTAGCGATAGATGTATACAGTACCTTCTTCATTTTCTTCACCATCTTCATCCAATGGGAGTAAAGCAATATAATCCTGATCATTTACATCAAAAATTGTTAAAATCTCACATTCTACCTGTGTTCCATCATCCATATCTAAAGTAACGCAGATATCTTCATCGTCTGTTAAGTTATTCTGATTGCCCATAAAAATCTCCTTTCAAAACAAAATTATTGATTAATTATATAATATTTTAAATAGACAAGTCAATAAGCGTAGAAAAAGATATACAAATGGAGTGAAAAAATGGTATAATAGCAAAGTACTTGCTTAGTTTAGGATGAAAAGGTGGTAAAACCATGGAATGGAATGTAAAAATAGGTGATTTTTCTCAAAAAGGCGTGACAAAAGGAAAGGGATGGGTAAATTTCTGTTTTGAGGGCAGAAAGGAATCTATCTGTAAGATACTGCTGTATAAAAGAGAAAATGAACAGGAAATATTAGAAATAGAGGTCTCAGAGGATTTTACAAAAGGAAATCTTCGGGCAATTCGTGTATATGGATTGGATATTGGACTATATGATTATAATTTTTCGGTAGATGGGATGGTTTTACCTGACTTTTATGCCAGAAGGATTGTCGGCAGAGACAAATGGGCAGATTGTACGCGTAAATTGCCTTTAGAGAAAGGATTACGATGCCGATATACAGAAAATAATTTTTCCTGGCGCGGAGAAGAGGTTGTAGAAATACCGCGAAAGGACATGGTACTTTATAAATTACATGTCAGAGGCTTTACCAAAGGACTTTCGGAGGGAACGGCTGATAAAGGTACTTTCAAAGGGTTTTGTAAAAAAATCCCCTATTTGAAAGCATTGGGGATTACTTCGGTAGAGTTCATGCCGGTGTATGAATTTGAGGAGTTAATTCCGCAGAAGGTACAAGAAGCCTTGGGATATGTACAATGGAAAGCAAAAGACAAAGCCGGGAAATCGGAAAAGAAAGTGAAATTTAAGACGAATTACTGGGGCTATGGTGAGGGAATGTATTATGCGCCAAAGGCTTCCTATGCCGCTGGTGAGCATCCGGATGTGGAATTAAAAGACTGTATTTTACAGTTGCATAAAAAAGGAATAGAATGTATTCTGGAAATGAATTTTACGGATTCTATTCGTCAGGAACAGATATTAGACATTTTGCGTTACTGGGTAAATGAATATCATGTAGATGGTTTTCATTTGCAGGGAGAAAATATTCCGATTGAAATGCTGGTAAGAGATCCTTATCTGGGCAGGACAAAATTATTCTATAGAGGCTTTGCAGAGAATTTTGTACCTGAGGAAGAAGAAAAGTATCCAAGAGTCTTTGTGGATACGGATGAATTTCTATACCCGACAAGAAAGCTCTTAAATGGCATAAATGGAAATATCTGGGAGCCTGCAGACCAGCTGAAAAAGCAAAATGACAGAATCGGTTATGTGAATTATATTGCTGACAACAATGGTTTTACCCTTGCGGACTTATTTGCTTACGAATGTAAACATAATGAGGCAAATGGAGAAGAAAATGCTGATGGTTCAGAATGGAATTTCAGCAGTAATTGTGGTGTAGAGGGTGAAAGTACCAGCAGAAATGTACAAAAGGTACGGGAACGCCGTATGCGAAATGCTATTGCTATGCTGTTTTTAGCACAGGGTGTACCAATGCTGATGGCTGGTGATGAGGACTGTAATTCACAGGCAGGAAA
>JAGALK010000142.1 GCA_017625255.1 Lachnospiraceae bacterium
ATAACTAAATCCGGACACATACTGCAGGACAAAGTTACTAAAATCATAATATTTACTTTATTTTTGATATTCTTTATCCGATTGACAATATCCGTATCTAATGGCTGTCCGGGACCTGCGGCATTATATAACCCCAATACAAAGGAATGAAACTCATGACCGCCAAAAACTCCATGAAAAGCAAGTCCTGTATATGCACCATTTGCTAAATATACTTTGACACAAGGTGCAAAATCCACACTTTTATCCTGTACAATCTCCATTGTCAGCTTATCCGTCATAGCTGTAAGGCTTTGCACATATTCCTGCAATTCTTTGGAAATGGGACGATTATCGAGATACAATTTCAATACTAAAGACTGTTCCATCCTTTCAAACACTGTTTTTAGCTGACCTTGCATTTCAGTAGTAAACAATTCATTTTCCACATCTTCGCTGATATTTTCATCCTTTACCAACGCACTTTTATTTATTTTCGGATCTTTTGTAGACAATCCTGTTCTTCGCTGTACCTCTGCCACATATTTTTCCAATGCAGTTGCCGCTAAAGCACCGTCACTGGTGGCTGTAACCACCTGTCTCAATGGCTTTATACAGATATCTCCTGCCGCATACAAACCATCTATATTGGTTTTCTGTGATGTGTCTGTAATGATATAACCCTGTTCATTCAACTGAACAATATCCTTTACCAAATCCGTTTCCGGTGCATAGCCGGCAAAGACAAACACACCAAAATTTTCGCCTTCTTTTGTCCGGTATTCTGTAACCTCTCCTGTGACATGATTTTTGTAGCGAATATAATTCAGCCCATTTTCTCCAGATACTTCCTCCACCACAGTATTGGTAAGCACACTTATTTTTTCATGGTTTTTCGCCTGATCGGCAACAGCTTTTGCACAGGAAAAATCGTCTCTTCGAATCAGTATTGTCACATGACTGGCAAATTTGGTAAGAAACACACTTTCTTCTGCCGCTGCAAAACCACCACCTATGACAAATACTTCTTTTCCCGTAAAAAATTCTCCATCACAAGTTGCACAATAGGCAACTCCGCGCCCCTTAAATTCTTCTTCTCCCACAAAACCAACCTGTTTTGGATGTGCTCCTGTTGCCAATAATACACCCAGACATTTATAATCCCCACGATTGGTATGAACTGTTTTGATATCTCCATCCAGACTCAGCTTAACCGCTTCTGCCATTAAAAATTCTGTTCCAAAATATTCTGCCTGATGATACATGATATCTGTTAATTCTTTTCCGCTGCACACACCCACACCCGGATAATTCACAACCTCATGGCTAATGGTAATCTGACCGCCAAACTGTTCTTTTTCCAACAATAATACCCGGTATTTTGCTCTTGTAAGGTAAATGGCAGCGGTAAGTCCTGCCGGTCCGCCGCCAATGACAATGACATCGTAAAGATTTTCCATTATAGCTGTCCCACTAAATCTAAGCTTGGTTTTAATGTTTCTGCACCCGGTTTCCAGTTGGCAGGACACACCTGGTCTCCATGGGCATGAACAAACTGACAAGCCTGAACCTTTCGCAATAATTCCTCTGCATTACGGCCTACATTTCCGGCTGTAACCTCATAACCTACAATTTTTCCTTCCGGATTAATAATAAAGGTTCCTCTTTCAGCAAGACCATCCTCTTCAATCAATACTTCAAAGCCCTTTGATATGCAATGTGTCGGATCTGCTAACATAGGATAATTAATTTTTTTGATACGCTCAGAAGTATCATGCCATGCTTTATGCACAAAATGTGTATCTGTAGATACCGCATAAATTTCGCATCCAATTTCTTTAAACTGCTCATATTTTTCTGCTAAATCTTCTAATTCTGTTGGGCAGATAAATGTAAAATCTGCCGGATAAAAAAAGAATACATTCCATTTTCCTAAAATATCCTCTTTTGAAATCATTTTAAAATCATTTTCATGAAACGCATAGGTTTTAAAATCAGCAATTTCTTTATTAATCATTGACATAAGCATTACTCCTTTTTATTTAAATTTTTTACCCAAACAGTTTGTCCTGTTTTTTGAAAAAATACACATATTTGCATTAAAAAAGGAAATACTAACGCAAAAGAAAAAATGAGGTATTTTATATGGACATTTTTCAATCCAAAAATTATATGAAGGGTTTTATCCCCTATGCTTTTGCTGCTTTTTTAATAGGAATTGCCGGTGGACTTTCTACAGTTTTAGGTCCTTCCTTTGTGCAGGATATGCGTCTGCCATACAATAATACCACATGGACTGCCCTTGCTCAGGCTATATCCACGGCTGCCTGTGCACCAATTCTTGGAAGACTTTTAGACCTTTTGGGCAGACGCACCACACTCTTATCCGGCATTGGCATATTTACTATTGGAAATCTATTAAGTGCCCTTGCCCCCTCCTTGCTTTTTATGCTTTTTGCAAGATTTGTAGTCGGTATCGGCATGGCTGCTATTGCACCTACCATTATGTCCTACATCGTTACAGAATTTCCTCCTAAGGAGACGGCAAAAGGTTTTTCTCTCTATATGCTGATTTCCAGTGCCGCTGTAATATTTGGACCTAGTCTGGGCGGGCTTATTATCAACATATTTAGCTGGCGGATTTTGATATGGATAAATGTAGCTTTATCTTTATTCTTTCTGATTTTGTGCTTTTTCACCTGCCCAAAAACAGATTTTTCACCCAAAAAAATCGATAGCTTTGATATCAAAGGAAGTATTTTTGTATTTTTATTTTTCAGCTTTTTGCTCTGCATCCCATCCTTTGGACAGAACTTTGGCTGGCTTTCTTTTTCTTTTATAGTTGTACTTCTTCTTTCCATATTTTCTCTAATTGGACTGATTTTATCAGAAAAATCTGCACGAAATCCCATCCTCTCCAGAGAATTTATGCAGCGAAAAACATTTATTCTTCCTGTTATTATCCTGTTTTTGACACAAGGACTTATGCAGGCGAATATGACAAATATCATTGTATTTGTGAATTACACACAACCGGATAATACGGTTATTTCCGGATATGCCATTTCCATTATGTATCTTGGTATGTCCCTTGGCTCTATACTCTTAGGACCACTTTCTGACCGTTTTGAACCCAAGCAAATTTTAACAGTTTCCCTTTTTTTGACCGCTGTAGGATGTGGAATTATGCTTCTTTTTTCTAAAACTGCATCTCTATTGATGCTTGCTGCTTCTCTTGGAATTCTTGGCTTTGGTCTTGGAGCAAACGCAGCTATTTTTATGAAAATTGTTCTTTCTGATTTGCCGGAGGGAACTGTTGGTTTTAGCACAGGAATTTATGGACTTTTTCGGGATTTGGCTGCTCCGTTTGGCGTTGCTGTATTTGTTCCTATGTTTACCAATCGAATTACACAGCTTGTTGCAGACAATACCGTCAATCTATCTGCAGCTTTTGCAGCCGTAAAGTCCATTCATATGCTTGCCATTATAGAGCTATGCTGTATTGCCATTGGCATTATTATCGTTCAGTTACTGCCTAAAATTCATCAAAAACAACACACAAATTAAAAAGGAGAATACGCATGAGATTAGAAAACAAAATTATACTGATAACTGCATCTACAAAAGGTATTGGCTTAGCCTGTGTCAAAGCCTGCGCAAAAGAGGGCGCAATCGTGTATATGGCTGCCCGAAACTTAGAAGCTGCCAAAAAAGAAGCTGCTGATTTAAACCAGCAGGGATATCGTGTAAAATATGTCTACAATGATGCCAGTAAACCGGAAACCTTTGTCACTATGATAGATGAGATTACCAGACAAGAAGGACATATTGATGTACTTATCAACAATTTTGGCACATCAGATCCAAAAAAAGATTTAGATTTTGCTCACACAGATATAACAGAATATTTAGATATTGTAAATACCAATCTAAGAAGTGTATTTATGGCGAGTCAGACTGCCGTAAAACATATGATGGCACATGGCGGCGGAAGTATTATTAATATTTCATCCATTGGCGGACTTGTGCCTGATATATCACAGGTCGCCTATGGTACCAGTAAAGCGGCTATTAATTATCTTACCAAATTAATAGCCGTTCAGGAAGCAGCTCACAATATCCGCTGTAATGCTGTTTTACCCGGTATGACAGCTACAGATGCCGTGGAAAAAAATCTCTCAGCAAATTTTCGGGATTTATTTCTGCGCCATATACCCCTCAAAAAAATAGGGCTGCCGGAAGAAATTGCAGCCGCTGTCGTTTACTTTGCCAGTGATGAATCTGCCTATACTACCGGACAGATTCTAGCTATTTCCGGTGGTTTTGGTCTTGCTACACCGCTTTATGGCGATTTGTCCCAAAAGAGCAGCCGCAGATAAAAATACAACCAACTGCCGCAAAAATAAAGCAGGAAATTAGTGTATAACGCAGTCCAAGCTGATCGATTAGCCTTCCGCCAATCACATTTCCAATAAAGTTTGCCATTCCACTGGTCAAAACATTAAAAATAGCCTGTCCCTGCGTACGATTCCACGGTTTCATACGGTCATTGACAAAATACACTGCTGCCGGAATATAAAAGCCTGCTGATGGTCCTTGTAATGCATAACCAACCATGACCATTGGCAGATTTCCTGCAAAAATCAAAAACAAGAATCGAATAGCAAAAAAGACACTGCTGATTTTTAAAACCTGAATACTGCTATACTTTCGAATCAGCATGGCAAAAATAACCATTCCAATCATTTCACTTCCTGCACCAAAAAATTGTGCCAAGCCTGCCGCCGATTCACTGCCACCCACGCTTTGTACAATATTAATCGTATATGTGGTACATATCGCATGACTGATATTATCCAGCAAAATTCCAAGCGCAACCATCAAAAATATCGTATCCTTGAGACATTTAAAAAGCAGTCCGCCTTCTTTTTCCTGTATCTTTGAAGGCTCTGTCACATGTCCTAAATCCTCCATAAAAAGAACATTTACAAACATGATTCCCGCAGATAAAACATAAATATAACCTAATAATTCCGGTGAATATTTTTCTAATAAAATCCCTATAAAAACCGCCGAAACCGCCCAGCCTAAAGAACCAATTCCTCTCGCTACTCCAAAATTTACATCACATTTTTGATTCACATATTCCATACCAAATGAACTCATAAGCGGTATCATACTAGAATTCAATGCATTAATCACGATAAAGATACATATCGTCAATAAACCTGCCGATTTCCATATACTGATAATCAAAAATAATATACCTGTGATAAACAGCATACATAAAAGCATTTTTCTTACTGTCAAAAAAGAAACCTTATGAATAATCTTAGAACTGACAGGCTGTATAATCAAAGACAATACGCCATAAATACCTACTACAGTTCCTATAACAGTATTAGAAAACCCCTTATATTGCAGATATACCGCGACAAATCCACTACAGGAACAACAGGTAACCCAGTACAAAAACTGCGCTAACGGATATTGATATTTCAAAAAAGCTTTCTTGTCCATCTCCTAGACTCCAATCGTAGTATTATTTTTCTGTGAAGCAAATATAAACTGATTTTTACCTGACCTTTTTGCCTGATACAGCGCAGCATCTGCCTGTGCATAAAGCTCACCCAAGGTTTTTCCGTTTTCAGGATATATACCAATTCCAATGCTGCCAGAAAGCTTTATTTCAGGGTAATTCGTACAAACCTTTTGAATAGTTGACATCAATTCCTGTGCTTTTCTGGTTGTTTCAGAAATTCCGGGAACATTTTTCATCAAAGCAAAGAATTCATCACCGCCTACTCTGCCTACAATATCGCTTTCCCTGAAATTTTTTCGAATTTCTCCAGCTAATCGAATCAAAAATTCATCACCGGCCTGATGTCCTAATGTATCATTCAAAGATTTGAAATTATCTACATCCAGCATAAACAATACATGGCTTTTGTCTGCTTCTTCCTTAAGCACCTGCTGAATATTCTCCATAGTAGTTTCACGATTCAGCACCATTGTCATTTTATCCATTTTTGCTGCTACGACAAGCTTTTGCTCTTCTGCCTTTTGGGCATCAATATTTTTTGCAGAAAGCATTACACATAAATGTCCGCTATCCACATCTACCATAAATCGTATATCGTTTTTTACCCAATGTACAGAACCATCTGACAATCGTCTTTGATATTTCAAAGACAGATTGCTTCTTCCACTTGCGTAAATATCCTTTAGATTTTCAACTGAAAACTTTCGATAGAATGCAGCTGCTTCACATCTTCTGTCAATAATAGATTCTAATGCTGCCTCACAAAGTCTTTCCACCGTATAGCAGGACTGCATTGTCCCTGTTTGAATAAGCTGTCTGCGCTGACCGATAATCCGCCAGTCATCTACATCTATGTAGGATATCGCGTAGGTATCCTTAGGAACCTCAAAGAGAAATTTTAATTCTTGCTGGTAACGCTGACGGGCAAGATAATCTCTGGTAACATCCCTTGTAATTCCCAACAGTCCTATAATTTTGTCATTTTCATCCCTAAGAATATATTTAGAAGTAGAACCATAGCGCGCTTTGCCATGATCCTCTGTAATCGGTTCGATATACTCAATAAGATTCTCACCGCCATCCATCAGCTTCTTATCATCCGCAATATATCGTCTCGCCAGATTTTCATCATCAAAAATCTCAAGGTCTGTCCGTCCAATAATTTCTTCCACACGCTCTTTTCCAACCATTTTCACAAATGGCATTGAGGCTGTCACATAGGTTAGATTGGCATCTTTTACGAATACCATATCCTTTGTTCCCTTTAACATTGCCCGAAATGCAGCATTCATCACATAATTTCTTTCCATTTTACATACCCCCAGGTTTTATCTCTTCAGCCACAAAAATCCCATCATTTTTTCTAATCGTTTCAAATTCTCATCCGAATGCTCTACTTCTCTGGAAAAACGATACAAAAGCTCTGTCATCTCCTCAAGCTCCAAGTTTTTTTCATTTTTAAGCCAGCGCGCCATCCAGAATTCATGAATCATCCATACACAATATACCACCATCTGTGCTTTTGCATATACTTCCCCATCATATACAGCTCCTGGAAAATAGATAAACAGAAAATACACTAATAATTGTTCTAAATGAATCTCTATATCAGAATTTTCACTCTCCCACTTAGCAAACTCTTTTTGTATTTCCTCGTAAGATACTTTTTCATTGACATAAAGCAATGCCTCTGTTTCCTGTAAAAGTACATTCCATTCCTCTCTAAGAAGCTCTAACTCATAGAGCTTTTCAAACATCTCCTTTGCTAAGGATACTCTCTGCTTTTCTGTCTCTTTTTTTTGCAAATACTTTTGTATAAACCTTAACGCTTTATCTCCACAATATTTTTCTATCACCTGAAAACATGCAAACATATCCTGTCTATTTATTCGCACTTGCATATCATGCGCCATAGCCAATACTAAAAGTGTTCTCTCCCGTATGGATAAATTGCGATTTTGAAGGATTATAAGCATCTCTTTTCTCGCATCCTCTAAAATAGAAAATAAAAATGGGTCAAAATCCTCATATTCTTCTTCCCCTTCTTTTTCCTGACTAAGAAAAGTAACCGGTGTCTTTCTCTCCATCAGAATTCTTGCCACTTCCGGACAGGAAATAGAAAGTGTAATTTCTCTTACTCCCTCAAATTCTTCCACATGTCTTGGATACTGCTTACAGGTTTTACACAGACTCTTTTCTCCATGTGCAATATACAAATCACATAAATTATGCTCATTTAAAAAAGCACATCGCTTTTCCATATCCTGACGAAATGTTCCTTCTGACCAATTCACCAAAGTAAACATTTTCCATAGCTTAGAAAAACTATTTTTATCGGATTCTTTTACTATTGATACTAGCAGTTTTCTACAAATTTTTCTATAGTTTACAAGAGATTTCTCATCAATGACAATCTGCCATCCGGCACAACAGGTATCCTCACACTTATCTGCTGTACATCGAAATTCTTTATAATAATCGGGTATTGTATACAACATATACTAACAGCCTCACTTTCCCATATTTTTCAACTCTCCATTTAGCATCAGCGCTGATACC
Source organism: Lachnospiraceae bacterium (assembly GCA_017625255.1). GTDB lineage: Bacteria > Bacillota > Clostridia > Lachnospirales > Lachnospiraceae > Roseburia_B. The sequence goes on from JAGALK010000142.1 coordinate 8,081, forward strand.
ATCGCTGCCATAAAATCTGCAATCGGCCCCGCATACATAATTCCATCAATTCCCAAAAACAACGGAAATACCACAATCAGCGGAAGCAAAAATATTATCTGTCTTGTCAGACTAAGAAAAATCCCCTTTTTCGGTTTTCCAATAGAGGTAAAGAAATTCGATGACAGCGGCTGCACATTATTGATAAAGGTAAAAAACAAATAAATATGAAAATATCTTTCAGCGAAAGAAAAATATATATCGGAACCATCGCCAAACAATCCAATAATCTGTCTTGGAAAAATCTGAAACAATAAAAATGCCATTGTGCAAATAATCGTTCCTGCCATAAGGCTTAAACGCACAACCTTTTTTACTCTGTCATATTGCTTTGCACCATAGTTAAAGCTGGAAATTGGCTGCATACCATGGGATATTCCAATACAAACCGAAAAGAAAATAAAACTTACTTTATTGATAATTCCGGCACTTGCCAAGGGAATAGCCTCCCCATATATCGACATAGCACCATAATAGGTCAGCGAATTATTCATAACAATCTGTACCACCATCATGGCAATCTGATTAAAGCATTGGGCAAGTCCCAAGGACATGGCATAACCAGCAAAGCTCCACTGCGGCAGTAAATGCTTTTTTTCAAGTCTGCCTGTCTTATAGCGATATAGATAAAAAATAACCATCATACCGGATATACTTTGTCCGATAATTGTTGCTAATGCAGCTCCCGTCATACCCATATCAAATCCAAAAATAAACAAGGGGTCTAATATTGTATTGATAATAGCTCCTGTCAGATTACACATCATAGAATATTGCGGACTGCCATCCGCACGAACCAGATGTGCTCCACCAGTAGTCAGAATCAAAAATGGAAATCCCAAAGAAACAATCCGCACATATTCCTTTGCATAGGGCAGCACATGATTCGGAGAACCAAAGAATACCAACATTGGCTCCAAAAAAATCTGTGCTATCAGACAAAGCACTACTCCACTGCAAAACATACATACCGCTGCATTTCCAACATAATACAATGCCTTATCCTTTTCCTCTCGTCCCATAGACAAATTAAATGCCGCTGCCGCACCAACACCAAAAAGCAATGCAAGCGCCGTACAGCTGGTGGATAATGGAAATGCCACATTCGTCGCCGCATTTCCCAGCTCACCAATACTTTGTCCAATAAAAAACTGATCGACAATATTATATAAAGCACTTACCACCATAGCGATAATACTTGGTATTGCAAATTTACATAATAATTTTCCTATCGGCGCAGTGCCTAATGGATTTGTTTCATTTTGTGTATGCATTTTAGTCTCACCTTTCTACTGTTACGGATACTTTTTATTATATACCAATATGGGGAAAATGGAGGGGGATTATTAAAAAAATTACGGTTTATGGGGATAAATGGTATTCCGATATTATTTTGAAGGACGGACGACATAACATTTTATTTTTGTGAAATGTATCATTTTTTGCTTTTTGGTGGCATATAGGGTAGGTATAGGTGTGGGCAGATTCCGTTG
>JAGALK010000143.1 GCA_017625255.1 Lachnospiraceae bacterium
AGAAAGTATTATCTGATATCCAGGATGGTTCTTTTGCAAAAGAATTCTTATTAGATATGTCTGATGCAGGAAAACAGGTTCACTTCAAAGCTATGAGAAAATTAGCAGCTGAACATCCGGCAGAAGAAGTTGGTAAAGAAATTCGTAAGCTTTATAGCTGGAACAATGAAGAAGATAAATTAATCAACAACTAATTTTTTATCTTACATAATTTTAAAAGCAAAAACCCGAGAATGGTTTTATAATACCGTTCTCGGGTCTTTATTATTGTTCGACTGTATAATTCTGATAAAAATGAACAAACGCATCTAATGATTTTGTTGGTTTTAGCTGACTTTTGTAGGCAAATCCCACTTCTCTTTTATGAATAGGAATACCAAGCGGGATTTCTATTAACGAGCCATCTGCTAATTCGTTTTTTACAAAGTTTTTGATTACACAGGCAACGCCAACATTAATCTTTGCAAATTCAATTAATAAATCCATATCTGAAATATCAATAGAATCCTGTACATGGATATGGTTAATTTGCAAATAATCGTCAATATACTGTCTGGTCATATTGTTTTTATCTAAAAGCATAAGCGTAGAATTTTGTAAAATCTGATTCTTTGTCACACCTCTTGTCCGTAAATTTCTAAGATACTCCTTAGTTGCTACAAATATATCTTCGATTTCCGCTAGATAATCAAAATGAATATTTCGAATATTTTCAGGCTTTCCGATGAGTCCAATATCAATTTTGTTATCTTCTAGCAGCTTTAATGTATCGTTAGTAGATTGACAGGTGATAGAAATACTAATATGGGGATAGCGTTTTATGAATTCTTTTAGATAGGGTAATAACAGATATTTACATAAAGTAGAGCTAACACCAATTTTTAAATGACCAATACCAAGCTCGATAGAACGATGCAGTTTTTCTTCGCCTAATTGAAGGGTTTCAAAAGCGTTTTTTACATAGGAGTAGAGAAGTTCACCTTCTTCTGTTAAAGTAACACCTCTAGAGCTTCTGGCAAAAAGCTTGCAGCCGATGCCATCCTCTAATTTTTGAATAGACTTGCTAATTGCAGGCTGACTGATGTATAATTCTTTAGCGGCTTTGGAAATATTGCCGGCGTTAGCCACTGTATAAAATATACGGTAGGCAGAAAGATTTTGATTCATGTAGAAGTCTCCTTTTATAACCTGAACTTATGGTAATTATATTTAATATGTATTTCTATTATAGCAGACACTGTGCTACAATACAATCAAAATCAAAACACTCACACATATCAAGAAATAAAAGAACTAGGAGGAATTGTTGTATGGGAATGACAATGACCCAGAAAATTCTTGCAGCACATGCAGGTTTAGAATCCGTACAGGCAGGTCAGTTAATTGAAGCAGACTTAGACCTTGTACTTGGAAATGACATTACTTCACCGGTAGCTATTCATGAAATTGAAAAAATGAATACAGAAGGTGTATTTCATAAAGATAAAATCGCATTGGTAATGGATCACTTTACACCTAATAAAGACATTAAATCCGCACAGCATTGTAAATGTGTTCGTGAATTTGCCTGTCGACATGACATTACAAACTTTTTTGATGTAGGAGAAATGGGCATTGAACATGCTCTTTTACCGGAAAAAGGTTTAACCGTTGCAGGAGATGTTATTATTGGTGCAGATTCACATACATGTACATATGGTGCATTAGGTGCATTTTCTACGGGTGTAGGAAGTACAGATATGGCAGCGGGTATGGCAACCGGTAAGGCATGGTTTAAAGTGCCATCTGCAATTAAATTTGTTTTAACAGGAAAACCTGCTAAATGGATTAGCGGTAAAGACATTATCTTACACATTATCGGTATGATTGGTGTGGATGGTGCATTATATAAATCTATGGAATTCGTAGGAGATGGCATTCAGTATCTTTCTATGGATGACCGTTTTACAATTGCAAATATGGCAATTGAAGGCGGTGGAAAGAATGGTATCTTCCCTGTAGATGAGAAATGTGAAGAATATATGAAAGCACATTCTATGCGGGAATATAAGATTTATGAAGCAGACGAAGATGCTGTATATGATGAAGAATATGTTATTGACTTAAGTACATTAAAACCAACGATAGCATTTCCACATTTGCCGGAAAATACAAAGACAATTGATGAAGTAGAAGATATCAAGATTGATCAGGTTGTTATTGGTTCTTGTACAAATGGTCGTTTGGAAGATTTAAGAATTGCGGCAGAAATCTTAAAAGGCAAAAAAGTAGCAAAAGGAATGCGTGCAATCGTAATTCCTGCAACTCAGCAGATTTACTTAGATGCAATGGAAGCGGGCTATTTAAGAACCTTTATAGAAGCAGGTGCAATTGTAAGTACACCAACCTGTGGACCATGTCTTGGCGGACATATGGGTATTCTTGCAGAATATGAAAGATGTGTATCCACAACAAATCGTAACTTTGTAGGTCGTATGGGTCATGTGGAATCTGAAATTTATCTTGCAAGTCCTGCAGTAGCAGCAGCAAGTGCAATTACCGGTAAGATTTCTGGTCCGGATGAAGTATAGGAGGTAAGATACATGAAAGCAGCATGTGGAACAGTATTTAAATACGGTGACAATGTAGATACCGATGTAATCATTCCGGCAAGATATCTGAATTCATCAGATCCAAAGGAATTAGCATTACATTGCATGGAAGATATTGATAAGGATTTTGTTAATAATGTAAAAACAGGAGATATTATGGTAGCAACCAAGAATTTTGGCTGTGGTTCTTCCAGAGAACATGCACCAATCGCTATCAAAGCGGCTGGCGTAAGCTGTGTTATTGCAGAAACATTTGCCAGAATCTTTTATCGAAATGCTATCAATATCGGTTTGCCAATCGTAGAATGTGCAGAGGCAGCAAGAGAAATTGAAGCTGGTGATGAAGTAGAGGTGGATTTTGATACAGGTGTTATCACAGATAAGACCAAAGGTACAAAGTATCAGGGACAGGCTTTCCCGGAATTCATGCAGAAAATTATTGCATGTGAAGGCTTGGTAAATTATATCAATCAGAAATAAAAATCTGTAAAATGGGCTTTGCAAAATATTTGCAAGGCTCATTTTTTATGGTATGATAGTACTATCTAATGGAAAGGGGAATCGTGTATGAGAAAAACAGCGATAAAAGTGGGGAAAATGATAATAGCAGTATGCATAACGGCAGGAATGCTTTTGTCCGGTTCTGGCATATCTGCGATGGCAGAAACTACAGATACAAATGAAGTGAAAGAATTACCCAAAGACCCGGTGCATACTTGTTCGGATAGTGATTCGACACTGGATAAAACCGAATGGAGTTATATTTATTTCGGAAGCTATCCACAATCAGAGATTACAGGAGAAGCACTTACTGAAGATATTATAAATGCAGAATTTGATGCATATGGAGATGCTGTTGTAGACGGTGCAAAATATCGCAGATGCTCTATTGAGGATGTGCCAAATGATTATAATTTTGGAGATGCACAATATCGTTATTTTAAATGGGAAAAGATTAAATGGCGTGTGCTGAAAAATGAAGGAGAAACGCTTTTTGTTGTAGCAGATAAGGGGCTTGACAGTAAGCAGTATGATGAGCAGTTTACAAAAACTACTTGGGAATACTCACAGCTTCGCAAGTGGTTAAAAAATACATTTATAAATATGGCATTTACAACAGACGAGCAATCGGCAATAGCTTCGTACAGAGTTGAGAATATAAATTATGCATCAGATGGGACATTGGATTCAGATGTGCATGATACTACAGATAAAATATATGTGCTTGCACGAGAAGAAATAGGGAATGTGGACTATGGATTTTGCGGACATGCTACCAGACGGTTTGCAATCAGTGATTATGCTTATGCATTAGGCGGATTTTTTGACAATAACTTATATTATGGAAATACCATGTGGTGGCTTCGTTCTTCCGGAATCTCTCGTTCCTATGCAAGCTACATTGATCCTTCAGGGCAAATGGATTCAACAGAAGTAATTGATAATAAAACAGTGATACCGGTTATGCATGTATCCGTTGATTCAGAATTATGGTCTATGACGAATGAAGAAACCGGAGTCGAAGGCAATGGAAGCGGAAACGAAGGAACCGGAGGAGAAGGCAGCGGAAGCGGAAACGAAGAAACCGGAGGCGAAAGCGGCGGAAGCGGAGACGAAGGAACCGGAGGTGAAAGCGGCGGAAGCGGAAACGAAAATACCGGAGGCGAAAGCGGCGGAAGCGGAAACGAAAATACCGGAGGCGAAGGCAGTGGAAGCGGAAACGAAAATACCGAAAATGAAAACAATAGCGGAAACACTAATACCGGAAATAATAACCAGCAAACCGGAAATGGAAATCATACAAATGTAAATACGAATACAAATAACAATAGCAATGTCAATACCATAGGAAAGGTACAGAAAATCACCTTATCTGTATCATCCTCAACAGTTATCGCAGGGAAAAAAGTTACAATAAAAGCAGAAGTATATCCGCAAACTGCTCTAAATAAGAATATCCACTGGTATAGTGGAAATACAAAGCGTGCAACAGTAAATAGCAATGGTGTAGTGACAACTAAGAAAGCAGGAGCAGGCAAACCAGTTTATATAATTGCAAGAGCAGCAGACGGAAGCGGTGCAAGTGCGGCAATTCGTCTGGATTTGATAAATGGCTATGTTACAAAAGTCAAAATCAAAAATGCACCTAAAACACTAAAAGCCGGTCAAAGCGTACAGTTAAAAACAACCGTCAAATATAAAGGCAGTAAAGTAAATACTTCTCTTACATGGAAGACATCCAACAAGAAATACGCAGTCGTAAATTCAAAGGGAAAAGTGACTGCTAAAAAAGCAGGCAAAGGGAAAATTGTTACAATCACAGCTACAGCCACAGACGGCAGCAAGAAAAAAGCAAAAGTAAGAATAAGAATTAAATAACAGATAAATGAAAGCGAGTTTCTGTCTACAGGATGCAAAATATATCCTGTAGACAGAAAAAACACAAAAAAATCCTTGACTTATAAATAGTATTATGCTATGGTATAGAAGTTGTTGAAAGCAAGTAGAGTATCCACTCTCACCTAAGCGCAATTGGGCGACTTATGGTTAATAGTTCAAGTGACATTATCATGTTATTTGTGTGTTGATTGTGGATAGTCTGCCTATCCGCTTTTTTATTGTTTAAATATTACAATATATTTATTTTGGAGGTGCAAAACCATTAGCGAGTTAATGATTAATGAACAGATCAGAGACAAAGAAGTTCGTCTGATTGGGGTAAACGGAGAACAGCTTGGCATCATGTCAGCCAGAGAGGCGATGAAGTTAGCCGAGGAGGCAGAGCTTGATTTAGTAAAAATCGCGCCAACTGCAAAGCCACCGGTATGTAAGATTATCGATTATGGTAAGTACAGATATGAGATGGCAAGAAAAGAAAAAGAAGCTAAGAAAAAGCAGAAGGTTGTTGAAGTCAAGGAAATTCGTATGTCACCGAATATCGAATCAAATGATTTGAATACCAAAATGAATGCTACGAAAAAGTTTCTTGAAAAAGGAAACAAGGTAAAAGTTACACTTCGTTTCCGCGGTCGTGAGATGGCACATATGCATAGCAGCAAACACATCTTGGATGATTTTGCAGAAAGTCTTGCAGATGTTGCAGTCGTAGAAAAAGCGCCTAAGGTAGAAGGCAGAAGCATCAGTATGGTGCTTGCAGAGAAAAAATAAGCATTATTAAGGAGGAAACACACTATGCCAAAAATGAAAACTAGCAGAGCAGCTGCAAAACGTTTCAAAGTAACAGGAACAGGAAAATTAAAAAGAAATAAAGCTTACAAAAGACATATCTTAACAAAGAAAACAACTAAGAATAAGAGAAATCTTAGAAAAGCTGTTATGACAGATGCATCTAATGTTAAGAACATGAAGAAGATTTTACCATATTTATAGGAATAAGTTAAGG
>JAGALK010000144.1 GCA_017625255.1 Lachnospiraceae bacterium
AGAGGAAGAAGCAGCATATGGTGCAAAAACAGAAGAGGATCCAACACCAACACCAGATCCAGATCCAACACCGAACCCAGACCCAACACCAAACCCAGATCCAACACCAAACCCAGACCCAACACCAAATCCTACACCGGTAACCTACACAGTTACATTTATGAATGGAGCAACTGTAGTAGATACACAGACTGTAAATGAAGGTACAGCAGCAGTAGCACCAAAGAATCCTACAAAAGCAGGATACACATTTGCAGGTTGGGATGTAAGCTTTGATAAGGTTACAGCAAATCTCACAGTAAATGCAAAATGGACTAAGGTTTCTAAACCAGCAAAGGTTAAGAGTGTAAAAGCAAAAAATACTGGTAAGAAAACAATGAAAGTTTCTTTCAAGAAGATAAAAGGCGTGGATGGCTATGAAATCCGTTATGCTACAAAAGCAAACATGAAGGGTGCTAAGAAAGTAACCTCCACTACAAATTCTAAGACAATTAAGAAACTGCAAAAAGGAAAAACTTACTTTGTACAGGTTCGTGCATTCAAGAAGGATTCCACAGGTAAGAATGTTTACAGCAAATCTTACAGTAATAAAGCAAAAGTGAAAATCAAGAAATAATTGATGTCATACTCATTCTCACGAAAAAAGAGGTTTTTTCATAAGACCTCTTTTTTCTATAGAGAAAAAAGTGTATAGTACAAGCAGGAGGAAAGCATGAAAAGAGGTAGAATTATTGGAATAGCAATTCTTATATTAGCGGGTATTGTATTATATGCTTTTGCTTGGAAAAGCAGTGAAAAGGAAACAAAAGCTACAAAAAATAGAGAGTCAGTAACCATTTCTTGGTTTGTTGCAAAAGAGGGTTATAGCAAAGATTGGAATCCGCAAAAAAATGTAACGGATGCAAAAATATTAGAAAAAACAGGTGTAAATTTAGAAATTACTTCAGGAGATTTGACAGAGCTGGATGCTTTGATGGCAACAGATAATTTACCGGATCTTATTACAGTAGAAGCTGATGCGCCGGAAAGAGCAGTTTTAGAAAATACAGGTATGGTAGAACCTTTAGAACCATTGTTTGCGCAGTACGCACCGGATGTCAACATTCCGGATTCCATGAAGGAATGGTATCGGAATGAAAATGGAAACTGGTATTCTATTGCCAGTTATTACTATGGACCGGAACGAGTAAGTGAAGAATTCGGCGGTTATCTTGGCGGTGTACATAATAATAACTATGTGCGGGGAGATTTGCTGGAAAAAACAGGTGTATCCTGGCAGGAGTTAAAGACAAAGGAAGGTGTCCTAAAGGCACTTCGGGCAGCGAAAAAAATGACCTATCAGGGGGAAAGCATCATTCCTTATTCCGGATGGTATACACAAAATATTGCAGAGCAGTTTGGAATGCAGATAGAAGATGCTAACGGGAATTTTCTTTCTATGTATCGTCAGCCGGAATGGTTAGAAGCGCTGCTTTTTGGTAATCAGCTGTATCGGGAAGGACTCATGCTGCCGGAAGAGTTTACAGAGAGTATCAATCAGCGAATGACACAGGTGCAAATGGGGAAAATTTTCTTTTGTACAGGGTATTCAAATGTGAAGGATGCGGGGAATTATTTGAGCAATAGAGATGCAGAGGCCTATATTGAATATGCAGGACATATTCGGGGGGACGCAGGAAATCCGCCAAATTTGGAGTCTGTATCCTCTGGCGGATGGACAACGACAATGATTAGCAAGGATGCTAAAAATGTGGATAGAATTGTAGAATTTATTGCGTATATGACTTCCGAAGAAGGCACTTTAGATGCAGCGCCTAATATTGGAGCAAGAACCTATGATATTATTGATGGGCAATGTGTGATGAAAGAGGATGTTGCAGCAGAATTTAATGAAAATTATGCAGCTGCAGCGGAAAAATATTATTTGAATCTGGAGTTTTTTGTAGATTGGACGATTGTGCAGAAATATCAGCCGCCGGAAGATAGAATAAACTATTTAGAACAGTATAAAGGCTGTACTATTTATGACAGTAAGGCAGCGGATGCCGCAGTTGTTATTGATGGAAATCGTGCCATGTCAGAAATGAAAAAGACAATTGATGCGTATTATGCAAAAGCAGAGGTTGAGATTTTAATTAGCAATTCTGCAGAGGAGTGTATTAAAAAATATGAAGAGACCATCGCAGAGATGGATAGATTAGGACTTCGGCAGTTAGAAGCCTTTGAAAAAGAGAGATATCAAAAAGCAAAAGAAAGATTGCCATAGCGGAGTAAAAAGCTGTTGTGAAGGTTGTTAGATTGACAAACAACTCTCACAACAGTTTTTTTGTATATTTTTGCAAAAAGCGCATACAAAGTTTGCGAATTGCGAATAAAAATTAGAGATATTTTAAGCCACCAGTGCAAATGTTATAATATGTAATAGTAAAATTTGGTAAAAAAGACAAAAGAGGAAAAGATATGTTGCAGATAGCTATATGTGATGATGTAAAGGAACAGACAATTTCTCTACAGTATTATATTCGGAAATATTGTAAAAATCATGGAATAGAACTTGAGTTATATGTATACACAAATGGAGAAGAATTACTTTTGCATATTAAAAAAATGGATATTATTTTTCTGGATATTGAAATGCCGGGATTGGATGGGATAGAAACGGGAAAAGAAATATGCAGAAAAAATCCTGCCTGTAAAATTATTATGGCAACGCGCATGATTGAACGAATGAAGGAGGCATTTTACATTGAAGCCTTTCGGTTTATTACAAAACCATTTGCTGAAAATGAAGTGGAAGAAGCCTTATCATCCTGTTTGCGGAAGGTTTTAGGGAGTGAGAAGATGCTTATGTACCATAATCGAATATTACATAATATTTCGCAGAGGGAAATTTATTATATTGTTACCTATGATAGTTATAGTGAGGTTTGGACAAAGGATAAAATGTTTAGAAAAGAAGATTCTTTGAAGGATTTGGAATATCAGTTGGATGATACATTATTTTTTAGGATACATCGAAAATATATTGTGAATATGTTGTATGTGGAAAGCTATAAAAATGGTGTAGTAGAAATACAAGGAAAGAGTTTGCCTGTTTCGAGAAGGCGTAGAAAAGAATTTGAGCAGACATTTATAGAATTTGATATTGCTTATCGGTAGGGGGAAGAATGGAAATTCTGGTTTTGTGTGGGATTTATATAGTGGAAATGCTGTGTTATCAAATGGGACTGGTGGTTTTATTTGATACAAAAGTAAAAAAGAGTAAATGGCTTGCGCTCGGATTAATTGTGCCGGTTTTATTGGGCAATACATCCATTTATATAACGGCTAAAAATATTTTGATTACATTGCTTGTAATTATTTTAAACTGTATATTAACAAAAAAACGAATAGCAGAGAAAATATTTGAAAATGTTATGGTGTTGGTTTTGACAAGTTGTCTGGAAGATGTTTTAGTTCGTGTGGGAACGGAAATTTTGCATTTAAATGAAATCATAATCGTAGATAAAAATGAGAAATATTTGTTGCTGCGTTCTTGTACATTCGTGATTATTATAATTAGTTATTTTTGTCTGAAAGGAAAAAAGAGGAAGGAAAAAGCACATGTGAGTGCATTTGCGTATTTTGTAATTGGATTGGTTGCGGTATCTATGATGTTTTGTCTGGCAGTTTTAAATTATGTGAAAAATTATTATACAGATTCTAAGTTTGTTATTATATATAGTATTTTGGATGTTGTAGTACATGTGAACATAGTTTTGTTGGTCATTTTTATTATGAATATTAAAAGTGCAAATATGAAAATAGAGGAATTACTAAAGTCGGAACAAATGTTAAAAAATATGCAAATGCAGTATTATAAAAATCTTCTGGAAAAAGAAAAGGAAACAAGAAAATACAGACATGATATGAATAATCATTTATTTTATATTCAATCCCTTTTGGAAAGAAATCATGAAGAAGAAGCGAAAGTATATGTAGAACAGCTACAGGGAAGATTTCAAGGTATTCAGACAAAAAATTATGTAACTGGGAATGAACAGGTAGATGTAATTATGAATTATTTTTTTGGATTACTTCCTGAAACAACAGAAGTACTGGTAATGGGCAGATGTCCGGTGAAGTTAGCATTAGAAGATACAGATATTTGTACAATCTTTTCAAATGTATTTCAAAATGTGGTAGAAGCTATACTAGAGAACAGAAATAAAAAGGGATATGTGGAAATTCATATAAATAAGGGAAGCTCCTATGTGGAATATATAATTGAGAATACTTTTGAAAGAGACAGGTTTAAAGCTGTAGATATGGAAAATCAAATACCGGGGACTCACAAATCAGATGAGAAAAATCATGGAATAGGACTTTCTAATGTAAAACAGGCGGTGGAAGATAATCATGGGAGATTTGAATGGAAAGTAAATGACCAAAGATTTCTGGTAAAAATTGTACTACCAATTGACCGTTTAGGGAGTTAAATGACCGTTTAAGGAGTTAAGCTGGAAAAAAGAGAAAAATGTCGATACGCTGTTATTGCAGGTCAGATCTGAAATATATGCAATTCAATAACAGAGGAGGTGTTGACTGTGTTTATTATGCCACTTAGCTTTTTTGACGATGTAATAGAATGGATTTACCATTTAGTAGGATAATTTATACAGGTGCTCATTGCAGTTTTTTAATGAGCACCTATATTTTTTTTGAATTTTAAAATAATTTCGGGGGCGAAGAGTAAAATGACAATGCGGGAAGCAAAGGATTTTTATTTGAAATATAATTGTTCCTATTTTACTATGTGCATGCAGGATTATTCTAAATATATGGAATACCGAAGAATAGAAGTACCTGATAAGCAGGAAAAACATTGGAAATGTAAAAAAATTAATATGCTTTACAGGCAGATTTGTATAGATAAAGATTGTACCTTGTTTCATATCATGTATACGCTTGCCGAGGATTTTTGGGATTATACGCAGTTAGAAAAACTGATGCGTGCGTTAGAAATAATTAATATATCGAATCGTGCAGGTGACGGTATTGGAATTGCGGAAATTATTCTGGCGGATAAAACGCCGACAACTAAAGGCGGAATGATTTATTGGGCAAAGGAAATGGGAGAATATGAAATGACAGAAGCATTGTATAAATATGTAAAAAATATCTTGATGGGAATAAGTAGGGTGAACGATAGAGAAGAAAAGCAGATCAGACAGATAAAAAGGTTATGGATAAGAGCTAAGAATGCATAATTTAGTTGCATTTATTTACAGTATTTGCTAAAATTTTCTTGTTAAATAAAAAAGGGAGGGCATATAAGATGAGCGACAATTTTGGAAGCTATGAAAACAATGATGTGACACCACAGTATTATGGAGAACCACAGAATACCGGTGGGGATAGCAAAGGAATGGCAATCGCATCCATGATTCTTGGTATTGTATCGCTTGTATTAAGCTGTGTATGGTATGTGAGCTTGATTACAGGCATTGTAAGTATTGTTCTTGCTGTTATGTATAACAAGAAAAATGGCAAATGCGGCATGACAACTGCGGGTATTGTGTGTAGTGTAATTGGTATGATTCTTGCTGTAGTTCTTATTGTTTTATCAGTAGGTCTTCTTGCAGCACTTGGAATGTCTGGTATCGCAGAATTATCTGAGTTATCTGGAATGTAGGATTTATAAAGAGAAGCGAAATCGTAAGGATTTCGCTTCTCTTGCACTATAGGGAATATTTGTGTTAATATAAATAAAAAAGATGGGAGTGAATAGAATGAGTGAAGAGAATTTTTATCCAGAAGAAACCGAAGTAAACACAGACGAAACAATACAGGAGACTTTTTGGAACGAGCCACAGCAAGAAGGGGTATATACAGAAGGTACTTATCAACAGCAGGGAGAATATCATGAAAATACGGCATATGAGCAGAATGCCTATCAGCAGGGCTATTATGGACAGAATGCCTATCAGCAAATGTATTCCGAGCCTCAAAAACCGAGTCAGGCATTTGGTATAGCATCTATGGTTCTTGGAATTATCTCCTTAGTACTGTTTTGCAGTTGCTTAAATGTGCCGTTGGCAATTGTGGCTGTAATACTTGGCGTTATTCAGCTGGCAAAGGCAGGAACTGGCAAAGGAATGGCGATTGCAGGTATTATCACCTCCTGTCTGTCTATTGTATTGTTAATAGGATTTGTAGTCATGTTTATGTTGTCTGCGAATTTTGCAGAGGCATTTGAACAGGGAATGCAGGAAGGTTTAGAAATGTATGAGTACAATTATGATGAACTGTTTCCAGAGGATTTTGAGGGAGAGTTTGATTTTGATGACGATACATTTTAAATGACAGTGAATATAATCGATGTAAGAACACCTCGGCAATATTGCCGGGGTATTTATTTTACGAAAGATGGAGGATAAACACATGGCATATAGCGAGCTTATAAAAAAATTTAATCGTATTCGTGAGTACATGCGAGAATTTTATGTCTATGGATTTAAGAGCCGCGAAGAGTATAACAAGAAAAGTGCACGATCCTATGATGATGAGCGCAGGCGGATAGAGAGCTGGCTAGGAGAAAATATGCAGTTTCGTCAGAGCGCAGAGGGAAAAAATGTGTTTATATCCATTGATAGTCGGATATCTGCTCATAATCCCTTATATAAAGCATGGAAAACGAAAAGTTTTACAGATGGAGATATTACCTTGCATTTTATTTTACTAGATATTCTTTCAGCTCCTGAAATTGCTATGACAATACAAGAGATTATGGAGCTTGTAGATGATTATATTTCAGAGTTTGATCATCCAAGATATTTTGATGAATCAACGGTTCGTAAAAAGTTAAAGGAATATGTAAATGAGGGGATTTTAATTTCCGAAAAACAGGGAAAAGTTCTGTATTATAGAAGAGCAGCGGAGGGTAAATTGTATGGCACAGATACCCTGGATTTCTTTTCAGAAGCAGCACCGTGTGGTGTGGTTGGTTCTTATTTGCTGGATAAACTACCAAGCCATGAAGCACATTTTGCATTCAAGCATCATTATATTACCAATGCGATGGATAGTGAAATTTTGCTAACACTTTTTGAAGCCATGCATCAGAAAAAATATATATCTGTAGAAGCGATTAATCGTCATAAGGATAAAATTTCAGAAAATTATATTGTACCCTTAAAAATTATGATTAGTGTGCAAAACGGAAGGCAATATTTGATGGCATTTGCACCACGATTTAAAAAAATGATAGCTTATCGAACAGATAATATTATATCTGTAAAATTAGCTGAAAAGTGTGAACAATTTGATGAATTGCGGGGGAAATTAAATAGTATGTTGCCGCATATGTGGGGAGTGAATACGCAAAGTGTTTCTGGGAAGAGAATGGAACATATAGAATTTACGGTATGCTATGAAGAGTATGAGCAGTTTATTCATAATCGTTTGGAAAGAGAAAAACGATGTGGAACAGTGGAGAAAATAAGTGACTGTGAAAGCAGATTTTCTGCGGATGTTTATGATGCCAGTGAACTGATACCCTGGATAAGAACCTTTATTTGCAGAATTACAAAGCTGCATATTTCCAACAAGGAATTGGAAAAGCAGTTTTGGGACGATATGGAAAATATGTATAAGCTCTATGATTTAGGAGGTGCGGATGCAAAATGATTTTTAGTGAATTATACGGTGCATATTACAATGCTATGGCAAAAATCCTTGCAAAAGCTATCGAACATCCACTAAAAAAAGGGGAGCTTAGAAGTATAGTGGACGCCTATGCTTTTGAAGAAAGTATATTAAATATAGAAACTGCTATAGACGAGGAACGGTGGCAGCTTATAAAAAAGGATGGAACAACACCCATTATGCATGTGCCTAGTATGCCGCTTACAATCTTGCAGAAAAGATGGTTAAAGGCCATAACACTTGATCCACGCATAAAGCTATTTGAAGAGGAGATATCTGGATTAGACGAGATAGAACCATTATTTACACGAGAGGATTTTTTCATATTTGATAAATATGCAGATGGAGATAATTTTGAGGATGCTGCTTATATAAAAAATTTTCGATGTATATTGGATGCTATTCGCAATAAGTATCCTTTAGAGCTGACGACGATGAATCGAAAGGGGAATATACTCAGTATGGTTGTGATGCCAAAGTGGCTGGAATATTCGCAAAAAGACGATAAGTTTCGCCTGATTGGTGTCGGGAGAAAATCCAATGATACTATTAATTTGGGAAGAATTATCACCTGTGAGCCATATACAAAGGAGTATATACCAAAGGAATCTGTCAAGAATCAGGAAAGTGCCAGGGTGGTAGAATTTGAACTAATAGATGAAAGAAATGCATTAGAGAGAGTATTGTTGCATTTTGCACATTTCAAAAAGCAGGCAGAAAGACTAGAGGAAACAAGGTATAAGGTAACAGTAGCGTATGATGCAGAGGATGAAATAGAAGTTTTGATTCGTATACTATCTTTTGGACCAATGGTTCGGGTAATAGGACCGGATAATTTTGTGAATTTAATAAAAGAACGATTAAAAAGACAAAAAAGTTGTGGACGGTAGAGTTCGCAACTTTTTTTCCATGATAAATAGAGTAGAGCTTGTTAGAATGATATTGTAAACGGAGCACAACAAACCAGACAAATAGCTCTGAATACACGAAAGATGCATACAGCAGATAAAAAGCAGGGTTAGCGAAAAAAGCATCTTGTAAGAAATCTTATAAGAAAGGCACTTACAGCAAAGTTAAAATGAGCTAAAGAGGATAAGCTAGTGAGATGTATCTCACATCATATAAAGTGCCTTGTAATTAGAGGAGGAGAGAGTATGTTAGAGTATTTAAAAAATGAAGCAAATAAAACATTCACTGAAAATGGAGCTGTAACATATGCAACAACCGGTTCAAAGTGTTTGGATTTATTTGCAGCCATTGGAGCAATTAGAAATGCTTCTGATAAAGACATACTTGTGCGTTTTGTTCGGGCATACATAGAAGATAAAGATATCGCAATGAAGCTTTTGTTCTATGCTAGAGATATCAGAGGTGGATTAGGAGAAAGAATAGTATTTCGTGTGATTATGAATTATCTTGCAGATAACGAGTCAGAGAGTGTTAAAAAGAATATAAAATATATTGCCGAATTTGGAAGATATGATGATTTGTTGTGTCTTTTGGGCACAGCTTGTGAAAAGACGATGCTTACATATTTGAAAGAACAGTTTGAGGCAGATTGTGCAGCTATGGATAAGGGAGAAGATATTTCACTTCTTGCAAAATGGCTGCCATCCGTAAATGCATCCAATGAAAATACAATAAAAAATGCGAAAAAAATTGCAAGAGCATTTGGAATAAGTGATGCTGTATATAGAAAAACCTTGTCTTCCTTACGAGCATATCTTAAAATAATTGAAAACAATTTAAGAGAAGGCGACTATACATTTGACTATGAAAAACAGACATCCCGTGCCTTGTACAAATATCGGAAAGCTTTTTATAGAAATGATAGAATAAGATACGAGGAATTTATAGAAAGAGTAGAAGCGGGAGAAGCAAAGCTTCATGCAGATAATATCGCACCATATGAGTTGGTAGAATCCTATTTGAAGAAGTCTTGTTACGATGATGAGTATTCGATTTCTGATGAGGAAAAGCGAATTCTTAATGCTACATGGGAATCCTTTGCTGATTATGCAGGAGAAGAGAATGCAATTACTGTTATAGATACTTCAGGTTCTATGTACTGGAGTGCAAGTCCAAGTCCTGCTTCTGTAGCATTGTCACTTGGTTTGTATTTTGCAGAGAGAAATAAAGGCGCATTTAAAAATCATTTTATTACCTTTTCTGAAAGACCACAGTTGATTGAGATTAAAGGAGAGACATTTGCAGATAGACTTAGATATGTGACATCCTTTAGTGAGGTGGCAAATACGAATTTAGAGGCTGTGTTTGAATTGATTTTAAATGCTGCTGTGAAAAATCATGTTTCACAGGAGGAATTGCCGGCTAAATTGATTATTATATCTGATATGGAATTTGATGCTTGTGCGACAAATGCATCTGTTTCAAATTTTGAAAATGCAAAGGCGATGTATGCCGCATATGGATACAAGTTGCCAGAGGTTGTATTCTGGAATGCAGAAAGCAGAAATCATCATCAGCCTGTAAAGAAAAATGAACAGGGTGTATGCTTAGTTTCTGGCGTAACACCAAGATTGTTTTCTATGGTTGCCAGAGATAACTTGTCTCCATATACCGTAATGATGGATGTACTTTCAAAAGAACGCTATGCCAAAATTGTGGCATAGCGGGAAAGTTATCCGGTATAACTGTTTCGTCTAAATTTAACTTGACAAATTAATATTTGAGACCTTATACTATTTAAGATATAAAAAAGACGATGACGAAGACAGTAAGATAATAGGCAAAAGTTATAGCGAGCCGGGTATGGTGGAAGCCGGTGCGAGTAGCAGTTATCTGAATATCACTTCTAAGTTGCAGCCCGAAATCTTGTGTGTCAGACACAATAACAAGAGAGTAAGCGCTGACGGATATTCCACCGTTATTGGAATCGTGTATGCGGAATGTATATTCCAAGTATGCTGTAACAGGTGGTACAACGATTTTTAGCCCTTCGTCCTATTACAGGATTGAAGGGCTTTTGTAATTTTATTAAAAAACAGGAGGATACCATGTATAACAAAGTTGAAACCAATCTTAATTTTGTTGAGCGTGAAAAACAAACAGAAAAATTCTGGAAAGACAATGATATCTTTAGAAAAAGTATGGAAAACCGCAAAGAAGGCGAAACTTATACTTTTTATGATGGACCGCCTACCGCAAACGGTAAGCCACATATCGGTCATGTATTGACCCGTGTTATCAAGGATATGATTCCAAGATACCAGACCATGAAGGGCAAATTTGTACCTAGAAAGGCTGGCTGGGATACTCACGGTCTTCCGGTTGAGTTAGAAGTAGAAAAGCTTCTTGGCTTAAATGGAAAAGAGCAGATTGAAGAATATGGTATGGAGCCTTTCATTACAAAATGTAAGGAATCCGTATGTAAATATAAAGGTATGTGGGAGGATTTCTCAGGAACTGTTGGTTTCTGGGCAGATATGGACGACCCATATGTTACCTATGATGATAATTTTATCGAGTCCGAATGGTGGGCTTTAAAACAGATTTGGGACAAAAAGCTTTTATATAAAGGCTTTAAAATCGTGCCTTACTGTCCAAGATGTGGAACACCACTATCCTCACAGGAAGTAGCACAGGGATACAAAACAGTAAAAGAGCGCTCAGCAGTAGTTCGTTTCAAGGTTGTTGGTGAAGATGCATACTTCTTGGCATGGACCACAACACCATGGACATTGCCAAGTAATGTGGCTCTTTGTGTGAATCCAGATGAAACCTATTGCAAAGTAAAGGCTGTAGATGGTTATACCTACTATATGGCAGAGGCCTTGTTGGATAAAGTATTAGGTAAACTTACAGAAGAAGAGGGCGCAGCAGCCTACGAAGTATTGGAAACTTACAAGGGATAATTCCCGAATGCGCTATGTGGATGCGAGCATCCGAAGAGGCGAGATTCTGGATCGGGATGGGGAGGTTCTGGCGACC
>JAGALK010000145.1 GCA_017625255.1 Lachnospiraceae bacterium
AATACCGTCTTTTATTGCTTTTGATACGGCATCTTGGCAATCTTTCTGTCCCTCGGATAAGTGGTAGTTATATCCATTCGGCTTTCCGTCTGAAATGACTAACATCAATCGCTGTTCTGCGGGTATTGCCTTCAACTTTTTCAGACAATAACGCAATGCGTAGCCGTCACGATTGCATCTGCCTGCGTCCATAGAGAAGATACGCAGAGCATCTTTTCCGTCTAACGAATATTCGTCTACAACAGAGAAGAGGCTTACCGTGTTTTCGCACCCGCTGGTTGCATCGTGTCCTACTACAAAAACGGGAATACCCAGCTTTTTGCAGAAAGAGTAAGTAATATACGCACACTTCTTTGCGTAATCTACTCGTTCTCCCCCCATACTGCCCGACAAATCGACCATAATGCCGACTGCCATATCGGGAATATCCTCCGGCAAGATTTTGTGATTAAAAATCTTTAAATCCTGCCTATGCAAGTCACGCACGGTAATGCGTTTTCCTGCATATAATCCCGTCAATGTATCGCCTGTCTGTCGTTCCGTGATTTCCTTCTGAAAGTCCTTAATAAATCTACGGACAATTTCATCAAGTTCACGGTGGCATTTTTCGTATTCCTGCCTGCCAGTAGCGGTTACATCTATACGGTAAGAAGAGGGTTTTACGGTGCTATGAATACCGTTTTTTACAGCATTAGCGACATTTTTCATCTCTTCATTCAATGCCTTTTCCTGCTGTTTTGCAACTTCCTCCGATGCAACCTCTTCGGTCAGCTTTTCCATACTGGTTTGCGGTCCTTTTTCTTCGGATTTCTGTTGCTGGTTTCCATTACCGTTTTCCTGCATCGCTTCGCGTAACTGGTTGGAAGCAGAAGAGTTAGGCATTGTGCCATTATTTACATTCTTCTGTATGTTCTTCCTTTCTGTTTTCTCTGTATTAGGTGTACTCTGTCCCATTTTTTCCAAAGCCTGTGAAAGACTTTGAGAAGAGGACTGCGAATTTTCCTGCGAAGAATTGCTCTGCGACTGGGACTGATTTCCCTGCGACTGCTGGTTTGACTGTTTCGACTGCCCGTTTTGGCTTTTGGATTGTCCGGACTGCTGTTGTTGGTTTCCGTTCTGTCCCTGCTGTTGTCCCGACTGGGAATTTCCACTCTGACCGGACTGCTGTTGATTACCCTGCTGTCCCGACTGTTGCTGATTTTGCTGGTTCTGTTGGTTTTGCTGTTGTTGGCTTTGCTTCTTATCATTCTGCATCTTCACAAAATGGAATAAGTGGCAAAATACCGCCCAGCTTGCCTTTGCTCTCTGCATCGGTGAGATAGTAAATACTGCTTTTCTGATGCAGTCCTCACATTCTCGTACCTCTTGCAGAAGTTCGTCCCCAGTGTTTAATTCAGCTTCGGAATAAAGGCGTTCTCCGTGTCTTGCATAATTCAATACAAGATTTATAAAGATTGCTTCGTCTTCCAACTTTTCAGAACGCATCTGTGCGTAATCTCTTCTGTCAAGGGTTTTATCCCTTTCTCTTACAAAGCGAAGAGTATAGGCATAGCCCTTAATCAGTGACATTACGGCACGGTCAACAAAACCGTCTTCGATACAGTTGTTCAAATTACAATACAACTGCACGATAGCTTTCGTTCCCTGCGTCTGCACAAAGTCCTGCAATTCGTCCAAATACTTCGTATCGGACGGGGGCATCGGGTAAATCACATTCTCCATTGTCAGTTTCTTTCTGATTTTTTCTAACAAATCGAAGTCGCTGAACAATAAATGTCCGATTTCGTGCAGGTTAAGACCAAGAAACAGAGTGTTTTTCTCTGTTCTTTCCAGTCCCGTTGCCAAACAGTTATCGTAATTGATATGTGTATCACTACCGTCTGTATAAGCAATCGCACCGTTTTCCCCGCCACGAAAGATAACCGTTTCTCCTGTTGTGCCGTCTACAATTCCGTTACGCATAGTCGTAAGAAAATGCTTGTAGGCATCTGACAAGAAGATAGTGGTATCTTCCAATTTCTCTTTTGCCGAAAAGATTGCCCTTTTCAGCTGTCTTTGGGTGCGGATTACACCCATTTCATTGTTTGCCATGTTTTTTTACCTCTCCCGCACCACGCTGGGTACGGTTCCTTTCTTTTTTTTCTTAATAAAAAAGGACCAAGCACCATAAAGTGCCTAGCCCTTTTTACTGAACCCTTCTAGTTGAAGGGCAACTCTTCAACGATACCGTCGGGAATACTCATAAAATCTCCGTCCCCTGCGGGTGCATACGCATCGTCATTGTTGCTTCCACCGTTGCCATTAGAAGAGGAGTTCTTGCTTTCAGCAAATTCCTGATCTTCGGCTACAACATCGGTGGTGTATACCTTGTTGCCGTCCTTATTGGTATAGCTACCGGTCTGAATACGACCTGTAACCAATACCTTAGTTCCCTTGTGGAGATATTTTTCTGCAAACTCTCCACTTTTGCCGAAAGCTACAATATTGATGAAGTCAGTATTGTTTTCATCATTATTGCTTCTAAGGCGACGGTCAACGGCAAGAGTGTATCTTGCAATCGCTGTTGTCTGTGTGTAGCGTACATCGGGATCTCTTGTCAAACGACCCATAAGAATTACTTTATTCATATTTTCTCCTTCCTGCACCAACTTTTCTTCTTTGGTGCGACCACCTCCGGTTTCTCCGGACTGGGTGGCTGTGACGACAAAAAAAGGAAGTACCCCTATGGAGTTCTTCCCTACTGTTAATCTTTTTTGTCGCAAATATATGATACAAGTATATAATACATTTATTTTGGGAAAATTGCAAGAAAAATTTAAAAAAATAGTGCGATGTAGGCTGAAATTATCTATTTTTATGCGTTTTAAACAAAGAATGTTCATCACAAGAACATTTTTATACTGTTTTTGTGCAAGTTGCACAATAGAAGCGTAGTGATATTCCAAAAAAAAAAGCCCCGAATATTCGAGGCTTTTCTGTAATTTCTTGTATCTACTGCACAAATGCGGATTAAACCTTGCCTGCTTCGTACAGTTCTTTTGCTTCCTGTACCTTGTGTGCTTCATAATAGGTATAGAAAGCACCAGTCAGTATATCTTCGAGGTCTTCATACACCTGCGTCGCTTTTGAAAGCATCGTAGGAAACGCAGAAGCGATAACACATTCTTCTGTGACTTCGAGTTCTTCCCAACGCATTGATAACAGCATCGCTTTTTTCGCCCAGTTGTCTAACTCACGGGGACCGCAAATACCGTCGGTAATGTCGTGGTCGCCACAATACTGTGCTACTTTGTGACAGCAGTTTACCATTGTGGTAAGCATCTGCTCGTTGGGGAAGCCCGTGTTAGAAATACATCTCTTTACTAACTCCTTTGTTGTGGGAAGTTGCAAATCGTATCTTTCGTCCACACGGGATAATACTGCCTGCTGTAAACTCTTACAGCCAGCATATCCAAGATTAGTTGTAAAAATCACAACTGCGTCCGGGTGCCGTCTGATTACTTCGCCCGTAGGGAGAGTAATAACAGCAGTATCTCCATATTCAAGAAGTGCATTTAATTCCTCTAATACGGTTTCGCGTTTGATAATGGTGGGTTCCTGTATTTCAATTACCCAGCCATTTTCCAAAGCCTCAATAATAGGGCTTTTTACGAAAACGAAATCAGAAGAGAGAGAAGAGTTTTCTTCCATACATCTTCTTGAAATTTCATTATAGCAGTCAGAAGGGGAATTATAAACCGTCGGCTTTTTACCAAACAGCTTTTCATAAGCACCCTCAAAGTCATTTTCCACATCTTCAAAAGTAGGAAGACCTATCTTCTTGCAGATGTTACTTACTTTCTCCACTGCCTTCCTTGTGTTCGGTAAAAGCTGACCGATAAGCCCAAAACCGTCGGTGTCGGGACCACAAGTAAAAATCTTATGCGGTAATCCGATTTTTTCGGCTATTGACATAGCCAATGTTGTTTTACCGCTACCCGCAATACCCGTGAACAGAATATTTCTTATGGGTTTTTTAAACATTGTAGAGTGGAAGAGGTCTAACAAAATTGTTTTTACCAGTTCCGTATCTACATAAGTATCGGGCATTGTCGGCACCAGCATTTCCTCATACGCCGTTAATTTACGGTTGGGATTGAAGAAATACTGTCCTTTTTTAATTTTTTCCTGCTTCGGTGCCGTTTTTGCGGTCTGTCCCAAGAACTTAACGGGATTAAACCACGGTTTTAACGCCGTATTTTCCGTTACTTTCTTTAAGGTGGACTGACGGAAATCTTCCGTCTTCGCCTGCATCGTTCCCGTTGCTGATTTGTAATGGTAATAAAGATTATTTGTCAAAAGACACAACTTCTTACCTAACACTTCCAGCATCAACGGATCGTCCCAATCGTCTGCATCGGGTTCTAACTGAACCAACGGCTTTAAGTCATTGACTACCGCTATCAGTTCACTATCTCCCTGTGCAAGATAATGTCCCAAAAGGCAGGCTTTAAGGACTGTACCTTTGCGGTTTGCACCGTAGGGGAGTAACGCCCCTTTTTCATTCATTTCTCTAACCTTAAACAATCCGTCGGATTTACGGTCAGAGAGTGCAATCTGTTCGGTGCGGTTCTCAACAAGGTTATAAACTTCTGTCACAACCAAGTTAGGTTCCGTAGCGATATTGATTGCTTTTTCCGTGTCAAAACCGAACATCTGACGCAAAATCTTATAAAAAGAAGTATCAGTGTTCAGTCCTGTGCTGTTTGATGTACTCCAAGTGGTCTGCACATCTTTCTGCGACCAACGCAGTTTTAATTTTTTTAATTTTCCGGGAAGTTCCTCCCCGAATGTAAATAACTGGTATGCCATTTCTCTTTACCTCTCCCGCACCACGCTGGGTACGGTTCCTTTCTTTTTTTCTATTTCTGTTTGTGTTACGAAAACGGATTAGTCGCCAGCATTTGTGCCGTTTTACGCAGGTTGTCTTCCTGCTTTTTCGGTTCCTGCTGTTTACCTCCGTTATTTTCCTTACTCTCAAAAGGTATAAACCCTTCGGAGTAAGAGATGTCGATTACTCTATAACCGATTGCGTCCCTGCCGTCTTTTGCGTAGGGTAGCATTTCGGCTATAACATCGACTAGGCTTCCTTTTTTGGCTTTTAACTTACTAATGCGTGTTGCCTGCTCGTCAAAAGCTGAAAGCCAGATTTTCAGATATTGTCCGTTGTAGTGCTTGTTAGCCGAACAAATCGGAAAATCTACTCGTTTTCCTTCATTAGAAAACTTCAAATCCCCGCTGATGCGGAAATTTGTCAATATAGCTTTTCCTGCCATTTTTTCTCCTTTCTTATTTCTTATTTTTGACAACAAAAAAAGGAAGTTACCCCGTAGGAGTATCTTCCTCTTGTTAGTCTTATTTTGTTAAAATTTGTTACAAGTATATAATACAATAATATAGGAAACTTTGCAAGCATAAAAAAAAGAGAGTAGCAATAGCCACTCTCTAATTTTATTTTAGGGTAATGATATATGTTCCGGAGTAATAAGCAGTACGAGTTTTTCGTCTACCTTTCCGATGTGCATTTCACACACTTCCGACGGAATACACTCATTATCTGATTTCCAAATCGTATTTACCATAATAGGTAAATCAATTCCTTGCAGATACTTCGTGTGTCCTTCGCATATATCGTCGGTCACAAGCGAGAATGATTTACTTCCGGTACAAGTCTGTAAATTTCTCATTCCTTCTACTGTCTGATAGAATTTATCTATCTTATTCCACGCTTCCGTCATAGAATTTGCATCTTTGACATCTTCGCAGAGAGAAACCGCAACCTGCCTTATTTCTTCTGCATAATTTACGGCTAATTTCAAGCCAATTTTTGCATCACGCATACTTACGCCTCCTTTCCGATGAAAAATGAAATATGATTAGCGTCTTTATCTAACGCTTCCATAATTTCTTTTTCTTCGTACAGGTAGGAACGGTGTGTTGTAGTAGTTCCAGTTTTACGACCATACATATAGTCATAACACACCTTTTCCCATTCCGCAGGAGAGTAGAAGATTTCTTCCGGTGTGCCTTTATTTACGGTTACACCAGTAAATACTTCTGCATAACATCTTCTGTTTTCTGTCAATTCGCCCCAAGTGATAGAACGCTTTAACATGCGCAGAAGATGCTCTGCGTAATCATAATAAGTGCAATAACGGCTTCCAATTTTTAAGTCAAATCCGTCTGCTTCCTTCATAGGAAGGCGGTCTTTCTTATAATTTTCAGCCATTTCCTTAAATTCTTCCTCGGTGTAAATTTTACCCCGGAAATCATCACGGCTTCTTCCAGCGTTATCGTTATTGCACCCCGACAAAGAGAGATGTAAAAGCCTGCCGTCTGACAATCGGACAATTTTGGTTTCAAAAATGATACTATAACTCATTATTTGTCACCTCCATATTGTCAATTATTTTATAGGTGCCAATCAAAGCCTCTTTTTCTTTCTGTAATTCCTCGATTTTTTTTGTAATTCCGGGGATTTCCGTATAGCAAATATAATTAAAAAATTTAAGTTTTGTATCCATTTCATTATCGCTTAATGTAATAAGAAACAAATACTTTGAAACGCAGGAATACGGCATTACATTATCAAGAATATTCTTCGGTACTCTTGTATATGAGTTGTAATATATATAACCTTTTTTTCCTTCTTCTCTTTGCACTGTATATACTTTTTCTGTTTCCTTCACTGTATATTCGTACTTTGTTATCTTCTGGTTTTTAATATCTAAAATAAATTCGTATAACTTCATTTGATTTCCTCCATTTTCTTCTAATCTTCTAAACCATAATTCCTATTTCTATTGATCCGTCTGCCATAGGTAGTGCGTCCCAACTTTTCACAGTTGCACAAAGTAAATCCTTACGGATTGTCTTTAATTCCGCATAAGTTCCTTCAAAAACCACATTTTCATTTGTATCTTCTGATATGTTGATAATATGGTTATCTCGGGTGCCTTTTAAAAACTCTCTTATTTTCATAAGTTCCTCCTAAAATAGAAGAGGGCGGTTGTGAAACCACCCTCTCGTTAATAGTTACTGCAACACGGTCAACCAAGCGTCCGTGTCGATAAAATCCTGCCAGTTCATATCTATCAGTCCCAGCCCGTCGGCTATCTGATAGAGCCATTCCTTACATTCAACGCTTCCGTCTTCTGCAAGGTTTTTGGCGAGATTTTTCACTGTTTCTGTCAAGGTATCATTCTCTTTGGAATAACAATAGTCTGCATAATATAAATACGCATTTGTCGCTACTTCCTTCGGAGTGAAAGAACCTCGCCAGTTGACATTGCCATATTCGGCAATGTCATAAAAGTCTTCATAACCCATACGAACCTCCTTACTGTGCCTGCTTTTCGCACCACCCATCGGATAAGTCGTATAAGTGGAAGTGTGAAGCTGTGCTGTATTCTGCAACTGCCTCTTCTTCCATTTCTTCTGCACAGTACCACATATTGATTGCGTCCTGTGCCAAGACACCGATAACTACCGCAAAAACAGTTGTTACGAGCATAAATCCCACAAATTCCATGTGAGCCTCCTTTCTTCGCTTTTTAGCGATTTGTGACAACAAAAAAAGGAAGTACCCCCTACGGAGTTCTTCCTTAATTGTCAGCCTTATTTTGTTGTTGATTGTTACAAGGACATTGTAGCAAATTATAGAACACTTTGCAAGTATAAAAAAGAGGGTAGCAGTGTACCCTCTTTTTTAATCAAATATGTATTTTAATTACTTTTCCTCTCCTGTAAGAAGTACAACTTTGTCACTGTGTCCGACATCACAGAGTTCTAAATTATCAAAACTTCTTACATTCGGGAAATTACTATATCCATCGGTAAAAACAAACTCAAATTCAAAATCTGCGTATTGTTCGCATAATTTAGCCAAATCTTTTCCTGACATATTATTTCTCCTTTCACGATAAAATGTGGATTTGGTTTCAAACCTAATTATTCTTACTCTTAAAATAATAGGAGAGTAGAATACTCCACTCTCCATAATCTTGTTTCTTATACGGCTTCTTCTACTGCACATTCCTTGATTTCAATTTTCTTCAAGGAAACGGGTTCATCAAGTTTCTTCTTCGGTGCGATTTTGTAATTACGCACTTCCTTGATTACCCCGCCGGCTTTTTGTGCCTTCTTATTCTCTTTGACAATTTCTTTTGTAATCTTGTCATACAAGGCTTTGTCAAATTTCTCTACAAGACACTGTTTATAAAGGTCCGGCTGTTCGGCTTTAAGCCGTTCTTCATCGAAACCTGTGCGGGTTTCTTTGTATTTCAATGAAATAGCCACATACTTTTCATCATCAAGACGGTAAGTAGCGTATTCCGTTCCCGCTTCGGCAAAAGAGAGAATAGCGTTTACCAAAGCATATTCCTCGGCTTCGATTGTTTCCAATGCCTTTTCTGCCTTTTCCTTCCTTGCGGTCAACTCTGTTGCCTTCTCAATCAGTTCGTAAATTTCGTAACTGTCGGGAAGTTCCACCGCAGGGGCGTTTTCAGCAGGTTCGCCGTAAAGTCTTGTGTAATATTCCGCAAGCATCTTCTCGCTTTTTACACAAGGTTCGGGTTCCTTGCCTTCGTAGCAACATTCAATGAAATCTGCTACCGAAGACATCATCTGCTGTTCAATATCCATATCTCTGCGGATAAGGATAATTGCGTTTTCTGCCTTTGTAAAGCCCCAGCTACAAGTGAGATATACGAACTCCACATTGGCAATCGCCATATAGTACCGACACTGGTACTCGTAGGATTTCGGCGGTATGCCTAATTTCCAATTTTTAATGTCGCTGTAAGAACTTGTAGTTTTACATTCCACCAAGCCTTCAACGCCGTTTACTTTAACTCTGCGGTCAAAGTTACCGAGGGCGAAAGGGTAGTGAGGGTGCTGATACATTGTGGTATCGTTCCATATTTCAATATCCTTCACGCCCTCGTCCTCTTTCATTTTACGGACGAACATATTTGCCACAAATTCTTCCAATTCGTGACCTGCTCTTAAAGCCTCTTCGTTCATCGGCTTTTCTACCGCAGTTTTTAATCCGGTCTTCTGGTGGAAGAGTTCAAGGTTGGTCTTAAATTTCGACACTCCAAGAATTACTCCCACATCGGAACCGCCTGCGGTGTACTCAATGTACTCCGGGTGCGTCGGATCGTCGTAATGAGGACCGTGCTTTCTGCACCCTAACCATTCGGGGCTTCCGTCCACATATTTGCCTAATGCGATAGGCTTGTAGTTGGTGTTGATAGTTCCTGCGTTTGATACTTTACTCATAAAGTACCTCCTTTCTTGAATTTGTTTTTTTGACAACAAAAAAGGAAGCACCCCTACGGAGTATCTTCCTTATTGTTAGTCTTTTTTGTTAAGTTGTAGTTACAAGTATATATTACAATAATATGGGAAACTTTGCAAGCATAAAAAAAAGAGAGTAGCAGTAGCCACTCTCTCCTTTTTTTTTCTTTACGCAACTACCATATAACCATTATAACGGTCATTGAGCTTAATTTTATGAGTTTCATAATCGAAATCTTCTGTTTCTTCTATGAAAATCTGTGAACTCAAAGTTGCATCAGTGACTTCTCCGTTTTTCCATTTTAGAACGAAAATTTTGTAATTTCCCTGCGACTGATCGGAAAATTCGTGGTAGAGTTCTTCTTCTCCCAGCATTTCGGACAGCTTTTTTGCGACAAACATCGGAGTTGCGTTTGCTGTCTGCAAGAAAATAGTATCTTCTTTTGTGTCAGAAAAGTAAAGTCTTCCGTCGCAACCCCAGTTAGCATATCGCCAACCAAAAATACCCGTCGGATCATATTCTTCCGCATACTGGGCGTATTCTTCCGGTCTTGACGGAATTACGGCATTAAAATCTTCGCCGTCCCATAATTCTGTCAAGCCTTTCGCATTAAAAATGTTTCTGTAAATGTTACTCATAGGTTCTCCTTCCTGCCTTTTTAGGCATAGTGACAACAAAAATAGGAAGTACCCCTTGCGGAGTTCTTCCTATTGTTAGTCTTTTTTTGTCGTCAAGATTTTTGTTACAGTGTCATTGTACTATATTTTGCAGTAAATTTCAAGCATAAAAAAGAGAGTAGCAGTAGCCCACTCCCTTTTTTTATTTTTATGTTCTTAATAAATCTCTCACGATGCGTCCACTAAAACCAAAGCTGTTGTCACTTTTTGCGTATTGCATTTGCAAATACTTACGGTCTACATATTTTGCCAATATTAGATTTTCGCCGTTATGTAGGATAGTTCCGTCTTTATTCGGGATTACTTTGCCTAATTGTATCTCTTGCAATACCACAGCTTTCATTGCATCATAATTCGGGTAAATTACTCTCAAAAAACTTTCAAATTTTACTTCGTCAATTTGTATCATACTATTTTTCCTCCCGTAATCTGATTACTTTCTGATTTGTACTTCCCGCCCATTCATAATTTTCGTCCCTTAAATCAGACATATACTTCCCGGTCACAATAACATCTAATCCTTGCAGAAGTGGAAGCGTACTTATTTCTTCGTATTCATATCCGGTATAGAGCCAAATTGTTTTTTCGGGATATGTTTCTCTGATTTCGTCAATCAGCATTGCAATCACATCACGGTTTGCAGTGTGAAGCGGATCGCCACCACTAAATGTAACACCGTCTATATGCGGTTTATCCAATTCCTTAAATAGTTCAGCCTTTGTTTCTTCGGTAAAGTCTAAACCGCAATTTATATCCCAAGTGATAGGATTGTGGCAACCGGGGCAGTGATGTTCACAGCCCGAAACCCACAACACTACACGCAAACCGTCACCATTACGCATATCGTCTTTGGTTATGTTATGATACTTCATATTATAGTACCTCCTACATAGATTTTCTGTCGGCAATTTCTGCCATTTTAGCCGGATTAAGCCTTGTATCTCCGTGTACCCTTGAAAACGATAAGTACCCGTTCATTCGGTCTATTTTTGTAAGGTTACGGCTACCGCATTTCGGACAGAAATCCATTTCCAATTCTTGATGTCCGCAATCGTCACAATATGCCAACGACATATTCAAGCCTTCATAAAAACCTAATTTCATAGCCCTGCGTACCAGTACAATCATTGCTTTTTTATTGTAATTGATAGGATAGCGTACATACTGGATTTTACCGCCGTTAAAATAATTCCAAAATCTTCCTTCCAAATCCTGCTTTTCAATAGGAGATATGTCCTCTGTAACATGACAATGGAAGCTGTTAGATACATACTCACGGTCTGATACACCCTTAATAATACCAAATTCCTGCCTAAACTGCTTAATCTGCTTACCGCAAAGGCTTTCTGCGGGTGTGCCGTATACAGCGTATAATCTGCCGTCTTCTTTCTTAAATTCAGCAATCTTATCATTGATATACTGCATTACTTCTAGCGCAAAAGCACCGTCTTCTGTAATAGATTTTCCATTATATAGCTGTTGCAATTCGTTTAACGCTGTTACGCCAAAGGAAGCAGTTGCGGATTTTAATACTGGTTCAATCTTATCGGATAATTGCAAGTGACCGCCATAAAATCCACCTTCACAAAAGCCTAACGGGTTCATACTTGCACGCATCTGCGATAAATAGTCATAGGTTCGGAGATGTAATTTTCTTATCATCTCCATATAGTAGTCTAATTCATCATAAAAGTTGGTGTTTGCCCTTAATGATTTTGCGTAAATCATCGGCAAATGAAGAGATACGGCACCGATATTAAATCTTCCAATAAATACGGGTGTATCGTTTTCGTCAGCTGGTTCCATACCGCCTCTTTCATACCACGGCGATAAAAATGCCCTGCAACCCATAGGAGAAATTGCTTTTTTGTATTTCTTATAAATACTTGCCACATATCCTTCTCCGGTCAGTGATAACCAGTCCGGGTACATCGTTTTTGCGGAACATTCAATGCCTGCATTGAAGACATCTTCCATTTCCCCGCCTTCGCCGTGTAATTCTTCATCATAAAGAAATACTAACTTGGGGAAAAGTACGGGTTTCTTATTTTCTTTCTTTCCTTGTCCGTTCTTTCGTACTTCTAAAATAGCTTTGCAAAGTTCTTTGCCCCATTTGGTATTAGAAAGACCGAAAGTAGCAGTAATAAAAGGATAATCGCCCCGGCTACTTGCTACGGTATTAAATTTATACTCCCAGCCTTGAAAACCTTGTCGCATATCTTCGCATACATCTTCATACGCTAATTGTTCTGCATCTGCAAGGTTCATATTGCATTTTTGAGTGTATTTTTTTAAGTATTTCTGGTAGCTTTTTTCTGCATATTTTTCTAATATATCGTCTACTTCGGGAATAGTAAAGCCACCATATTGTTGTGAAGCACTCATAAGGACCAAATCGCCAATTACATCGAAAGCAGTGTCTAATGTCTTGGGTTCGTTGTACCACATATTACTCATATTAAAACCGCCTTCCAGCACTTTTTTAATATTGAATAAACAGCAGTTCATTGTATCTTGCCTTGCAGATTTATCGTGAATATAGATATATCCAATACTTTCTGCAATTTTTTCGTTCTGATTAAGGAAATATTCAAGATACTGGGCGGTTTCTAATGTTTCCAGCTTCTTTACTCTCTTTGTACTTACGAGTGTAAGGTCAGAATTTGCGTTATCCTTTCCACCGTTACTTTGTTCCCCTAAAAACTGAATAGACTGACAATCTCTCCATACCTTTGCGTTCATTTCCGCTTCCTTCTTAATCCAGTTTCGGTATGAACGATAGCTTTCCGCTACATCGGGACGGACTTCCTGTAATGCCAATTCCACGAAAGAGTGTAAGCGAGATACTTCAATAACATTATCAGAACGGGAAAATACATTTTTTTCAACCAATCCTACGATTTTGCCGATTTCTTCTTCTGAAAACTCTGTTGCAATTCGTTCTGCGGATTTTTCTATCGCCTTTATAATCTTCCCGGCGTTCCAGTTTTCTAAATTTCCAGCTTTTTTTCGCACATAATATTTCATATTTATACCCCCTAAAAAGAAAAAAAAGACAGCTTTCACAAATTTTTTGTAAAAACTGCCTTTTCATTGAAAAAGTTTTGTTGTTATAAAGTAAACTTATAATATCATAAGCGGTAAAAATTTGCAAGAACTATTTTGTTAATGTATACTATACAGTAATAAATAATATAGAATGGAGTGGTTTTATGCTTTTTTTTGAAGAAGAGAAGATTTCGACAGCTGACAAGCCTAAAAATACTCAAAAAAAGGCTGATTTGTCTGTTTTTTATAAGAAATTCTCCGATATGGAAGTATTGATCCGTGAAATTCAGCAAGCATCTGACAGTAAGAGTGCTGTTGCTTTATCTAACCGTCTATTATCATCTGTTAATCTGCTATATCGGGACATGAAAGAAGTGCTTTCAAGGTACCTTTTTTCGACTTATCAAGAACCTCCTGCTGTATTACAGCGTCCGGTAAAAGCTACGGTAGATTATTCAGATAAGGTACTCTATATTTCTTTTGATTGCCTTCCTGCTAAAAGAATAAAGAACATTTATGATATAAACCACACTTTTTCTTATTGTTTCGGCAATGCCCTTGATGATGCAAATTCTTGGTACCGTCAAATCAATGGTATTATTCCACGGTACCGAGAAAAAGTAGTGATATGGTATATCGTTCATTATAAAAAAGAAACGAATGTATGCGATTATGATAATTATGATTTTAAGCCCATAACCGATAGTATTTCTTCTCTTTTTTTGCAGGACGATGCACCGCAGTTTGTTTCACAGTTTTTTGATGCGTGTGAAGATACCAATGATTATTTAGAAATCCGGGTACTTCCCCAAACGCAGTTTTAAGGAGATTTTAATATGTCAGAAGATAGTATCATTGAAAAATTACATAGCATATCTGAAATGTATTCCGATAATTCTTCCAGCAATGAAGCTATTACGCAAGCTATTTCTTATATAGAAGAATTGAAAGAATATCATTCTGTCGGCACCGTCAATTATGTCCGTGAATTGAATGATTTATATGTAGGCAAAGAACCGCTGTTTGTGAAGCGTTCTTTTACCAATTTTTATATTTGCCCCCATTGTTCAACGAATGAAACTTATAATCCCGTTTATTCCCAAGCAGAGCATTGTAGTAAATGCGGTGGCAGGCTTTTATGGAAACACAAGGAAAGAAAGGAGAACTAACGATGTCAAAAATGATTATTATTACAGAAAAACCGTCTGTCGCACAAGATTACCGCAAATATTTGCAGGTTAATTCCACAGAAAAAAACGACGGTTATATTGAAGGTTATTCTACTGTTTTTAATAAGGAAGTAATTATTACATGGGCGAGGGGACACCTTGTTACGATGTCATATCCGCAGGCTTACGACGAAAGCCTTAAACAGTGGTCCCTTGATAGTCTTCCTTTTCTTCCTGCGGAATATAAGTATGAAGTTATTGCAGATGTAAAAAAACAATTCTATACCATAAAAAAGTTATACCACCGGGACGATATTGATGCCATTTATTACGCAGGTGATAGTGCCCGTGAAGGTCTTTATATTCAAATGCTTATTCGCCAAATTGCAGGCGTAAAGCGTGGAATAACAGAAAAAGTAGTATGGATTGACAGCACTACGGAGAAGGAAATACTACGAGGGATCCGTGAGGCGAAAGATATTAGTGCTTATCAATTAAAGAAAGAAAGTGCCTATATGCGTGCAATCGAAGATTACGCTGTCGGCATCAATTTTTCAAGAGCCTTAACCTGTAAATTCGGTGCTGATTTCAATAAAACATTAGGTACAAGCAGTTGGACTTCCATATCAGCCGGGCGTGTAATGAGTTGCGTTTTAGGTATGATTGTTTCAAGGGAAAGAGAAATTAAAAATTTCGTTGTTACTCCCTTTTATCGTGTCGTAGCTGATGTAGCAGGCGTTACGGCTAACTGGAAGGCTGTAAGCACTTCTGCGTGGTTTGAAAGCCCGCTTTTATATAACGAAACGGGATTTATTAAGGAAAGCGATGCAAGCCTCCTTGTTAATACTATGCAGAAGACACCTACACTTACTGTTGATAAGGTAAAAACAACCGAAGAGAAAAAGGGTGCGTCCCTTTTATTCAATCTTGCGGAATTACAGTATTTTTGTTCCAAGAAGTATAAGATTTCGCCCGATGATACTCTTGCCGTAGCACAGAAACTATACGAGGCAAAAATGATAACTTATCCGAGAACTGATGCAAGAGTATTATCAACTGCGATTGCATCTGATTTACGAGATAATTTGAATGGGCTTGCAAAGTTTGGATATAAAAGCCATTTTATTAAAATTATTGCACAGAACGGTTGGCATCATAATATCGTAAAATCTCCTTATGTTGATGATGCGAAAATTTCAGACCACTATGCGATTATTCCTACGGGTAATACTGCCAGCGTGAATGAATTATCAGACCTTGAATTGAATATCTTTTATGATATTATTGAAAGGTTTTTATGTATATTCTTCCCTCCTTGCGTTTACGAAAAAACAGAAGTGGTTTTCGCCCATGTTCTCGGAGAACGCTTCTTTGCATCTGCAAAAACTATTAAAAGCGTAGGGTTTATGGCTATCCTTGACGAAACCACGGAAACGGAAGAAAATCCATTAAGCCTTTTAAAAGAGGGCGATGAATTTAATGATATTCCTTTTTCTATAAAGGAAGGTACCACTACACCTCCGAAACGATATACTTCGGGTAGTATGGTGATCGCAATGGAAAATGCAGGAAAAATGATAGAAGATGAAGAATTGCGTGCCAATATTATCGGTTCCGGTATCGGCACCTCTGCGACAAGGGCTTCCATTATTAAAAAGCTGGTTGATATTTCCTATATACAGCTGAACAAAAAGACACAGATACTTACCCCTACCGTGATAGGAGAGAGTGTTTATGATATTCTTCTTGCTAATATGCCTGCGTTGCTGTCCCCGGAAATGACTGCATCTTGGGAAAAGGGTTTGACTGAAATCGAAGACGGTAAAGTAACTGCGGAAGAATACCGCAGGAAGTTGGAAAAATATGTGACTGATGAAGTCAATAAAATCAAACAGTCGCAAAGTTCTTTTGAACTGCCCGAAGGCGTGGAAATTCAGAAACTTATGTGTCCGGTCTGCGGAAAGGGAGAAGTAAGAGAGAACTCAAAAGGCTTTGGCTGTTCTGATTACCGCAACGGCTGTAAATTCTTCATTCAGAAGGAAATTGCCGGGAAGAAGATAACGGTAAATCAAGTTGCTAAATTAGTCGCAGGAGAGCGTACTGGTGTCCTCAAAGGCTTTAAGAATAAAGAGGGTAAGGAGTTTAGTGCATCGTTAGAGTTGCAGAATGGAAAAGTAGCTTTTGTATTTCCAAGAAAAAAGTCATAAAAATTGTAAATAAAGGAGATGCAAGATAATGTTTCGTAAAAAGGCACTTCAAGAAGAACTTAATTATAAGGAAGAAATTATAAAGGAACAAGGGGAACTGTTGTCGCATATTCAACAGCAAGCAATGTTAAATGACGGATATTATATCTTAACAGGACAGATTACGAACTATGAATTGTTACACTGTTTTGATAAGTATGTTCATTGGGACGATACCTACACAAACGAGGAATTACTCAATATGCTTATTTCCGCAAAAGAATTTTTAGATCGAGTGGAAGTAAGTTGTGTAAGTTTTTATAATATTAGAGAAGATATAATTAAACAGAACAGACCATTATCATTTCGACAGGCAAGTCGAAGTCTTGCTGTAACGGAACTTATTATTGAAGGTAATTATAATGAAGCGATGCACGAATTACAGGATTGCATTGTAAATTATCGAAATGATGAAAGATTAAAAATCAGTGTTATTTCTGTTAATGAATACACAATTTATATGTGCCTCATTGAGTTTTTTATACATCAAATTTCTGCTTCCTGTAAAGAATTATAGTAAAATAAAGAAAACCGCCAACTTCATTGTTAGCGGTTTTTTCTTTACTTTCTCTCTCTTATTTGTTTTAATTTTTCCTCCGGGAATTTTGCGTAGTGGCGTTGCGTAGTGCTTACCGATGCGTGTCCGAGAGCCTTTTGGACCAAATATAAGTCCCCAGTTTCTCCGTATAATTCGGTACCGAAGGTTTTACGCAGGGTATGTGGAGTAGCTTTTGTGCCAACCATTACACCGCTTGTATAATTCTTTATGATAATTTCAACCATTCTTACGGATATACGCTTTTTTTGACGGGAAACGAAGAGTGGTTCGTTTCTTATTTCCTGCTGATCCGCACTGCGTCCTAACAGCTGGTTTCTTTCTATATCCATATAATCCAGCAAAGCGAAGAGTGCTTCTTTATTGAAATATACAGCTTCGTATTTACCGCCTTTTCGGGTAACAAATACTCTTTGTTCTGCAAAGTCCACATCTGCATCATCAAGATTAACCAATTCCGACACACGAATACCCGTTGATAAAAACAGCTTATAGATAGCCATATCCCTATATTTCGTTTTTTCATGGTATTTCTGTGCCTGTTCGGTTTTTCTGCGTCCGGTTTCAATATCGTCTTCGATGCGGTCTTTTTCCTTCTGCGAAATTACAACAATGTCTTTTTCCTTAATTTTGGGAATATAAACAAATTCCGCAGGAGAACGGTCTATTTTTCCAATATGTCCGAAGTGCTTATACAGTGCCTTTAAACACATCAATTTCCGCTTTTTCCCTTGTTCACTGTTTTTATATATTTTGCCGTCCATTTCGTATTCTGTCAGATAGAGCAGATAATCGTCTATATCCGTAGATTGCAGTGATGCTATATCCTGCAATGTAATATCTTCAATTTTCTCATAAGGAAATTTATCGGGAAAAGCATTGAGAAGATAACTCAAAAACACTCTTAAATCCCCAGCATACGCTAATTTCGTTCCTATCTGGTACCTTGCATCGTGAGCATTAAAAAACTCATTACAAAACAGCGGAAGAGTACGCTTAATCTCTATAAATTCATCAAATTTATCTTTTTTTTTCTTTTCTTCTGCCATAGTATCAGCCCTCTATGCAATGATAATTTGTCATAAGTGAAATTAAATGAAGTAATTGCTGTTTTGTAATCAACTTATCATCATAAGCCTTTTGGAGCCTTTCGTTCATTTTTTTCCATTCCGAAATCGTTAGCTTTTCTTCTTGGCTCTTGTAGTCCATAGCATCGACTTCAAATAATAATAATTTATAGGCTTCAAATTCTAAATTATAAGATTTGTCCTGCGTATTTCCCAGTGCAAATATGGCATATCTTAATGCACCTACACTTTCAGTATCTTCATTCTTTTCTGCAACTTCCAATAATTCATACATCAATTCATACAATTTTTCAATCTTTTCTTTTTCCATTTTTACCCTCCAAAAAAACCGTAATTTATATACTTTTTCGCTAAACTATTGTTTATCGAAATAATTTTACTACTATTTTAGTGGCTTGTAAAGTAAAAAAAGAGAAGAAAATTTATATGTTTTCCTCTCTCCTTATATCCTTTCTAATACCGGACGGTTCTTTCAGTATACCGTTACACATATAATACTCTTTATTATTTATTGAACCTCTCTTTTAATCTGTCAATATGATTTTTACTTTTTTCAGCACAATGGTCTATAATTTCATCATAAACCGAAAAATCAATTTTATTACCTGCAAAAACTTCTCTTGCTTTTGGTAAATGAAACGATGCAATGTCACTTTTTCCAAACATATCTTCATATAGAATATATACTATGCTTTTTTTAACATATATTTGAGAAATAACCTTTGCTTCATTAAATACGCCATTTATTAAATCAATTTTTTCGTATAATTTGCAAAATTCTGCAAACTGCTCTTTTGATAATAGCCTGCCACTCATAAGACCTTTACCAATTAGATATTCGTCATACTTTCTTGATATGAATTTCGATATTCTATTCGGTAAATATGCCACCATAAATATAGTTAAAATAATAGAATAAATACCGCCGAAAACTCCTACTATTGTCTGCATAAGCACAGTCCCGGGCATTAACCCATAATATTCTACTGCGTCTCTAAAACAGTATGCTATTACAGAGAGAATATCAAATCTTCCATACGCTACGCATATCAATACCCAACCAAGCAAGATGTCAATTCTTAATAATATTCGTAGCCTTATGGTGTGTTTTGATTGTTTTATCTGATTTCCGTAATACAGTCCCATTATGTCGTTTACCGTATATTTGGATTTAATAATTTCGTACTTTTCTTCCATTTAATTTCCTACTGTACCTTATACTTTAATATATGCTAATAATTTACTTCTCCAAGAGCATATTTGCTTTCCCTAAAAGAAAATTCCGATCTGTTTAATCCGGCTTCTTCCTTTTTTTTCAAATACAAATCTTTTGCAACGATAATATCTTCTTCACTACCAAAAATACCAACAACTTCGTAATGTTCATCGTAGGTATGTTTTACCTCTATAAGCCACAAATCCATTGCATTTTTATAATCACCTATCATACACCATTCCCCACCATTCTATTTATTGAAAATAATATTATACGCCTTATCTCTTTGTTCTGAATTATCGAAAAACACTACAAACAACGGGCTTCCGTCTATAATGGATTTCTTATCGTCGTCCACTATGGTATTGTTGTCTATATAACCTGCTTTTCGTAATTTTGCAATGTCTTTTTCCTTTAAACCATATAATTCCTTCACTATACTTTATTTCCCTTCTCTTTCTACAATCGTTTCTATCAAAAAACTTGCATCAGCCAATGTAGCGGAGTGTAAATCACAGCTGATAGCCTGCTCGTCCTCTGCAACTTCGCTGAAATGCTTATAAATCTCTTTCATTAGCCCGGCATCTACTGATCCGTTTCTAAATTCCTTCGTAATCGGCATATTAAGAAGTTCCTCGCAACTGCCAATAAGGTTCCACATTTCCGTATTTATTCTCGCACACTCTGTTGCAAATTTCTTGATTTCTTCCTCGCTATATGTCTTCCCCATTACTTTTACTCCTTTTCACTGTAATAATCAAATACAGCCCTTGCTTTTTCAGATATTTCCTTTCCAATATCCTCTAATTGTGTACCTTTTGTAAGATTTTCCAAAATCATCAGTATCGCGTCTTCTGTATTATACCTATGGTCTGCAAATTTGCCAGTCAATAAGTCATTAGACCACATAGCATTTTTAATAGTATCAATACTTGGAATATCCCCCATTTTATCTATTAAATATTCATGTTTCTTTGATAACTTATATTTATCCTTTGGCATCTGAACACCTCCAAAAATCTTAATTTACCTGCTTAATAATCCTTTCTCCGCATCTGCTCTGCCAATTCTTCAAATAATTCCTGCTTTGCAGTTATTTCCAAAGCATCTTTATTTACTTCATAACATTTACATTTGTTGCGATAACTATGTTGTCTATAACAAGTGACTTGCAATCCTTTTTTACACTCCCCAATAACACCGATGCAGGGCGTACCTATAAAATTCATACAATCATTACATTCTTTTTTACGCTTCAAAATCGCTTTTCGTGTTCGCCCCATACCTTTACTCTCCCTCTGTGTATATCTTTTTGCATCTATCACAGGTCACAGCATCTAACACACGCCATATTATGTTATGTTTTTCTTCATACCTATCTTTATTATTATGAGCATATCTCCACTTTTTCCCACACATACATTCCGTGGCACTTGTAGTTATATGTATAATTCCGTCCAATTTTGTACAAGGTATATCTCCATAATATTTAGCCATTGGCTTTTTACTCCTTTAATAAATAAGTTCCTTATCCGTTCCTTGCCAATCACACTTATCACAACCGCAATCCCCGCCGAAATAATTATCCGTGTTCCACGGTTCATAATCATATATTCTTTTCCCGTTGATTTTTTTCTTGGCGACAATACTTATATGTACCCATACTGATGTACTTCCACATTTTGGACACTTTGCTTTTTCCATATTACCTACTCCCACCCCATAATCCGTTCAAATTCTAATAATGGTATTTCAATAACTCTATCTCCAAAATCGTCGTCTTCGTCCATTAAATCCATTACTGGTTGAATTTTGATAAAATAACGAATTTGCAATACTGGTTCGTCGTTCTTTCTGCCTTTTAAAAACGCAAAATAAATCGGTCTGATGTCTAACTCTTCCCCCTCTTTAAGAACATAATTTACCAAATATTCTTTAATTGTCTGCATAAATCGTATTCTTAAATTAAAAAAAGTGTAATACTGTTTTTTTGTCATTTTTCTCATACGCTTAACCCTCTACCAACACTTCTTTTTTCTTAATGGTGTACCAGTTACCTTCCTCGCTTAATACCGCCACATCATCGTTATCATTGAGTTCTTCCAAATCCTCTGCAATCGAGATGATTTTGGTCTTTCTCGGAGGCTGTTCTTCATTGCCGGACCATATACCCGTTTCCATAAAGTACATATTTTTATATTTACTTTTATCATTTTCTATGTAGCAACAACAGTAATCATCGCAAATTCCGTCTTCCTTATCAGTAAGGCATCTACCTAATGAATAGCAATAACCACTATCATACGCACCGCAATTATATTTATTTTCTTCCATAACTTCTATTTTCCTTCCACTATGCAACAATTTCTTCCTCATAATCAGTAATTCTTCCCCGGTACACATTTTTGATATGGTATCTATGGATTTCTCCTTCTGCATCAGTATAATCGAAAAAGCCTTTTCGCAGTTCTTTATCTCCCACTCTTTCGATTGCCTGCGTATTTAAGAAGTTTTGTACCACAAGTTCATCGTCAAAATGAAATGTATCTCCAACATCTTCCAAATGTATGCTGATAACATCTTCATTTTCTCCGATTAAACAGCCTTTAATGTACTTTTTTATTCTTGTGTCTATAACAATAGCCATATTATAATCTCCTTAAATTTCAATTTACCGTGCTAACTTATAATACTTATCAATAACTCTTTCCGCTTGTTCCCATACAAGCCAACTCACATCTTTATACGACTTGGCATTTGCTATAATTTGCCAAATACTCCTATCGGTATCAAACATCTTTTCACACGCATAATCAAAATTATCTCTTCTTACCGCTTTTAACTGCTTTTCCTGCCACTTCTTTAATTGCTTATTCAATTCATTTTCTTCTTGCTTTGTATATTTCATACTTACTCTCCCAAGTCTTAATTCATTTATTTGCTATAAATGGTACTAAAATATTAAAAGCCTAATTCTGCCAAGGTTTTATTTACATCTCTTTGGCTTTGTCGAAAATACTCTTTACTTATTTTCTCGATCACTAAAATTCTTCTATTATTTTTTAAGAAGATAATATAATCATCAGTTTCCTCTTCTACAATATCCTCGGCAACCAATAACCCAAATACCTTACCCTTTAAGAAAGATAATTCCGGATTTCCAAAAGCCGTAGCCGTATGGTTCGCATAATAGTTTTCCCTTTCTTTTACCGCAACATAAAGATTAAATAGGTATCTTCGGTTTTTTGTTTCCTTTTCCTCCAAATCTTCCCATATTTTAGTATCGTATTCTTCGGGTAAGTATTCGTACTCTTCGCCGTCACATGATTTTTTTATAATATACATAGGTTTACCCCCCTTTAATATTTCTTTATGTAATGTTCCAATCAATGCTTGAAAAATTATACTTTTTAGCTTTGGCACCCAAACCACAAGATACATAGTTTTTAGGGTGGTGTTTTTTACTTCTATCCAATGTTAAGTACATATTATCCTTGCCAAAATAATGTAATCCCAAATCCTTAATTCTATCCATATTGTTTAATGGATATTCCTTACCTTGCTTTCCGGTACCGTAATCATATCCATACGCTTTTAAATAATCTACCAACTTCTCTAATTGTGCTGTGTTTGCAAAATGGATAGCAATTTCGCTTTCCTCAATATTGCAAAATTTGATTTTTTCCATATTACTTCTTCCTTTTTCCTCTTTCTTAAACTTCAAATCAGCAATCACACTCTCAATAATCCTTGCAGATGTTTCTCCGCAATTCCTCATAAGTCTTATGCGTTCTGCATCTCCGTCCAGTTCCAAAAGGTCTTCTACGGTGCAATAACCGTTTCGGTGTAAGATATTATAAATTTTTACCGCCAAACTTTCGTTGTTAGTATATTTATCAATACAATTATACAATTTGTCGTTCTGACAGTCAATTTCTTTCCCTGCTACACTGTTCAACCCAACTCTTTCGGATTTACACGGCGAACAATCAATTTTTCCGTCTACAATATCCTTTATCATTCGCAACTGTTCTACGGATAACTGGTTTGCATTGTAGAAAGATAAATTACTCAACCACTTTACCAATTCCTGCTTCTGTAAATACGCTTCTGCATCTTCCTTCGTTTTAAAAAGCAAGGTTGCATCACCCGTCATTCTGCTTTCTCTTAAATATTTTTGTCCGGTTTCCATATATTTACATTCACAAGCACCTGCTTTTATTGTGACATACTTTTTGCCTACAAAAACAACCATAAAATTCTTGATTTCCGGCTCTATGGGTTTCCCTTCCCGAACAACTCCCTTATATTCTTTTACTCTATATACGGTATTTCCTACCTTGAAATCTTTTAAACTTACCATTTTATATTCCTTCCTATATGTATATTGTTACAGCGTCCGGGCTTTCCTTTTCATCAATATGATGCACCCTGCTGTCTGCTATTCTGCTTCCAAACGCCAAATGAAAATCTTTATCTTTATGAACT
Source organism: Lachnospiraceae bacterium (assembly GCA_017625255.1). GTDB lineage: Bacteria > Bacillota > Clostridia > Lachnospirales > Lachnospiraceae > Roseburia_B. The sequence continues at coordinate 23,829 of JAGALK010000145.1, forward strand.
ACAACAAAAGTGCCGTCCTTGACACACTGTAAGAAAAGTTCCTTATCCGTTTTCTTATATTTATTTACTGCTGTTATTACCTTCATATAACTCCCTCCACTTAATATGCTTCTGCACAATATACTCCTTTATCGCCGTCTTTTGCCATTTTTTCAAAGCATTTGCAGTTCATCGCAATAAATTCTGCGTCCATGAATTTACTATCCATTTCAATCCGTGGGATAGGTTCCTGCGGATCAAGATGCGTCATTACATATTCTATCAACCCTGCATCGAACTCCGGGATTACATACCGAGGGTTTATTGCAAAACAAATTGCGTTTGTCTTCGGGCATCGAACCGGAAGCGATTTTTTATTATGTTTATTTATCTGACAGCAGGTAATACATAAATATTCCATAATTTTCTCCTTCTGTTAAGTGTATTATATCATATTGCTGTGCCATATACAAAAATCTACCAATAAAAAAAGACACCAACCGAAGCTGATGCCTAATAGTTTACTGTCGTTATTCTTCAAGAATTTTCGTGCTTATTCCCAATTCGTTGCAGATGTCAGAAAATTCATTTTTGGAAAGAATATTATCCTTCTTTATTTTATTGTTATAGTAGTAAAGCAAGTCCGACGGAAAGTGATATGTTTTATCTGTCTTTGCTAAATCCAGCATACTTTCTAATGTAAATTTTACGATATTTATGTATTGTTCCTTTGGAATGGGTTTATTATCTTTCATATTATTCATACTCTTCTCCCTATCTCTTATTGATGCAATTTTTTAATTTTTCAATAATTTCCTCGGTTTCTTGGATTGTAAAGCCTCTTTCTTCCATTGTTCCTACGGAAATCCATACCTTGTCTTCTTCCATATAGAATGATAAAAAATTGTCCGTTGTTTCTTCGCTGGTTTTTGCGTCTATTCTGTATTTTTTCATGTTTACTCCTAATGCTCTTTTTTTTATTATACAATAATTTCATAAGTTTTGTAAAACAAAAAACAGCACCAGCCGAAGCTGATGCCGTTTATGTAATTATACTAACTTCCGCAATTCAGAAATAAGATTACTGATATGTGCGGTATGGATATGGTCCAACCCTGCGTGTATCATAGGATTTTCTCTATTCCACTCTGAAATTGCCGGATCGGTGGGAATACTATCCATAAACTCACGGTTTTTTCCATAAATTCTGCCGTCGTTCTTCTTAATTTTTGAAACAACAGCAAAGACTTCCTGTGTCTTCTCAATCCCCAGTTCCTTAATAATCGCTTCCATTGTTACCGCCGGACGATTTGTTTCTCTTGTAGCATCATAGATTTTACACACATTCTGCCACGCTTCTCTACATTCTACTGCGTTCATTTTTTTACCTCTTTTCTTTTTTCATTTTACTACCGCATGAAGGGCAGTAATTTTCCTGTATAACTGTTTTTCGTCCACAGCGCGAACAGTGATATATGGCTACATCTTTACAAATCGGATTACCATATTCATCTAAACCGTGAAATGCACTATACATAAAGCCCTTCCACCACGCTTTTTTCTCTACCCTAGCAGGAGTTACATCAATCCATTTTCCTTCTTCAAAATTCTTCTTGAAATAACTCATATTAGTTTCTTCGCAAGTACGGTATTCATAATCTTCGTCGTCATAAATACTACCGCCTACGCCAAGATACGCACCCCAGTATTCCTTTCCTTCTGATGCTTTTTCTAATTCTTCTGCTTCTTCCCTTGAAAGATTATATACGGCAATGGAACCGCCCTCATTATACTTAAATATGTAATCTTCGGTTTCCAAATTATATAAATCTCTTTCGCCGGAAACAACATATTGACACATTTCCTGCGGTGACGCAAATGTTACAGTTTCTTTGTTTTTCAAATTTCCCATAGCTGTTCCCTCCTTATAAACAAAAGCCGATGCCATACATCTCTGCAATCGCTTTTATCTGTTCTGCTGTTAGTTCCTCTTTTTTGCAAACATTTCTTACAATCGAAAATGAATTGTTATCAGAGTGATAAATCACATCTAACATATCCGTTTCTTCATTGCGTACAATATCTACATTTTCTTCCCGGTAATGCAGTAATGCCATATAAAGAGCCTGCTTCATACGATTTTCTGCTCTGGGTAATCTTGTATTTACTTCTACTGTATGTATTTTTTTACACACAGGACAACCGTAACTTTCTTTTTTTACCATTTTGTTTTCCTCCAATTTTAATTATAGAAGGGAGTATTTCTACTCCCCTCTGCCTCTTTGCTACCTAAAATGCACCATTACTATCTTGCCTTCATTCAAGGCTCTTTCAAGTCTTCATGCTTGCCAAATTCAAGATACGGGTGACTTTCTACCAGATTGATGATTGTGGTACGGTTCCAGTGTTTGTCGAAAATAATCTGTATCATTCAACCACCTCCGTATCAAGCACTACCGTATCGCCCAGTACATTTACAATGCAGGAACTCCCACAGCAGGATAATTTCTTGCCCCGGTGTGCTTCCAGTACCGAAATCAAGGCATCTACGGTATCGGCTTCTGCGGTAGGCTTAATGTTTAAAGACAAGTCTTCTGCACTACCACGCAAATCCTTTACCTCGATACTTCCGTTGTGACGGAGATTACGAATTACCATTAACCACTCCGGCGATAATTCTATTACTTTCGGCTCTCCATAATCATAAGCGATATGGAGTTTGCCTTCCGTAATAATGATTTTTACATCACATCTCTTTGAAGTGTCGGGCTTTTCAAAGCCTACTCCCTCGTAATTGTAGTTCCCAGCCTTTACCTCTCCGAACTCAACGGCTCTTGCCTGCTCATAGATAGGTAACTGCTGTTCCACTTTTTTGCACGATAAACAGATAGTGTCTTCGTTTATCATACTTGTTACTCTTGCAATGAGTTTACCACCGCATCTGTCACAGTGGGTTTTTGTCAAGAAATCTTCCATTTCGTCTTTTCCTCCGTTTCTTAATTGTGCCACCAAGCATTTTTTAACCGTTTTTCTTCTTCGGCTTCTTTTACCTGCTTGATGTGTTCTTTGACTTCTGCTTCCGTCTTGAATGAGTGCATAATACTGCACCCACTTCCGTCGTTCCTCTGCTCAAACCACATAAACTTCTGTAATCCTGCACAGTAGTTTATCTTTTCGCCGAGGAAAGTTTCCTTATATACGATTGCACTCATAGGCAACCTCCTTTCTGCCTTTTTAGGCTTTGCGACAACAAAAAAAGGAAGTTACCCCGTTGGAGTATCTTCCTTTTGTTAGTCTATTTTGTTGTGAACTATTTGTTACAAGTATACTTTACAATATTTTTAGGAAAATTACAAGTGCTATTTCCTGCATAACTGTCGCATTTTTTCTGTGCTTTCTTGATTATAAAAAACACATATATCTGCCGGGGCAACATCTAATATACTGCACAATGCAAAGAAATTATCAATTCGGGGCATTGCCGTTCCCCTTTCCCATTTATACACTGCCCCACCGCAAATGCCTAATGCCTTTGCAAGCTGATCCACGCCGATATTCTTTCTTCTTCGTGCCTCTGTAATATTCTTTCCGGTTTTTACTGTATCTACATCGTATCTTTGTGTTTCCATATTCTCTCTCCTTTTATATCAATCCTGCATTTAAAAGTGCCTGCTGTGTCCGATTGCGTCCGGTAATACTGTTTACATTCCGCTGTGCTTCGTGGTTCGGGTATCTTGCAATCAATGATTGATAAATTTTACTTGCTTCATACGGCTCACATTCACAACCAATGTAATATATTCCTTTGGAACACTTCCCTATATGCTGTAAGCGTTCCGTATTCTTCATATTTATTACGCTTTTTCGGTATTCTACCATTTTATTGATTACTTCTTCTCCATTCAGATTATTTCTGATTTTTTCGATTTCCAAGATAGCATCAACTTCATCTGCAAGGTCAAGAACGCTGGTGCCATTAACTACCAGCCATGCGTGATGCACTGGTAACTGGGTGTTTGTGATACACGCCCACCCTGCATAAGTCTTGATGTCCTCAATTCCAGCTTCTTGCAGAAGTTTTAATAATTCAAAAGTATTCTGATAACAACCACCAATACGGTAAGTTGCCCTATTTATTACTTCTTTTACTTTTTCATCAGCAATTTCTACCGTGTTTTCGTGATGAAATGTCCGAAGCGGATTAGCTTTATTGCAGTTAATCGGATATAATTCCGAAGGGAATACACAGGACTTTAAAAAGTGACCGTCTTCTGCATCATACTGCTTATAAATAACGGCGTTTTCTCTTAATTTAATACTTTTATCCCACATATTACTTCTCCTTCAATAAATCCATATACAACTGTTTATATACATCTCTTTCTGCTTCCAGCTTAATGTACTCCGGCATTGCCTTAATATCAACAATCGGTTCTGATACTTCCTTAATTTCCACAGTTGCTTCTACATCGTTTTCTTCTTTAACTTCATCAATTCCCTTGATTGTTTCGTTTGCTTCCATTTTCTTCTGCACAAAATCCTGCCATTTTTTATAGGTAGCAACCGCCTCCTTCGTTGTAACCTTATCAACCGTCGGTGTAAGAGCAATGGTTAGTGCTTTTTCGATTTCAGCCATTTCTTCTTCCGTACACTGATTGATGAATTTACCCAGCTTTTCCTTTTTTATCGTAAACGGTTTGTGACATAATGCGTAGGAAGGTTCTCTTGATGAAGAAATCTTCACATCTGTCGGAAGATGTCTTGTGAACCCTTCGCATCGTGATAAATAAACAATAACTACTTCATCATTCATTTCGTTAATCATATCATTACTTATAATAATTGCAGGTCTTCCCCCTGCGTTTAATCCGTAATAATTTCCTGCTTCTTCTTTCGGAATGATGTAGTAAATCTCTCCTCTTACGATATGTTCTCTCGAAACGGTATAACTTGCACTACTCATAAATTTTTTATTCTCCTTTTCTCTTGCAAATTTTCCTTGTATAAGTATTTTCATTATTTCCATTTTGGGTTCCTTATTTTTCTGTTAAAATAATGGATTTATTATCATAATCTACCATAACGCTGTATTCTGAAAAAATCTCTTCTGTGAAAGTAAAATCATCTTCTGCGTCCAGTATTCCTTCGCCCACGCTGATAACAACGGTAAAACCCTGCTCTTTTTTCTCATTCATCTCTTTAATCATGTCAGTATTATCCGAAGCATTTTTTGCATCTTCTACCAGTGTGTAACCGATGATATTTTCATATAGTCCAAGGAACTGACTTCTTATACCGATAGTGGTAAATTCATAGGTGCTTCCTACCTCTAAATCTCCATATATTTCTGCGCTGTCGAATTTCAGCCGAAAAGGAGCATTTCTGTTATCCAGTACCAATTCATCGCCGTCTTCGGTTGTAATATAGATAAATTTGTGATTGCTTGTCATTTCTTTAACCGTTATGGTAGCTGTAATACTACTTTCCCAAAAATTCATAACAATAATATTTACTACAAATACAATCAAAAACAAAATTGCGATTAACCTTATCCAAAATACTCTTTCACTCTTTGCTTTTTCATCATACAAACTTACTCTTCCCATACTTAATTTTCTCCTATTCCTATAATTTGTAATGTTTCTTTATTCTCTTACCTGCATCTTTTCCTTTTTCATAAGGTTCAATATAAACCACCTTTCCGGTCTTTTTATAGTGCCTAAAATGTCCCCTTACGCCCCAGCAGGTAGCCACACGATGAATTTGTCTGCTTCTCATAGTATTTGCAACCTTTTGGTTACTTGTACGCATTAAAATTCCATTCAGTGATATTTCACGCATTTTCGCCTTTTCTTCGGATTTCTTCTGCGTTGGTTCTGATGTCTTTTTGTTACCGCTTGTCCGGCTACGCTTTTTTTGTTCTCCCAGTTCTTTCAACTCCGGGTGTTCCATTATAAAATTCAGATAACCCATAATTTTTAAAAATGTTTCCATAGGGTATAAATCTAATTCTTCCTGCCCGATTAGCTTCTGCATATATCTTTCGATTTCATCTTTATTTCGCTTTTGCTTTTCATAAATAACGCAAGTAGCATCTGCAAATTCTTTTACTTCTACTTGATACTCCCCGTTTGTTACCCGCATCGGTAGCATTATTTTCATTGTGAAATCCCAAAAGTGTTGATATTCTTGTAATCCGGAAGATACTACTATTTCTTTGTATACGGGCATACTGGATATTTGCGTCATTTCAAAAATTACATTTTCGTCTTCCATTTCTGCGTCAAAGAACAATCGAATAATGCGATGCTTGTAACTTTGGTCCACTACTCTCTTCATTAAGTCGCGTCCCTTTAATTTCATTCCTTTATCCAGCATTGCTAAAAAGGCACCTCTGTCCGTATTATACAAATACTCATAATCGCTTAATACTTCGTCTTCTTCTACATCTGAATTATATAATTCCAATACTCCGCTTTTTATAATAGGAACTACCAAAACCGACTTTTCATTAAAAAACTCCACCGGGACTTTTTCTTCCAGTGTTACAACATCGACGCTGATCCTATCGAAGTCTTCATACTCCTGCATCTGTTCCGTTCCTTTTTTATTTCTCTCTAATTCTATCTGTTTACCCGTTTTCACTTCTTTGCCCCTCTATTGTTTTAATGCCTACTTTTTCTATGTATTTTTCAAACATTTCGTCATTTTTGTTTTCGGAAATAATTAAGCAATCACTTGATTTTAAGGATAACTCTCCGTTTCTCGTATAAGGAAAAAACCTAACTTCATACGGACGGATATTAGAGTAACGGTCTTCTATAACTCTAAATATCCCTACCCTTCCGTTATACTCACAATCTTTATGCAGGTTGTATTTTTCTAGCAATTCGTATAATAATTCTCTATAATTTTTCTTATACTCTTCCATTTCGCTGATAAAATTTGCTTTGGCTGTTGCCAATTCTTTTAATTTATCCAAGTTTTTTCTCCTACATATATCTTAAAAATTGACTGGGTTCCTTACTTATATCCAAACCGTCTTTCCACCTTCTGACAAGTTGGGTTGTGTAGGTCTGCATAATGTCTTCCATTGCTTTTTCTGTTTCATCAATAATACCCTGCGTATCTCTTGCTTCGATGAACCGTGAAAAGCCATTTTTTTTACCGTCATTGATGCAAAGCATTTCCAATTCCAAATATTCTCCCGTCCGTCCTAATATGTCAGTTTCTGGCGTAAAGATGTAATGATGCAATGCAAACGCTTCATTGATTTGTAAGTACGCATTTTCTTCTTTTAATAATGCTTGTAATTCGTTTTTCATAAGCTGTTTCCTTTCTTTAATGTTATAAGTATATTATACTTTAATTCGTTATAAATAGCAAAAAACTAGCAGTTCATTTTTATTCATTGTTTTTCCATAAAAAATATTCCCCTACTTTCCGTAAGGGAATATCATTTCATATTATATATTATTTCGACACCAGTTAATGAAGTTTTCTACTTCGTCCTCTGATGTTTTATTTTCTTTTTTTCTAATGTATCTAGCAAGATATACTGCTTCCAGTTCGTCCAAAGATAATTTTTTCTCCCGGTTACGCCATTCAGCTGTTGCCAATTCGATTATATCATCGTCAGAAGTTTCAATCGGCACTTCTTTTTTCTCGCTTGTCCTACCGCATATCATACAATACGCCCAAATTTTTCTAGTTTTTTGCAGATGTTGAATATATTTTAAATAATCTTCTGCACGATTTCTCAAATCTACATCGGTTTCGTTTTTCATTGCTTCTCTTATATTTTGGATATAAGGAGTAATAGCGGTATCATTTAAGACATCTTTTACGCCTACCTTTTCACTTTTGCAATACGGGCAAGTGCATATCACTTCTCTTTTGTCTTTCATCGGCACGATGCGGTCTTTTTCACTATCAAAAAGAAAATAGGTTGCAATAATTATAAAACTTATAAAAAAACAGCAAAAAAATACGATAGGTGCTATTATGGGATCAGAAGCATTTACAACTAAATCATTTGGATTTTCCGCGTTTATATGGCATATAGCTTTTGTGCCTTCCTCAAAATAGTTTAAAAATAATCCAAGTCCCCTTTCTACTTCGGTCTGATAGGTTTTACCCTGCCATTCATACTCATATATAACTTTATATGTAATTTTAGTATTTATGGTGTCGAAGAAAGAAATATAATTTTCGCTTATTTTTTCTACTTCTATTATCTCTCCAATTACCTTTTCGCTGTGATTAGCGGTAGCCTTTTTATAATTTGCATAGCTTGTTGCCACCAGTATAGCGGAAACGATTGTTGCAAAAAGCAAGCATAAAACCTGTGGTTTTAATAAATTTTTAACTCTCTTCATTTTTATTCTCCTTTAAATCAGACGCATCATAAGTTTCTTCTGTTTCAAGCCTTACTTCTTGATAATCGCAATCACGGCAATACAACCACCTTTTTTGATTTATAACACGGGACGATTTGTTTATGTGCTTTACTTCTCTTGCTCCAACATTTTCACTTTTACAGCAGGGGCAAGTCCATATCATTTTCTTGATATAATCTTCTCCCTCTTTGATTTTTGTGTTCTCTTCAATTACACAGATAGTTGTATACGCAGTACACATCAGCGTAATAATGAAACAAACAGAATATATAGCAACCTCGTTTGTTGTTTCCAATGTAGCTTCATAAGGTGTTTTTGGGTTTAAGTGACATACCAATTTTTCGCCATTTCCGGTGCCTGTAAATATGGTTTTTAATATATTCCATAAGTTTTTTGTTTCTGATTTTTCTAATTCAATTTTATATGTTTCCCCGTTCCACTCATATTCGTAAACATAGTTGTAGTGAGTTTCTGTCTTTATTATATTCAGCCAACCAACATAATCATAGCTTTCTTCTACTTCGCCAACTTTTACTGCAACTACTTTTTCCGAATAATAATTCGTTATTTTATTGTACTTAATTACGGAAAGAATTAACCCAATCCCTGCTGTAATAAGTGCCATAAACAATATAATTACCTTAATATTCTTAAAAACCTTTTTCATTTGCTGATTTCTCCTTTTCTTCTTTTAATATTTCCGTGATGCAGGCATTATACCCAGTCTTCGCACCACGCTGAAATTCATTGTCCGTACAGTAATGAACCTGCGGTATCGGTACAGGCTTTAACGGACACCAGTAAGGTTTTACTTCTGCTTCTTCTTTGGTAATCATCAGTGTAGGTTCTTTTACACACTTCAAACAAAATTGTCCTGTATGTTTTTCCTTGGCGGGAATACTTAAATAGCAGTGCATACAGTCGATAGGCATATCTACTACCAACATTGCTTTCTCTGTGTTTTTCATATCATTCTCCTTCCTGCCTCTGAACTATGTATTCTACCGTGTTAAAACACCCACCAATACCTTTTATGCGTGATATATTGGCAAGAAAATTGTATTCCGAATAAGCAAATGCTGGGAGATTTTTTTCCTTAATGTAATACTGCCATTTTTCCTGCACCTTACTATACGATTTTCCGATAATTACTTCTCTTTTTTCTGTATCTCCGAATATAATTTTAAATTGAAGTATCTTTTTCTTTACTTTATGAGCATACAGTTCTGATACCGCCTGCAACAGAGAAACTTCTGCGTTTAAATTTACTTCTGTCAAAATTTAGCATCTCCTTTCCATTCATTATATTGCTCAAAATAGAACTTTACTGGGCTTATATGTTCTGAAACCAGCCCATACTTTATAGCCAATCGGTAATTAAAGTTCTTTTGTAGATTTTTTATCATCACCGTCGTTAATCTTTCTCTAAAATCTTCTACTGAAAAAGTGGATTTATAAAAATTACACTGTCTACAAGCGGGCATATAGTTTTCCATAGCATCAGTATTGATTTCTCTTATTTCTTCTTGATACTTTGGTATTATATGGTCCACCTGCATTTCCTTGCAGGTGATCTCACAGCCACAATACGCACAATGTCCTGCGTATTTATTATGTATCTGCTCTCTTACTTTGTTCGACAATGATTTATGCTTTGCTTTTAAACTCATAATCACACCGACTTTCCAAATAATTCCCTGCTCTTTTCGTACAGAAATGTAATATCTTCTATACCCAGTGTGGGAGATATTTGTTGCCAGTGACCGTATTTAGCCGAATGCTTAACCCATTCATTTTCCATAGGTTCAAACATCGGTTCGTCATTGCGTATAAATATAGATGCCGAAATATCTACAGTCTTTATATCTTTATTGAACATCATAGTCATTTCTGCACTGTTATCCTTCTGTTTATAACATACGCATCTGTCACTTTCGCTACATTTATGGTTTTCGTTCATCGTTCTTATCCCCTTCTTTTAATATAAAACATCTTGTAGGTCTATTGATGATACCCGGATAGTTTATATAACACTTTTTAAAAATAGCGTCTTTTTCCTTACTTTCTCTATCCAATCTATCCATAACATATTTAAAGCGGGCGTGATGCCCTATACACTTGGTCCGTTCATAGACTTTCTTCCGGTCACCGCCAAAAAGAATAAAAAGGTCTTCCATATCCTGTGTATTTCCCCAATATATTCCACGATGCACAATATACGGCTCTTTTTTGTCTTTATCATGCAGAAAGTTTCGTGCAATTTCTGAATATTTTTGCATATCCACCTCGCTTATTTCATATCAAACGGGTTAATGCAGTCATTGCTTCCTGCGGTAAGTGTAATAAGTTTACCTTCCGTATTTCTATGAAAATACTTACTTTTTTTACTCCGTGTTCCTGCAACTACAATATCTTCGGCGTTTTTCCGCACTCTTCCTTTTACTGTGCCTCTTAATGTCGGTAACTTGTGGTATTTTCTGTAATTATTGCTGATTTTTCTTTGTTTTGATGTGATTTCCCCAATAACATCGAATGTTACCACTTTTAAACCTGCCTCTCTTGCTACTCTTTCTACTGCATTTACCATTGTATTATTCTCCCTTCTGATATTTTTCTCTTTTCTGCATCAATCTCAATGCCTGCTCTGCTTCTTCTTTGGTAAGGAATACCCTATAATAATCTAAATATGGTTTATCAGTGATGATATTCTCTAAATTGCAAATAACTCCGTCATAAGCATCATACTTGAATAAAACATCTCCTTTTTCGCAGATAACAATATACTCTATGAAAAAGGGTTCTATTTCGACATTTTCTATTTTTTCATCTGTATCAATGCGATATAGTGTGTCCCCTACTTTGCAAGGCAACTTTAAAAGCAACCCTTGTTCCTCGGCATCTTCATATTCTCCTAATGCTTGCTTTAATTTATCTACGGCACCAATTTTTCGCATATCAATTTTGGCTCTATAAATAGGCTTATTATTATGATAGCCAACACATTCTGTTAATCTATCCATAGAAGTTACTCCTCTCCTTCCTTATAGGTTTTCTCATACTCTTTTACAAATTTATTCCAACCGCTTTTTGAAAATCCCCACGCGAAGCAGAAAGAGTATTCAGCCACTACTCTGCTATTGTTTTCATAAAGGTTACAATATTGTTCTCTTCTGCTTTCATATCTTTCAAACGGCGTTCCAACATCATCTGCTGCGTCGGTGCAATCGAGCAAATGATTGCCGGAAGAAGAGTGACCGTTCCTTAACCAGCCTTTCACACATTTAGGAACTTCTTTTCCGGTCAATTCTTCAAGGTTTTTCCAATTCTGCGGTATAAATACAAACCACATATTACATTTCTTTCCATTACTTTCATCAAGAAGACTATCAAAATAATAACCTTTTAAGCTGGGTGTCTTTATGCAACCAAGATAACCGTCCTTACGGCTTACTTCCCACATATCCGGTTCTTCGCCATACCTAATGCCGATAACACATTTTTCTGTATGATAAATTGTGGAGGCTGAACCATAATTTATCAGCGTGTGTGTCTTGACTTCCTCGTTGTTAATTCCTGCATAAGTTTCATACATTAAACGAAGCAGATAATCTTTGTTTTCTACAAGGGCTTCTGTATACCACTTTCTTACTGCATCCGTTCTTCCAAAACGGTTCCATTCTTCAAAAATTTTGCCCCGCATATAATCGGCTAACTGCTTTCGTGCATCGGTATATACCTGCATACGCATCTTTTTTTCGGTACCCACAAATTCCGGTATGTAGGAAAGTTCTTTGTTTTCTTCCTTTTCTTTATCAATTAAATAGGTAACATTACTTTTTTGAAACAAATTGCTGGGATCATAGACAAACCCTTCTCCCCATAAATCAATCATATACTGGTTTTTATTCTCAAAAACTCCTTGCTCGTCCCAGTGATTATCTTTATTCGTAAATTCTTCGGCAGGAGTACCGTTTATAATTTCTTCATTGCTGTATGAAATGTTGATTTCTGCCTGCTTTACTGCCAGTTCACTTTTTTCAATAGGCATAAGTGCATGATTTTCTATCTTTTCGATATTTGCAGGAAGAAAACTGTCTAAATGCTTCATAGGCAGGTCTACTTCCTTATCAGTAAACTTAAACACCAGCAATAGCATCGCAATAATAATAGGCATAAATACTTCAATACCAAGATTATACATATCTACTGCGTTTTCATTTATCTCGTATTTGGTCGCATAGCCCTTATAATCGTAACCGGAATAATTAAAAATATAGTCATACGGGAAAATGCCGTCGGCTTTCTTTTCCGTCCACCTTGCGTTTCTTGATACTGCGTGTTGTCCGATAAATTGTTCGTTTGCTCTGTCATTTATGGAAATGATATTGCCATTATTCTTAATAAAGAATGAAAAATAACAATCTGCGGTCTTTTCTGCCGAAATAAAGCAATAATACATACCGTCTGCTGATTTTTCAATCGTAAGTAGGCACTCTGCAAGGTTGTTGAAAATATGCAGTTTGGTGCTGATATGTTTAATTTCTTCGACTTTTTCACCCTTTAAATAAAGGTCAACATTGCATTTGGCAATATCCGTCATTACATTATCCAGCGAGTTCATAATTTCCTTTCGGTTATCTTCGCCCTCGCCAATGAGTTTCCCCTGCGTCACTTGTGCATACAGGCTGTTTAATTTACTGATAAATTTTTTCTCTGCATCGGTAGCCACCGTAGAGTTTAGGCACTCATACATTTCTCTCTCTTTTCTGATGCAGTCGGGATTTTCCAATATATCCAAAACGGATATTTTCCCCTCACTCATTACTCTTTCAAAGTGTAATCTTGCATAAATAACCGCAAGCATACCCGTACCGTCATATTCCTGCAAAATTCTTTCAATGGTTTCTCCAATCTTATGAAAACGGTAATCATTATTCATTAGATTAAATGTTTTCTGCTCCCGGTTATAATTTATGTATTCGCCCCATTTGTTTAAAATTTCCGTATAATTCATATCAATTCTCCTCTTCTACTTCGCTTATAAAAAGAAACAATTTGTTATTATTTAGAACATCTTTGCCGATTACTTCTCTCTCCAAAAGTTCATTCCTATACACAACCATACTTATATCGCAATTACTGAAAAAATTATCAATTACGCCACTATACAAGGCTTTATATCCGCAGATAATTGTAAGATGCGTAATATCGTATTTTTTCTTGGCTTCTTCGACTGCTTTTTTTACTTTATAAATACTTTTTTGTTTCTTCATAAGCACCATTTCCTTTCTATGTATATTATACTTTTCCATATACACAAAGTCAAAAAAATACCGTAAGCCTTTGCCTACGGTATTTTTTATATTAACAAATCTGATTTTTTATAAAGGTTACATCTTCAATGATTTTTCCGGTTTTAAGATCTAAAATAGCATCGTTAGTATCTTCCTTATACCTTACATATCTAATTCCGTTTCTGCCCTCGTTTATTGTTAAATATCCCATTTTTCGATACAATTTGATTTGACTAATGCAATCTGCAAGTGGAACATCGAAATATTCCAGCAACTTCGTCGAGGCAGTATTTTCAATCATTTCTTGCATATATTCTCTAAATTTCTTTATTGCCTCTTTCTGATCGTCGTATTTTCCAAAGAAATTTACATTGCGTCTGCCCTCTTCGTTATCAACATAATATTGATTTTTATTATCCTTATATAAGCTGAAAATGGTTCCCCAAAATGTAAGAGTTCCGTCCACTGCTTCTACCATAATTGTACTTACTCCGTGGAATACTTTTATCTTCATTTTTTTCTCCTATAATATGTATTTTTTACATATTATATCCTATTTTTTATATTTTTAAAAGACAAAAGAGTTCTCCTACCATTAGGAAAACTCTTTTTAATTTTAGTTTAACTCTTTTCCTATCTTGTATTTACATAAAACCAAGCAGGTCTTGTTTCATCGTTATTGATAATGCCCGAACATCTTAACGCATATTCCGTACAGCCGTCCGGAATAATATAAAATGCCGTATATCCCTGCACCCAGTCGTTGTTTTCTTTCAATGGTTTGCATATATCGTATGTTTTTGAAGAATACGGCATACCACGATACCTTAATTCTTCGCCACTTAAACTACATAGCTTTATATCGACATAGGACCAATTTTCACTTGTATAGCGAACTTCGTAAGTGACAGCTTCAATGTGGCACCCGTCTGGAATTTCCATAGTGGAATATATTTTATTGCCAGTTTGTGCCTCATATTCTGCAATCAGCTTATTTGTTTCTGCTTCATCGTGGATTTCCAGTACCTTAATATATGCAGGCTCCGTTTTTCCGATTTCTTCGTTTAATATATCCATATATCCGATACTGCCTACGGGAAGCATTGAATATACAGTGGAAGAATACGCTGTGTTGACATTATCTTCTACTTCTCTTTGTGTAGATGATGCCGTAAGGGTTTCATTTTCTTTTGCCTCTATCTCTTCTTTTTCTTCCGGGGGATCCGACGGTTTCTCACTCTCCTCTTCTGATGCCGAAACTTCTTCTGATACATCTTCCGATATGTCTTCCGTTGTGGTTTCTGAAATCTCTTCTGATACTGTTTCGGACGCTTCTTCGCTAATAGGTTCTGAAATTTCCTCGGAAACATCTTCATTTGCAGAAGGTTCTTCTGTTTTTGTTCCTTCTTCGATATTTACCTCAAAATCTGCTTGTGCAACCTGTGTGACTTCTGATGCCTTAAATGTACTGCTTATATAGTCAACCATTGCAATACTTTCTTCGTCGTCTGCATGAACAAATCCGGCAAACATCGTCCATTCTTCGCCGTCTTTCTCTATGGTAATCAGCTTTCCCGTAAAGTCATTATAAAGCGTATTTGTAATAACAACCTGTGCTGTTACTTCAATCGTCGAGGTGTTCCCTTTTTTCTTTAACTTTGCGTCTTCTGCAACTTCAAACCATATTCCCGACAAGGAATTATTTTGAAATGCCACGGCAGGTTCCGTTTCGGATAAATTGAATGATGTGCCTTTCTTTACAGCAATTATATAGCGGTTCATATTGAACAATAAATACAAATCCTCACCGTTACAAAAACGATAGGTTTCATAATCCAAGAAGTTAATGGTTTTAGAAATTTCCATTACCGTCGTTGCAGTATCGCTACTATTTCGGTTTACAGCAAATTCACAGCCGGGAATATCTGTTACCTCTTTAAATAGGTTACTATCAACTTTGGGTTCTTTTTCGATTTTTCCCAATACAGTCACTATCATTATAACTGCAAGAAGGACTGCACCAGCAATTAGAATTGTTTTTTTTTGCTTTTTATTCATTTCTAACATTTCCCTTCTTTATTCGCTGTTTCCGGTATTATATAAGAAAGTACCTTTTCTTTTCCTCTTTCGCCTTCCTCTATGAAGGCTTCCATTTTCCTTTGGTTTCGGCTTCTTGCTTTTTTTATATAACGAATAGATGCGTATATCAATAAACATAGCAAACAAAAGCATATAGGTATTATTGCTATAAAACCATTTTTTTCGTCATAATATAAAATCCACAAAAAGGACAAAAAAATTGCCGGGGAATAAATCAAAGACAAAACAATATTTTTTACCGTAATTTTATCATCGACTAAACGAAAGAAAATCATCATAAATAATGAGAATAATAACAGCATTGATATTATCGCTATAATATCAGACATTCTTGCTTCCCGTATAGTATATAATTCTTTTAAAAATTCCACTGATTACCTCTCTCCTTTCATTCTACCTTACATTTTGACTTCTTTAATTACTTATTCTTTTTCCGTATCTTCATGTATTTCTTCATATATTTTTTCGATACTTCCAAAGTCTGATTTATCAATGTTTTTCAGTTTTTCGGTTAGCGTTAAACCCGTAGAGGTTCCCTTGTTTTTCACAAGGAAACCCTCTATTTCTTCAATCATTGCTTCTTTTATGATTTCGCTTTTACTCACTTAACAATTCCAACCTTTCTTCTTCTTCCAAAAAGAAAATATCACTGCTGTTTGCGTCGTACTGTATCAGCTGACAATTTTCAATGCCCGTTGTAGATTTGTAATAATATATCTTAACCGTATAAGTGCCTGCTTTAAGGTATGGTACTTTTACATAGATATAATTACGCTTAAATCCGTCTGCATCTTTATAGGTTCCGATAAGGAAGTTATAAGTAACGCCGTCTTCACCGATAACAGATGCTTGTATCTTGGCATCTAAATCTCCTGTAATATCTGCATAAAACATCTGATATTGTGCATCTTCTGCAACTACAAATTCCTGCTCGTACAATGTGGTATCTTCAAAGGTTTCATCGCCGATAACATTGATTTCAATTACTTCCAGTGATTTCGGGCTGATATTAAGCGTCCATTCGCCAGCTTGTGCCATTGCCAGCGTAATCGTCATTGTATGTTTACTTTCATTTACTTCCATATCGTACCCGGTGCCGTCCGGTGCTTGCAAATAACCGCCCACCTCAATATTTTGGTCTATGGGATCGGTAATATTTCCATATACTACTTCAATTATCATATCTTTGGTAGCCTGCGGAACATTTACACTGTATTGCTGTGAGTAGGAAGCGATTACCTCGCCAATATTTGCATAATAGCCTTCATTCATATCCTCATTTTCTACTACTTCGCCCTTTTCGTAAGCGTGGTATGCCATAAGTCCCGTTCCATTCACATTGTAATATCCGCTTTTCAGACTTTCGGGAGTATTGAAACACATATATCCATGCGTAGTGTCGCTTATGTAGTCGCTGTCAAAGTTATATACTTCAAAAGCCCTCATAAAATGCGTATCTGCAACAAACGATGCTCTATAAAAATAGGTTCCTGCATAAAACTCAATAATGTAGGGCTGGTCCTGCTCTAATTTCAAGATAATTCCGCTTCCTTCATCTATAAGTTTTGCTACATCAATACCGCCGACAGTTACAATTCTGATTTCATCGCTTGCTGTTTTTGAAAACAATTCTCTTGCTTCGGAACCTTCGATTGTATCATTTTTTACGGAAAAGTGATAATATCCGTCGCTTTGTATACTTCCACCATAAATTCCAAAGCTGTAACCAATATCCTCAAATCGTTCCAGCGTGACCGATGTAAGATTTGCTTCCGCTGATGCGTATGCAATCAATTCTCCCTTGTAATGATCGGGCATCATAAATTCATCATCATAAAAATAAACAATGCGTCCGGTATTGATTTTGGTGGTTCGGCTTGTAGCATTACCTTGCGGTAAGTATACTTGCGTAAAACGGGTACCTTCCTTGACATAGTAGACATTCTGCATAATTTCATCTTCCGTCAGCTGAACCTTTTGCAACTCTTCTACTTTTTCAAAAATCTGTATATCCTTACACCCGGTCAATACCATAGCCAGTGTCATAGTCAATACAGCAAGTAATATCAGTTTTTTCTTCATTACCTTTTTCCTTCCTTTCTTAACTATTATCTCGTGCCTGCTTTAATTCTTCCAGCAATCTTTCCAGTTTCTTTTTTCTTCGTAATGTCAGAATGATGCGAATTACGAAAAATACAAAAAGTACACCACCTATAACTGCTATCATAGCGGGTACCATATTCGGATTGTTGTCGGGTATAATAATCGTCTGCATAATCTGTTCTCCTCTCTTAAATGCCGGGAATTTTTATTCCGAGCCATATTCCAAAGAATAGCCCGACAATAACGGCACCTATACTTATTGCTATCATAATTTTTACATTTCTTACAAATTTACCTATGATTTTAAGAAACAGCAATACAATCATTATGATAGGAACTTCAAAGCCTAATATTTCAAAATCCATTGTTTCTCCTCTCTTATATGTTTGTAATATCTATACCAAGCCATATCATAAATCCTATGCCAATAATGAATGTTGCAATATTTACTCCTTTTATAACTTTTTCATTTTTTATAAAAGGACCAACGACAATCAAGAAGAAAAACCAAACTATTAAAAAAATAATTCGCCCCCACATTCTATATTCTCTCCTTTTTAGGGTTTTACTTGTATTTTTTCGCTTTCTTCTGAACAGGTTGTTTGACTGAACTGATTTAGAAATTCCTCCCGGTCATATATCTTGTCAAACAACATAATTCTAAATACTTTTTCATTACTTCTTACAAAATTGATGATTTCTTCTGTTACAATTTCTGTATCAAAAAATTCAATTCTGTATTTATTTATGCAACGCTTATCGTGTATTTTTACGACAATCATAGTTACTCCTTTAATTTCAATTTACTGTAATCCAACAGCTACATTCCTGCTTTAACATCTGTTTCAGTCCGGTATTACGCTTTGATTTATCGGCAGTCTGAATTGCTTTTTCTACGGCTCTCTTCTGTCCGAATACAATTACTTCCTGCTTTGCTCTTGTAACCGCAGTATAAAAGATATTACGCTTCCTCATTACAGAGTGCATATCGTGCATACAAGTAATTACGCACTTTGCTTCACTACCCTGTGCTTTATGTACGGTATAAGCGTATGCCAAGTTTAATTCTTCCCCGGCTTCTTCATCGAAGTAATCCCTGCGGTCATTTTCAAACTTTACGCATACAATCTGTTCACCGTCCCTTTTATGAATTGCAGTTACTACACCAATATCGCCATTTGCCTGCGTTTCATTGTTCTTTAATTGCATTACCAAATCTCCAGTGCGGAATGTTTTACCGTTTCCTTGATACTCTGTCTTTGCATCGGGATTAAGGATTTTCTGAATACGGGAGTTTAAGTTATAAACACCTGCGTCATGTTCCTTAAAAGGCGATAACAGCATTACATTTTCCTTGCCGTGTTCCTTGATTTTTTCCAAGTACATAGCAATCATTTGTTCTTCCATGTCTGCTGTTTCATCGGTTTCATATATCATAAAATCTTCGCCATATTCTAATTCATATTTTCCCTCACGAATATTGTGGGAATTACGATACACCAAACTCTGTGCATCTTGGCGATAGATGTTTTTTAATGTAGTTACGGGTAATGCTTCCGAAGTAATCATATCTCGAAGAACGGCACCTGCGCCAACACTTTGAAGCTGGTCGTCGTCGCCACACAATATGATTTTACACTTCTTTCTGATGCTTGCAAACAGCTGGTAAGCTACCCTTGCATCAAGCATACTCATTTCGTCTACTACGACAAGTCCTTCTTCGATTTTATATTCTTCTTCTTCATTTACATCGTTAATCTGTTCCGTATGAAGTCCTAAACAGCTATGGATTGTAAAAGCGTCCATATTTGTTGTTTCGGTAATCCGTCGGCTTGCCCGTCCGGTGGGTGCTAACAAAGTGATCTGCGAATTTTTGTTTAATTCCTTAAAAATGTAAACGATAACCTGTATTACGGTTGTCTTTCCGGTTCCCGGCGGTCCAATAATCAAAGAAAGATTGTTCTGATACGCATTAAGAACTGCTTGCCTTTGTTCTTCCGATAAGGTTATTCTTAATTCATTCTCTGCCTTTTTTATATAGGCATCAATGTCTTCTACGGTTTTTGACACCTCTTTCCTTGTCAGTCTTGCAATATTTTCAGCAAGTCTTCTTTCGATGCGATAAACTCCGGGACGGTAAATGTACTGTACTCCGTTGTCAACAAGCATCTTTAAGTGTCCGTCCTTGATAGCCCTTATGGTATATTCGCAAATCTTCTCTCCGGTCATGCTCTTCATTCGCAGAAGAGATAACATTGCATTGCCAAAATCCTGCACCGTCATTGATAAACTTCCTGCGGTACGATTTCCGATATAATCTTTCATTCCATTATTTTCATTTTCTGCCAATACATAGTTGGCACAAATAAAAAAACGGTCATAACTTAACTCATAGGCTTCGGTCTGCGGTCCCAAGCTGTCTGCTACGGGAAAAGTAATTCCCTGCACCATACATAAACGGTAAGGCTGTTCCTCAATAATCTTAATTGCCTTATCTTTAAACTTCTGATAGACCTTACTTGCAATCTTCGGAGAGATGCCTTTTTTCCCTAATAACACAATGGTTTCTCTGCCAGCGAAATTTTCATCAAACGAAGTCTTGATTTTTTCAATCTTATTCTTTGTAAGCCCTTTTACTTTCAAAAGACAGAAAATATCCTTTTTCATAACATCTAATGTTTCATCGCCGAACATTTCAACAATGCGCTCTGCGGTCTTCTGTCCGATACCCCTTATAGTACCGCTTGCCAAGTATTCCTTTATACTCTCTTTTGTCGAAGGCTTTGCAGTGTCATATCCTTCCGTCATTTTAAACTGCTTGCCGTATTTCGGGTGATTTACCCATTCTCCGTAAAATACATATTTTACTTTCTTTGCAATCGGTAACATCGAACCTGTTACGATTACGCTTTTCCCTGTTGCGTGATAAAGGGCGATTGTAACATCGTTTGGCTCACGCTGGTATATGGTTTTCTCGAATACGCACTCTAACGCTTCTGCCATATTTTTCTCCCTTCTTAAATTGCACAGAGTATCATAATGATACCTTGTAAAGTCGTTGTTATTTGTTGGTTCTATTATAGTATAGTACGCTTTTTTATGCAAATTTTTAGTATTATATACTTATTCTGTAAAAATTTGATTTTCTGCAATCGTCAAAGTATAATATACATAAATAAAACAAAGGAGAACGGCTATGCGAATACTTTTAAAAGAGCCGGGCAAGCCCGTTGAAATAAAAGAAACTTCTGAACGATATATATCTGATGCTGGACGCTTGTATATCCCCAACGGAGATATAAGGCATTTTATATTATATGGTTCTGTTTGTTTTCTTTTTGACGACGAAGCCTGCTTTAAAGATTTAGAAAGAAACTTCATTTTGTTCAACCCCCGCCTTATTATTCCCGTACAGGAAATCAGAGGTACCGTTGTGGGTTGCAAATTAAAGCCCATAAATCCGTTTGAAGAAATATGGGATTATGAAGTAGATGAATTATCTGATGAAGATATAGAAAATGTTTCGGAAATCTTTTCGATTGAAGATGAAGAAAAGCTGGAAGAATACATTAAAAAGATTATGAAGGAGATGAATAAATGAAATATGCCCGTATCAATGTGAAGTGCAATTACGAGTTGATTAAGGAAATCAACAGTATTTTGCCGTCCTATACCGGACGCATCTATATTAAAGACTTTTTTTCCGAATTAGTTGCTAATGCAAACAAGGTAATGAATTATGCGGAAAGCAAAAACGATGAAGATAAGGAAATCGGTACCGAGTTTTACATCATGTGTCCTTTGTCCGTTTATAAGGAAGCAAGAAGTATTATGTGTAAGGTTCCCAAAGATTATTCCGAACTGTATTTGTTGTTAGAACATATCGCAAAGCTGGACGAAAACAGTTTTGTTTCGTAGAAAGGATTATTTATGCGTTTTGTTGATGAAGAAGCTAAACGGTATTTGGCGAATGTCCGGTCAGCACGGTTAGAGGAACTGATCGAGGAAACCGATGAACTGGATAAAGAAGACCGTAGTGATTTAGAAGTGCTGTATGATGAAGTAAATTATCTTGTTGGGCTTTATCTGGAAGACGGCACAGTGCCAAGAGATGAATACTTGGAAGCAAAGAAAATTGTCCGTAAAACGGAAAACGGTAAAGTAATGCCCCTAAATCCAATTTCCCTAAAACCTCGCTATTCCGAACAGCAGGTTGAAGACGCAAAAGAATTAGTAAACGAAGTGCGTCGATTAAAAAGATTAAGTGATACTTTATGTATTAAAATATATTGTGATTGTGAGGAAGATACCGATGAAGGATAAATATAAATTAGTGAAAGACCTTGAATTTCCTATGGTAGACTGGGATATGTACGCTTACAACCGTTTGGATTATTGTAGCGGGAAATGGTTTAATAAATGGTTCGTAGTAGCTGGCACCAATGGAAATCAAGAAATTTCCGGGGAAATGCAGGCATTTAGTGATTTTATGACCGATGTGGTTCTCCCCGGCGGGCATCACGATATTCCCAAGCTGGTAGAAAAATTGTCTTTGGAAGATAAAGATATAGACGGAAATCACGATTATATTGTATTTTGTGAAGGCGAAAATGTTAATATTAAGATTTTGCTTACGGATCGTGAGAAAGATTACCACCTGCGGATATTCTTTTATCCGAAAAGATAAGAAATGTTTTTGTTTTAAATAAAAAAACCTTCTGCATTGCCCGTCGGCTTTGCAAAAGGTTTTTTCTAATTTATGTATTTTATCTCTACTTTGGAGTGGTCGCCGTTTACAGCTTCGAGAGCCTTTTTGTAACTGCGATATAATTCTCCTTCTGCGAGATATATCACTTCTGCTTTCACACAAGGAGTTCCCCAGAGGTAGTTCCCGTCTTTTTCTATCTTTAATTCAAGCCCATAGGCTTTATAGTCAGACGGTGTGGTTTCCTCTTTTACATTCCACTCCCAACTCATTTTTCCTTCCTCTGCTCTGGCATATTTGCCGTCTTCGGATACTACATATTCAAGACCGACGGCTTCTTCTACCTGTACTTTCAATTCGGCAATCGCCTCTTCGATTGTGTCGCAGATTTTTTCGTAAATTTCACGAACTGTTCCTTTTATTGTTAATTTTAATTCAACTTTTGCCATTTTATTTTACCTTTGCCGTACCACGACGGGTACGGCTTCCTTTCTTTTTTTCTTTTTTTTACTCACCTAACATTTCCGAAAGAAGTCTTGCTTTTTCTTTCGCTTCTTCAATATCCGCTTTGGCACGGTTTTTAAGGAGATTTTCGACTTCGGAACGGTTATCGTTGTAGGTGTAGACTTTGTAGTAATATTCCTTATCGTGGTTGGAATAATACAGGTTTACGACATCAATTTCGTCTATACGACAGACGATTTCTTCTTTACTACCGTATTCCCATTCCCACTCTGCGTCAACTTCTTCAACGACACTTTCCCATTCAATGATTTTTCTGCCGTCGCAGATTACAGGGTAAGACCACGCAGAAATATGTCCTTTTGTTAAAGTGTAGGTATAGAGGGTTTTTACTTCCCGCATTATCTCGCAGTCAGAGATGTACCAGTGGTACTCTACACCGTTTTTTCCTTTTTTGTCCCAGTCCACCCACTTAACTTCTGCGTAATCTTCGTCAATTTTGCAGGAATAGGTAGAACCATAGGTTTTGTAATCTTCGACATCTTCTCCGATTGCGATCTTAATATCTTCGGGACCGTCAAGACCTAACAGGTCCATAATGGATTTCTCCATATCCCTTTTCGCATCTTCCATTGTAGGGTATACTCTCACATAATCCTTTATAGACGCTTTCCCCTTGCCGAGTTCTGTGGTTTTTAAAATAGTTGCATATCTCATAGTTTTTTACCTTACCGTCCTATTGTCGGGACGGTTCCTTTCTTTTTTTTGTATTCTTACAAGCCTCCCCTACACCTACTTACTAGGTTCGGTGCTTGCTATTTAATTGTAGAAGGAACCGCTTGATACTACCCGTCGGCGTTTACCAATGGTTCCTTCTTTATAATAATCTATGTTCTATTTAGGTTACACAAAGGCACTTGAAGGAGGCACTTTGCCTCAACTTCGTCTGTGCGGTGTAACCGTCCCTGCATCTCTAATGTGTAGAAATGCAGGGCAACAACAAAACCAAAAAAGAGAAGTCACTTTTACGGAATATCCCCGTAAAGTTCTTCTCTCTATTGTTAGCATATTTTGTTGTTTTTATTTAATAAGTATAATATACACTATTATTTTTATGATTGCAAGAGATGTGGATAAAAAAGTATAATTTTATATTATAAAATAATTTTCAAAGTAAATGCACAAATCTTTGCATTTACTCTGAAAAATACTACAAGCACAGTTTTTTGGTGCCAATAAAAAAGGGCGTACATAATGTACGCCCTTTGACATCTTACAATTTCTGCCACATAAATACGCAACCTTTATCATAGGCAGGTTTTATATGACTATATACAAATCTTCTCATTTTTTCAGAGGTATGAACAAACCCCATTGTTTCATAATGAGCCATAAGTTTATCTTTCGGTAGAGAGAAAATGTATAAATATGATGCACCTACATATTCCGCAATTTCCAATGTTAACGGTAAAATAAATTGATAAAAAACATACGAGCCTAAATGGGCTACCATATTATTTACTTTTCTGTAATTATCATTTACCGCAAAATTTGCCAATTCAATACCGGTATAAGCATCAAATCCTTTCAATAATCCTCTACTAACGGTTATCAAACCAGACCTCAAAGTAAAGTATGCAACAATCTGTTTTGTTCTTATATCTTTTATCAGATATGTCCTTGACATTTTAATTTCTTCGTCAAGTAAAGCATACTTCTTTAAATATACTTCTAAACCGTACCCTTTTTCAGCTGAAAAATCAGACAAATCTTCATTTTTAGTTAAATGGACAATTTCAAAAAATTCATCGTTTAAATCACTTAAATTTATCATACTTTTTCTTTTGAGTACATCATTCTTATATACTCAATAAATTCTTCTGCTTCTTTTTTTAAAGCTGTACGATCCGGTCTTTGTGTTGAAAGCAACATATCATTTATGCGATTTGCTTTTTTTCTACTAGCATATCTTCCTTTAAAGGGCTTTATTTTCATATAAATACTCACCTCCAATGTACTCTTCCTCCTTTCCTCGTTAATATTATCTATATTAAACGGGGAAAATTATATAGAATATCCCCGATTGTTTTCTTTTCGGGAATATCCCATATTTAGTTTCTCTTTCTTTAATATTATTATATCACTTTATTTATTGTTTACAAGTTTTTGACAAAAAATATATCTTACCAGTTCTTCAAACTCCATTTCCTCGACAGTAGCAATGTCTTGCTTTTGAGTATCGGTACCGCACATAATTTTACCTCTGCACCAAATAAGTGCAGTCCCCGCCTCGCCGGACGGGGAACCTTTCTTTTTTTAGTTATGTTGTGATAAAGAAAGAGCATCTATTGATGCCCTTTCTTTTGTTACAGCCGGGAACCCAATAAAAGGTTCACCATTTCCCTATTTTCTTCCATTTTTTCTTCAATATGAAGAAGTCTGGAAGACTTTACCCCTTCCTCCACAAAAGGATTTTCGCCCAGCGTTTCCGCTATTTCATGGGCGATTAACGAAAGCCCTACTTTCTTTATAAATTCCACGGGGCTTTCGTTAAGGAGTTCTTCTTCGTTGCAGAAGTACACAATGTCGCCGTACACATCTGCACAAATTTCGGAATATTCATCAGTTACTACTCTGATATATCCCGTAAGTAAAGCATTGTATACTTCTACTTCATAACGATATTTTTCTGCCAGTTCTTTTGTGATTTCGCAATCTACACCACTAATTTCGCATAACTCCTTTTCTACGGCTAAATCAACTGCAATCTTTCTGATCGAAATTTCCTGCAAATTATCTTCACCGTAAAGTCCGTCCTCGAAGTGAACAAAATATTTACCATTTTCCTTATTGCGATAATAGTAAATGTTATCGTTCCACTCCTCTCCTCTTTTTTTGTAAGTGCGTTTGCAAGACGCAATTATTTCATAGTTTTCTTTGCTCATGTGAGCCTCCCTTCTGCCATTTTTGGCTTGCGACAATAAAAAAAGGAAGTACCCCTTGCGGAGTTCTTCCTATTGTTAGTCTTTTTTTGTCGTCAAGATTTTGTTACAAGGTTATTGTAATACACTTTGCAGGAAATTTCAAGATAAAAAAAGAGAGTGACCGTAGCCACTCCCTTTCTTAATATAATTAGCCTTCCTCACGGGTGTAGTGCTTTTTATAATCATCTTTACTCCACCAATACTCATTTCCATTTTCATCATAGAAATATTTGGTTTTGTCAGACTTCAAAGCCTCTTCTCTCTCCCGCTGTTCTTGCGTATCTATCTGCATACGCACCTCCTACTCTGGAATTTCTACGAAACGGTAGCCTTCGTTAAATTTCACGATTACCACCTTATGTTCGTTTTCCTTGATTTCATCGTAGCTTTCCAACAGATAATTCCATAAACCCCTGCTGTCTGCTACTCTTTCATCAAATTCTGCCATTGTAATATCGTCCTCAATCTTCGGACGAAGACCGGGAGTGAAACGACTTGCGTAAATACTGGGACTAAAAATCTGTTCCGACGCAATAACATCTCCCTTTTTTACTTCAATTAAATTTCCACTTTCTACGCCTTGATAAATGTATTCATCAAATGCGTCACAGTAATCTGATTTGATTTCCCACGGGAAATTATTAAAACCGTTTCTTAATTCGTCTTCTGATGCCACGGTATTTTCCTTCGTTACAACATAGTTTGCCATATTTCTTTACCTTTGCCGTACCAGTTACGGTACGGCTTCCTTTCCTTATTTTTTTATGCTGATTTTTTGGAAGTTTTATAATCTACAAAGTATTCATCACTGTCTACATACTCTCCATTAAGAGTAACAACGCAAAATACTACCGCATCACTACTTCCGGTATTAAGTTCGGATCCTGCTTTTTTCACAAGTTCCGAGATATTCATTGATTTCGCTTCATCAAGGGTGTGAGCATATACCTTAAAGGTTCTGCTTTTTTCCACTTCCAAGAAGTATACTTCTGCTTCCAGTAAATACATCTCTTGCACCCCCTTATTCCACTTTGATTTTAATACTCTCGCCACCAAGTTCTTCGATACGGGTTCCAAGCAATTCCCGGATTACCCAAAGCTGTGAAACGGTACCTGCAATAAAACCTACGCATTTTGCCGTTTCCTTCTGCATCTGTTGAAGCATACTGATAACCTCGCTTTTTGTCTTGGCACCTGCTTTTTCTTCAAAGTGGCTGATGTACGACTGCATACTTTCATCAGTCGTCATTTCCTTCAAATTCTTTGCGTCCATAGGCGTAAAAGCATAGACTGCAATCGTGTGGTCTTTCTTTGAAAGCCAATACGATGTCTTCTCATTGAACGCATTTTTGCAGGGAGTAAGTACATACTCCCCGTAAACAATCTGTTTGTGTTCCATAATTACTGTCCCTCCTTCATCAGTTCCGGGTTATCAATGATATTGCCAATTACTTCCATATCAAGTGTATTTTCATCAAGATAAAGGTCTGTTCCTACATAAGCATAAATTGCATTTGCACATGCTCTGTGTAAAAATTCAAAAGCACCAAATCTATACCTTACAACGCATTTTTCTGCATTATTATTAAAGCAAACAATATCATTTTCCCAAATCTTGTTGCCGTTCTTATCGGTCAAGCCTGTGTATTGGCAGTTGGTGTTGACATCAACTTCATAAGATGTGCCAAGACTACTTTTCACCATAATAAACGGATTATGTTTTTTAGATTCAGATATTCGATATAAATACCCTTCCACCCATTTGCCATTATCAATCCGCTTTGCCTTGAATAATATTTCTTTCACACATTATTCCTCCTTTTCTTTAAAATAGCTTTCTAATTCTTTTAATTTCATCGTAAGCGTTCCACCTACACAATTCCCCTTTTTCATTTGTACTGTTATTTTGGGAGAATAACTTGACGGCTTGTTAATGCTTTCGTTTCTTTCAAAATATTTATTTGCATCAACAATAACCTCTTTCATTGATTTATGCGGACCGGACCAAGCCCAGTCTGCACCGCACACATTTTCTTCTTCTAAATCTTCGGGAAGCCAGTAAAATTCCAAATCATCAAGGAAATTTCCTAACACTGTAACTTTAAGATTTTCTACCATACCTTCGTTTATAACATCTTCAACTAAATTAAAGCACTCTTTCCAATACCTTGCCTTAATATCACAAAGCACGAAGGTGCCATTAAGCCAACGAACAATATAGTCATCTTCTGTTACGCCATAAAGTCTGATAATATCATTCTCAAAGATTTCATTTCCTTCGTGATCGTTATGTTCTGTATACCGACATACACTATCAATATCGACCTTGTAAAATGTGTCAAATTTTACATAATCTTCGATTGAACTGGATATACAGTTACTTCCTTCTCTCGGAATAATAATTGCACGGAAATCTTCCACTGCATCGTCCAAAAGAATAAGATTACCTTTTACCCATTCTCCGTTATCAATTCTTCGTGCTTTATAAAGTGTTTTATGAACTCCCATATCTTATTTACCTCCTAATGTTTCTTCTACGGCACGGTCAATAATATCCCATTCCGCATCGGTGCAATCGAGCAGAACTGACATATAACCTTTCGCCTGCATCGTATCAAGCACTTCGTTGATATTTTCTTCGGTAGCCTCATATCTGGCACCTATGATTTCAGATGCAATATCGTCCTTCCTCCAACACTTTTCCGCAAAATAGGCTTCTGAAAAATCGACTTCCGCTTCCTCAATTTCAAAAGTAAAGGAATAATACCCTCTTTCTTCCAATCGGATAAGGAAGTCTTCCATTTCCTCAATATTTTCATAAAAAGCTTCGGGTAAACCACCGTTTTCTTCCACGACAGTCTTGTTTTCTTCTACCCATTTCTTTGCAAGTGTGTTAAGAACGAAATCATTAGCTTCGCCTCTTGTCCCAAAGACCTTTACATGAACTGCCTCTAATATGGACTGTTCCAATGTTTCTGTATCGTCTTTATAACGATACTTTAAAATAATCACTGATCTGTTCATTTTTATTCCTCCTAATCATATAAAGCGATTGCCATAAAGTCCTTAATTCCGACTTCTGCAACCGCCCTCTCTACTGCACTGCATAAATCTTCGGACAAATCACATTCCTCTGATTTATACATAATTATTCCTCCGTCTTTTTCCGTAAATCCCGGACAATCATACTCCCACACTTCAATATTTAAGTATGCGTCGTACCCAGCCTCGTAATCTTCGGGTAAAAGATTATCTCCGTAACCTTTGGATATTTCAATCATATCTTTGGTTACTATATCAAGCAGTAAGATACTGCTTGATTTACTCCATTCTGAAAAACGCTTATCTTTTAAGCGTTCCTCAATTTCTGTTTTCTTCATCAGCTTCGCCCTCCTTCCTTACGCTACCTTTGCCAACGCCCATACACCGTATGATACATTGACGAACTTATCGCTCTGTTGAAGGATTTGTCGTACCTTTGCTTTCCATTCAGAATTTGTTTCACATTTTTTGTGACCTTCTATTTCTGAATATATTTCTTCCAGTGGTGCATCGTGACCTATCTTCTGCATTACTGCATAAACCACATCTCTCCAAGTTGCACTCTTACTATCTCTGATGTCAATTTCGTGCTTTGTAGGCAGTGAAAAATCAATCAGATAGGGTGCAATCTTTTTGAGTACCATAAGGTATTCGTGTTCGATAGGTACGAAATTCCTACTTCCGTATGAGATATTCTCTCTGCCGGACACAGTATTGTGCTGTAATTTAATAATTACCTGCTCTAACTGTCCGGGTTTGACAATATCAGCAAACATACTCTTAAAGCCAATGGGTTTTCTTCGCACATCGCCCATTAAAATACTCATTTTACCGCCATTCATCATAGCGGAATAGTATTTCATTACGATAGCGTTTAAGGTAGACATGAACTGGTCCCAGTCCATATTCCCTAAATCTGCTTTGCGAAGTTCTCCCGTAGGATCAGAGTAATTTTTCCCAGCCCAACTAATATTACAAATATTGCTGTAAGGCGGGTGCATAAAGAGCATATCTGCGTCCATAAACGCTTCGGGAACCTCGTCTGTAATTGCATTTACATTCAAGATGCCCGGACGCACGGGATTAGGATTTAAGTCGGCACCGACATAGGATATACCCATATCTTTGCAGACATCATATCCGGTACCACTTCCGCTGAATAATTCTGCCATTTTCTCAACACGGTATTTCCATATCAAGAACGCATGAACCCAGCCGGAACAGTTCCCACGATACTGTGAGTTTCCCCACTCTCCTCGGTTTGGAAATGATAAAACCGTACTATCGTGTTTCATCAACTCCATTTCAATTTCTTTACGGTTCATAAGTGAACCTCCTTTCTTTTTTTTGACAACAAAAAAAGGAAGTACCCCTACGGAGTTCTTCCTTTTTGTTAGTCGATATTTTGTTAAAATTTGTTACAAGATTATTGTAATATATCTTTTATAGAATTGCAAGCATAAAAAAGAGAGTAGCAATGCCACCCTCTTTATATCTCTTTAATGTAAATCAATTTT
Organism: Lachnospiraceae bacterium; assembly: GCA_017625255.1. GTDB lineage: Bacteria > Bacillota > Clostridia > Lachnospirales > Lachnospiraceae > Roseburia_B. The sequence goes on from JAGALK010000145.1 coordinate 54,414, forward strand.
GCTGACTAATTTTTTCTACAACTATGCAATAATTTTCTTCACAATTAAAGTTCCACAATAATTCCCAAAACGATATAAAATTATTATTGTAACAAAAACTAGGATTGTTATTACACCCTGTAATTTCATATATGTTACCTTCAATAAGTTCCCAATCTATTTGATTGAAACCTATTCCATAAGCACCGCACTCAAAACAAACAGTGCCAACCATTCCAAACAAAACAACGGTATCACCTACACAAATACTATTTCCGTTACAATCACTTATATTTGTTATTTCACTCATATTTATTTTTTCCTTTACTTCGCAAAATTTTATTTTTCTAACATTGTTACATCGTACAATTTTCTGTAATCTACGATGTATTCCTGCTCATTTCTGCCATATTCTGTAAAGAAAATGTCTTCCCTCTTGATTTTGGCTTCATAAACAGTTCCTTCATCGCCCCAGCGGGTAGCAAAAAATTCTGCCGTGGATTTACTTGCCGTCCACGAAAATCCGTAGATTGCTTCTTTGCTGTCAGACCCGACACCACGATACAGTGTTACTTCGTCAGAAAGATAACAGTATCTTTTGTATTCGTTCTCTTCCAGCATCTCTTCTCTGTCAATCTGCAACAGCCATTTGCGTATTCTTTTTTTTGAAACATTGACATCAGTACCGATATTTTCGATACGGCACCAATTTTCTATCAAATATTTGCAGGCTTCTTGGGTTGTGATTGCACCTTCGTCCTCTGCAAACTTCAAAAAAGTAAGAATATAGGCTTTCCGGATAAGCCACGAAAGAAATTCTGAAAAATCAGTGACCTTATCTATCTGCTTTTCATAGTTCTTTCGATGCTCTCTGAATTTTTCTTCATCTTCAAACGCATCGAAACATTCCTTTTTATTATTCATCATATAAGAACTTTCAAAGACCGGGTGTGTTACCACAAACGGAAATTCCGGGTGTCGTTCCATATCCAGCCATAAGAAACTTTTTGCTACTACCCTTGCTTTTTCAATATTCATTTGACAATATCTCCTCTCTTAAATAAAAAGGAAAGAGAACTTTCATTCTCCTTCCCCATTATACTACATATCTTCATCAGTGCAAATCAAAACCTGCACTGATTTCTCTTACCCCTTCATAATCGTCAGGACATTCAGTTACGCGGGCAGTCAACCGATACGGTAAATACAGATTGTTTTCTGCCATTTCCTCAGCAGTCAGCTTCCGCACTTCTTCGATTACCCAAGTACATTGATTAGTAACGGTTTCTTTTACTACATAATATCCGTTATCAATAGGTATTAGAAGTCCCGTATGTACCGCGCTCTCCAAAGGAAGTAAGTAAATTTTTTCTACCCATTTCTTTGCTTCCTGCGTGTTAAGGATTATAAAAATCTTACCCTCTCCTCTTCTTCGCAAGATTTCCCTTATCATAACAGCTTTGAGTTCTTCTACTGTTCCTAACTTATGATACTCTTCCAATTCTTTATTGATTTCTTCGCATTTTTTTGCAATCCACTTTCCTCTTTCAAGCCATTTGCCAAATTCCTCTTTATCGCTCAATAATTCAAGTGCTTCTTTGGAAAAATGAGCTTCAAATATTTTTTTGTACTGTTGGATTTCTTCAAGGGCTTTTAACGCAATAGCCTTAACGCAAGTACATTCATAAGCATACTCTTTTTTGACAAAATTCTTACAAGTACCTTCATTGTCACTCGAACAAATTTCTATATCTGCCTTCAATTCCCTAATTACTTCATATTCTGTCATATCTTTTCTCCCTTCTTTGCAGAAGAATTAACGGAAATAAATCCATAATCCTTCTGCTATCTTCTCTACATTTACTACTTCATCGACATTTATTAAAATATCGACAACTTCATCAGCGTACTCCTGCGGTACCGAAGCAAAATATTTCTTCTCTCCGGTAATAATCGCTGATGCGATTTCTTCCATAAAGGAATTATTCTGTAATAACCATTCCTTTCCGGTCATACTTATAATCCTCCTTCCTTATCACAGTCCCAGTAAGTGACATTTGCAAACGCATTTGTCAATTCTTCTGCTGTGAGTTCCACTGTTGGTTCTTCATTAGTTTCGACAAAATCATTGTCTACATCTAATTCAAAATAACAGTGATCGCTTTCTGTGACTGTTTCAAACTTTTTTTCGGGTAACCCCACCTGCGAAGGAATAAAATACTCTCCACAATCAAGAGCATTTTTTATAGTTTCCTTCATTTTGGGCGTGAACTGCCCTTCCACTACCACTTCGTTGTGCATCTTATAATTATCTGCATCACGATAGAGGTAGTTAATCTTGGTATTTTTCATAAATACCCCTCCTCTCTTTTTTTTACAATAAAAGGAAGACGCTATACTGCATCTTCCCACTGTGTTCCAAACAAAGCATACCGCACGATAGTATCAGCGGTTTCTCTGTTGATTTTTCCTGTGTCAACGGTCAACCCTTCTTCACTTGCCGAAAGAATATTCTGCGTGATAAATGGGTTTCCTAAATATATTCTTAATCCCTGCATCAGATTGTTACGGGCAAGCAAATATTCAATACTGGCTTCCGTACTTAAACTGATGTCGGGTGTTCCGAATACCGATGCCAATATATTTTCCATATCCGCATCTTTCACTTTTACTTCCTCTCTTCCAAGAAGAAGTGTTTTGGTGCTTTCTGCACCTTTCATTATTTTTTTTACTGCCATGTTTCTTTCCTCCGTTGTTGTTATTTGGCTTTGCAAAAACAATCAACTGCAAGGGTAGCCACTCCCAACAGTTAAACTTTGAGGGAGTAGCCCCAAAATCAAGAAAGGGACAGACATTCGCCCGCCCCATTCTCGTTGTTATTTTTACAGTCCGGCAACCGCAGGTTCAAGCGGTGTTGTCAGCTGACAAAACTGTAAAGGCACATAGCCTTCGGTTCCGTCGCTGGTCCGGACGATTGCATATTTATCTTCTACTGTTTCCAGTAAAAGGAATGTGGTATTGATACCACTAATTTCCCCTATGGGTTCTGCGGAAAAATCGGTACTGTCCCACACGGGACAATAACCCGGAGAGTATCTTATATCCGCTTCTTCTGCGAAGGTCGCCGAAATACTACCCAGCATCGGCACTACTGCGAGTGCTAATACTAATGTCAATACCAACATTTTAATTTTACCCATTGTTCCTTACCTTTGCCGTACTCTTCTTTTGTGGCACGGCTCCTTTCTTAATTTGGTAGTTAGTTGTTACTTACACAAGCCTCCCCTACACCATCGTTTTTTACGGGTTCGGTGCTTGCTATGCAGTTTTGACAACAAAAAAAGGGAAGATACCCCTACGGAGTTTCTTCCTTCTGTTAGTCTTTTTTTGTTGTTATAATTATTACAAGTATACTTTACAATATTTCGGAGAAAATTGCAAGCGTTATTTTTGCAATAAAAAAGGCACACCGTTTGGTATGCCCTTTTCTTAATTTACTTTTATTTTCGTCTGCAAATCACTTTCTACAAACGAAATCCCTTCTTTTGTTAAAGAGTAACCCGAAGGATTTTTTACTGCATAACCTATCTCTACCAAATGCTTAAAATCCGCATCGGTACCAAGGCTATGGTTTTTTGGGGCGTAACGCACTTTTCTATTATGCGTCCACGCCATAAGTCCAAGGGTTTCACGCATCAGCAGGCGTTCTTTCTTGGATATAATTACATAATCCATAAAACACCTCCTAGCGTATGAACTGAAAAATATTCATTTGTTTCCATTCAGCCCATTCCTCTTCTTTAATTTCTTTTGCAGGTTCAATTTCTCTTACCCACTGACCTTCTTCGTCAGCCTGTAATCTGAAACCCACAATATTAAATGGTAGTCCCGTGATACCGTTTAGTTTTCCCCACGGTCTTACCTTTATTGTTACTTCCAATATGGAAGTCTGTGTTACGGTGTTGTTTCGGGTGTCGTAAAATTCCCCCAGTATCACACCGCAATCAATGCTCTCCGAAAACTTATCGCCTTCATCGAGCATCACTGATTGCTTCGCAATTCGCTTTAAGTTATAAGCATCGCCAAAAAACTCCTGCAAAGCAATTTTCACTTCCGTAAAAGAATAAAACGAATACCGTTCTTTCGGTTTTCTTTCATTCAGTTCTTTTACGGTGTACTCACAGCCGATATGCTTCTTACTTAACGCAAAACTCATTTGCTTATCAAGCAGTCCCGGAGTGAGTTTTTTTGTTGCATCGGATATTTGTTGATATGCCACATCAATTAAATCCGATACATCTGCTAATCTCCTTTCCATAGTAATTACCTTTGCCGGACCACGACGGGTACGGCTCCTTTCTTTTTTTATTTACGACAAAAAAAGAGAGAAACCTAAAATTAGATTTCTCTCTTTGTCAGCCAATTTTGTTGATACCCTTTTTAAAAGGAATAATATACATTTATATTAAAGCATTACTATTCCTTTTTCAAGTATTTTTTTTAATTTTTTAATTTGCCAAAATATCCTTTTCGATTGCCTCTATATCATAATCCTGCTTCATTATATTATCGTTTGCACTCTTTTTACTTCCTTGACTTCCACCAGCACTTGAATAATTATTGCGGATCGCAGAAATCATAAACCCGACCACATTATCAACCTGCGTAGTTGATTTCAGAATAGCATAGGCTTTTTCGGTTTTTTCCCTTGAATATCCGGCTTCTTCTGCAATAGAGCGCAAGTCTTTTAATTTTAGCGGTGTATCAATAAGGTCTGATAACCAGTCTATGTATTCATCTTTTTCTTCTTCGGTTATCGTTATTATTTCTTCTTCCTCTGGTAAATCAGTTCTTATTGTTGGTAAAACCTCTACGGTAAAGAATATTGCTGTTACTTTACCGCCTCTACCACGCTTTATAGGTACATATTCTACACGAATATCCGTCTTTTCATTGATTTCTTTTATTGCCGGACGCAGGGCTGATCGTTCAAACTCGCCCCACTTTTCATATTTTTTTTCTTTCGCAACTGCTACTGCTTTTTCGTAGTCCGGTTTTTTAGATTTATTCAGTACGCTTTTTACTTCCTCTGCTCCGGAATTAACCAAGCCTAAATCCAGCAACAATTCCGCAAGGTTATATTCAAACTCATAAGTTCTTAATTCATTACTAATTTCGTTGATTTTCTCTCCGGGTTCAAAAGCCTTCTGCTTTAATACTTGATATAATAGTGAAGAATGTAGGCTTTTAAACGACATCGTTATCTGTTCCAAGAATTTTGTATAGTTCGACTTAATATCTACAATATAATCTTTCAGATAAGGATTGTAGTATATTTTAAACTTACCATTCTCGCACTGTGCCCTTATAATAAGTGCCATATAATCAAATTCTTTTTTTTCGGGATTTGAAAAACCGATATTTCGTCCGGTCATATTGTCAGCTACTTCTTCCAGTTCATTATATAAGGAGTTTCCTTTTCTCCCCATACACTCCTTTATATCTGTAACATCAAGAGTAGATACCAATGCACCTGTTTCTTTTTCGATTGTGTAATTATGTATTCGGGCAAGGCTCATGTGTAATACTTTCTGCTCTAATAATGTGGTTTTATATTTTGCTCTCAATATTACATTACTTATTTTGGCAACTACATCTTCTTTTTTTGTGTAAACCGCTAACCCGGTACCCGTATCGTCTTTGCTCTTTATCTCCATTTCTATTAGTTTCCCCCTTTTGTATTTTACCGAAATTTTACATTAAATTATACTCATTATATTCCTCTTAAATTATACTTGTCAATGATTATTTTACTGTTTTTCTACATCAAATAAACCTTTAATTTTTGATATTTTGTGGATTTATATTTTTGCTGAACACAAGATATTGTTTTCTTCAAAAACTTACGCTTTTTAGTGTTGATTTTCGGTAAATAGGTTTTCTTTACTGCCTTTTTTCCTTCTTTTTTGCAATAAAAAGCAGTATTATGTTTACCGTTTTTATACATCAAAAACCTATTTTAAGGTTGTTTTTACTGTTTTTCTACACAACTTTTACTGTTTTTCTACACAAGTTCAGTCTTTTTACTCAATTTTTCTTTCTGTTTGCACCTTATATTACCGGATTTCTCCGTGCTTTTTACTGTTTTTTTACATAAGTAAGCTTAATCTTACCGATTTTCTACATAACTTTTACTGTTTTTTTACATACATATTACTGTTTTTCTACATACCTTATTCTCTTTTTTCGGCATTTTTCAAAAACTTTCGATTTTAGGCATTATATTAAAAAGTTACTTTTACATTTGTTATTACCGAAAAAATACATCAAAAAGACTTTTTTACCGTCATTCTACATAAGTTTTCCCGCCGTACTACATAAGTTTTACCGCTATACTACATAAGTAACACCGAAAAAGTACACACCTAAAACGCCCAAAATTTCCCGCCATACTACATAACTTTTCCCGTTTTTCTACATAACTTTTCCCGCCATACTACATAACTTTTACTGTTTTTCTACATTTAAAAAACCCGCAATCCCTTGAAAATACTGGGTTTGTGGGTTTCCTAATTATAATATGAATTATAATATTGTTGTTTATATATGTATAAATATAAATAACAACAACAATGCAAGCGTCGGCGTTTACCCTTCTGCATAGAACTCTTTATTTTATCTGTACCATTAAGATATACCTAAATCCGTCAGACTATGTTGATATTATAATAAAAGGATTGCCCAAAAGCAACCCCTTTATATTAGTTTAGAAAACCAAGTCCTTTTTTATTGTTAAGAATTTCTACCGCCATTTTACAGCAAGTTTCATACAATTTAGGTTCTTCTTGGATTAAGTCAATGTACTCTGATACGCCGGACTGTTTAACGCCAATAATATCTCCCGCACCACGCAATTTTAAATCTTCCTGTGCAATGGTAAAACCGTCCCGGCAATTTACCATTGTCTGTAATCTTTCGTTTTCTTTATCGGAAGACTGTAAGATGCAGTAAGATTTATGGGAACCACGCCCTACTCTTCCTCGAAGCTGGTGCATGGTTGCCAATCCAAAGCGTTCTGCATTAGAGATTACAATTACGGAAGCGTTAGTATTATTTACTCCTACTTCGATTACGGTAGTTGAAATCAGAATGGAAGTTTTATTTTCCTTAAAGCTTTTTATAATTTCATCAACTTCCGCTTCCTTCATTTTACCGTTTAACACTGCCACCGGGTAGAACGGTTCAAAGCGATCCTTGTAAAGTTCTACCGTTTCCTGCACACTTCTTACATTTTCCATTCCCTGCTTTTCTTCCTCATGTTCGATTAAGGGACATACCACATATGCCTGCCTTCCGGCTATCAGTTGTTCTTCAATAAAATTCATTATTACGGCATCGCTGTTATTGATTGCCGTCTGCACCGGTATTCTCTCCGCAGGCATTGTTTTAATATCATAAATTTCGGTGTTATTTCCGTGGACTGCGCCCGCAAGGGTACGAGGCATCGGTGTCGCACTCATTACCAGAGTATTTACACCTTCCTGCGCATGAGATAATAATACATCTCTCTGCTCTACGCCGAAACGGTGTTCTTCATCAATGATAACCATACCTAAATGCCCGTAGGTTATTTTCGTGGAAGCCAAAGACTGGGTACCTACAACAATCTTTATCGTTGCAGAAGATAATCCTTGCGCAATTCGTTTCTTTTCCTTTGTTGATACGGTACCGTTAAGATATGCCACCTCCACTCCGTATTTATCAGCATATTTCTTAATTTCCTCATAATGCTGTTCCGCTAAAATGGAAGTAGGTGCCATAAGTACTCCTTGGTAGCCGTTTTCAGCCATTGCAAAAAGCATTAGTATTGCAACCATTGTTTTACCACAGCTTACATCTCCCTGTAAAAGTGCTGATACTCTCTTCCCTGCGTTTATATTATTTATCATTTCCTTCAAGTATTTATTCTGATCGACAGTCAGCTTGTAGGGTAAATTCTTGATAATGTCTGCCACAATCGTTAAATTGTTCAGAATGATATGGGTGCCTTTCGCTTCTTTCCTTGTATTCTCTTCCAAGGTCAGAGCAAAATGCAGGAGTTTATTTATCTTTAATCGGTATTTGGCATCTGCAATATTCATAGAAGCAGGCTTATGTAACATTCTATATGCCTCTTTTGTAGCCGGGACCTTAAAAAGTCCGTACCTTTCCAACATTTCTTTATCAGCTATATCTTTTTCATCATATTCTGCCAGTGCTGTATCAATCAGTTCTTTCATTCCGTCTTCTGATATTCCGCTAAATTTCGTATAAACGGGTTTAATACCTAAATGTTTTTTATGGGTACCGTAATAAGTAACCAGTTCCGGTTGCATAATGGAAAAACCATAGTCCTCGGAATGAGTAATGGTGCCAAAAACGGCAATCTCTTTATGGTTCATCATATTATCCAGCACATTATACATAAAGTCCTGCCCGATAATTGTACAGTGAATGTAATAATTATTTGCAGAACGCAATTTAAAAGAGATTACGGAACGCTTATTATTATACTTTCTTCGCAGGTCTGACGGCTCGCCAAGAAAACACCCGGTTGAACCGGACAAATGGATTGATATTTCCGTAAATTCCCTGCTGTAATCTTTATATGCTCTTGGAAGGAAGTTCAATAAATCTTCGTTGGTATAAATTCCTTTTTTCTCCAATATGCTCTTTTTTTTCGGTGTAGTAATAATCTCTCCCATAATATTTTTCCTTTTTGTGTGACTACATTGTTATAATTGTTCTATTATAATTATACCAAAAATAAGGGAAAATAGCAAAAAAACAGAAGAGATTTTTCTCTCTTCTGTTCTCTCACAGAGTATCATAATGATACCTTGTCGTATTGCGACGCTGTATTTTCGATTTTTAGCCGTTTTTGCCGGTTTAGGGTAGTCTTATATATCTTTTGTATTTTTGGGTGGCTAAATAAGGCTAAAACAAAGCGTGGGGACCTTTTTTATTTTGGCGTATTGTTACTCACGAAACCGTTGGTATAAATGATGATAATGGAAGCGGTGATGGCGTGATAATATCTTCGTATAAAAGTGTGAAGCTGTCTTCTATCCTTTTCGGATATTTTAAAACTTGTGAAAATTCTTCACCCCAATTACATTCTTGTCTGTATTCCTCATTACTATACCATAATTTAGGTATTAACCCTACACCTAAATCATCATCTTCGTAAGTCTTTAAATAAAATCTATCATTATCAAAATCGTACTGCATAACTAATTTACATACCGGGCGGTCTTTTGTTAATGAAGTTTGTATCGGGAAAACAAGAGTTACGCAGTTATCCAATAATCCAACATTGACACAAAGAAGCATAGGCTGTTCTTGGTCGTTTAGCTTCACAACATACGGATAACCTACTTTGCTTAATTTCCTACCATACTTTCTTGTAATAGTTTGGTAGTTATGATTTGGGTAGCGATGATTTATTTTTTTATCTTCCAGCTTTTCTTCTCCAAGAGTAAAGTTAAAAGATAATACTTCCCAATTTGAATAAGGGAAATAACAGCTGAAATCAAAAACAATTAAGCCTTCGTCGTCCTTAATAGATATTTCATTTTTTAATAAATCGTTAATTTCCATTTTTTTCATCTCCTTTTTCATTATCAGTCCATACACATACAATGGGTTCGCTGTCGCATGAACAGTTATTATACTCAATGTCTTCCATTGCCTTATCTTTTGCTATTTGTTCCGCTTCTTCTTCTGTTTCCGCTTCGATTTCGCCGTCGTAGTAATCAATCGAAATCATTACTGATACGCTTGCGTTCCATTTTGCCATTAGTTTGCCCCCTCTCCTGCCTGCCAGCTGGTACTTGGCATACAATTCCATTTAATTTCTTCGCCATTACTGGTACAAACGACGGATCCTTGTTCATCAGTTCTGAATACATTTATTCCGTAATTCCGCAATAAATTAAGCACCGTTGCGTGAGGTTGGAAATATTCATTGTTTTCGCCTACGCTAATAACTGCATATTCGGGAGATACTTCCGCAAGGAATGTGGGTGTGGTGGAAGTCTTGGAACCGTGATGCGATATTTTTAATACATCACAGTCTATATTATAAATTCCTTCTACCATATCTGCTTCTGCCAACTCTTCTGCATCTCCACAAAACAGATATTTCGTAGAACCATATTCTAACAGTATGCAGATTGAATTATCATTACACTCTTCATACATCTGCACCGGACCGATAATTGTGAATGTTGCATCGCCTAAATTATAAGTATCACCTACGCTGGGAACTTCTGATACATACCCTTTTTCTTTCATTGCTTCTTCCACATAATACATCGTCCCGGTATCTCTATCGTAACCGGAGAAGAATATTTTATCGCAGGTCAATATTTCGCTACCAAAGATTTCAGATAAACCTCCTATATGGTCTGCGTCCGGGTGCGTTGCAATCACATAATCTAAATGGTTATCTTCCAGCTGGTAATCAACATACGCTTCTACGCCTTCTCCATAATCCCAATATCCAGCATCTATCAGCATTGCATCATCGCCACACATAATTAAGGTTGCATCTCCCTGCCCTACATCTATGAAATGAATTTCAAGGTCGCCTTCGGTTCCGATGATTACTTCTGCTGGTTCGTTTTCTTCGGCATTATTCTCCTCGCTATTACCTTCTTTTATAGCTTCAATCAATCCTTCGGTCTTCTCCACTACAAAGTTTGATAATTTATCTTCCCAGTCTTTTACTGCAATGGGTATTTTTATGCTTCCAATATCTATCGCCGAAATCAACAAAATAAATATAACTGCTATAAGTATTCCAATGGTTATTTTAAGAAAAAACTGCTTCATACTTCATCTCCCTTCGCTTATTTATGTATATTATACCATAACAAAACAAGAAAAACAAAAAAAGCACCAAGACTACGGGACTGTCTTGATGCTTTTCTCTATTTTTAAGATCGTAACAAAATTTTTTGTTGTCACAGAAAGGATAGCCCTCCCGTTAGGCTGATTTAAGTATAGCACTTTGTAATGCGAAAAGCAAATTTTTACCGACAGAGTATCATTATGATACCTTGTGGGTGATATTATCTTTTTATTGACAGAGTATCATTATGATACTTTATTGAATAAAAAAATAGACCGTACCTGCGGGAAGGTATCGGTCTGATTGTAACAAACAACTTGACTTTTTGTTGTCATATAAAGTTTTTCAACTTTAAGAAAGGAGGCACATTAGCATAAACCAATATACCAATCCGGGAGTTCCCGCCTACTCTTGATATTATAATACCACTGTTATTTTTAAAATGCAAATATCATAAAAAAGAAAAAGCAGACAAGTTTTTCCTGCCTGCTTTTCTTATTTATCTATAACACAAAAAAAGAAAGGATAAAGTAATGATGTACTTTATATTTGTATTATATCATCTTTTACACAAAAACTCAAATTTTTACCATTACTGAACGAAGGTTCCAAAAATCTTTTTTCTTCCGGTCTTTTCATCAATATCTTTTTCAGTAATTTTTACAACTCGTTCCTGCCCCGGCATCGGCATTTCGCCAAACTTTGGATATGCAACCAAACAGTCCATACCGTCAATATCCGGTAAGCGAACAAAAACACCGCTTGATGCAAGTGAAGTAACCACGCAGGTATAATGTCCGTTTTCGATAAAATCATCAAAGTATTTATCGGTAGGATTAACCGTAGTCTGCTTTAAGCTGAATTTAGGCTTTACGAGAGTGTAATTATTATTGTACTTTGTTACCTCTTTTGTTTTTACCTCTAAAATCTTAACATTGACAATCTGATCTACTTTGAACATTTCTCTGAAATCATCACAGTAATTCCAGCAAATTTCATTTTCATCAGCATTTGCTCTTAATGTTCTTTCTGCACCTAATGCACAGATAGTTACGGATTTCTTATTTCTTCTTACTACTCTACCCTGTGCAATCATTCCCGGTGTAATACGGGGCTTGCCGTCTTTGGTGGGTTTTACATAGTTAAAAAATCCGTCAGTATCTAACGCCTGCAATCTGTCGGCATAAGCTGTTTTTTTTGCTCTGTCAAGCTGTGTTACCGTAAATCTTACGGTTAAGCCAATCATATCTCTAACCGCTACTGCTACATTCGCCTGTTCGGGTGTATTGCGGTATTTTCCAATTTCATAATCGAAAAGTAAATAATCGGGAATTAAGACCTTACAGGTTCCATGTCCGAATTTTACTTCTGCAAGTGTGGTAGATAAGGGACTATCGGGATTTGCCGGGTGGCAACCGGTAATCTTACCTTCCAAGATACGCTTACTCTGTGCGGAAGCATTTAACATTGTAAAGTCTTCCATTAACTTTGTACTCTCGGTTTCTACCTTGTCGTCGGGAGATGCTGTCACGATATGTTCGCTTCTGAACATCTGTCTGTGAACACTCTCTTTTGCTTTTAAGTTCTTTCTTGCATAGAACTGGGTTTTAGAAAGCAAGGCTTCCATTATCTTTCTGTCTTCTTCTGATAATTCGTCCATTGCACTTTCCAAGTTAGCTTCATCACCAACGCTTGCTTCGACGGGACCTAAATCTTCGGGAACATAATCTGCGGGTAACGGTTCATTGCCTGTGATGATTTCATCTTCCGCAGGCTCTTCCTCGATTACGACGGGATTGCTGTCACGATATTCGTCTTCGCCTTTGACATCTTCTGTTGGTATGTAGCTTTCTTCTACATTCTGGTTGGCATCGAGATTTTCAAGAGCTTCTTCTCTTGAAACAACTTCGATGTCGTCACTGATTTTTTTTGCCATTCGATTACCTCCTTTGCATAATCAGTTGTTTACGCTTTTGAAACTTAAACTATCCTCTAATATAGTTCTGCAACCTATTTTGCATTATATACATAATACAACCAAACGAAAAAGAACACAATACAAAAATAGTAAGTTTTTGAAAAAGTGTATTCTGCTTAAAATAAAGAAAAACGGTAAAAATTTGTATTATAAATAACGGATAGTGTATAATATCCGTAAGATTTTAAATTATATAAAATCGGAGTAATAGGAGAGGAGAGTAGTAGTATGAATGAAGTAACAATATATACTGACGGGTGCTGTTTGGGGAACCCTTCCGGTTGTGGTGGATTTGGTGTTGTGATTATTGACGGCGATACCATTCAAGAATTTTCGCAAGGTTATCTATCAACTACAAATAACCGAATGGAGTTAATGGCTTTTCTGTCGGCAATGGAAAATGCACCATTGAAAAAGCCGTTGCATATTATTAGCGACAGCAAGTATGCAATCGGCGTTGTGTCCGGGGAGATGAACGCTTCTTCTAATCTTGATTTGGTAAATCAGTTGAGAGATTTAGTGCAGAACAGAGAAGTAAGATATTCGTGGGTAAAAGGACATAACGGAAATCATTACAACGAAAGATGCGATGAACTGGCATCGAAGGCTACCAACGGTTATCTGATCGCCGATTATGGATATGAAATGAGATAAAAAAAAGAGCAGGCTTAAAAACCTGCTCTTTTTTTATCTCATAGAGTATCATTATGATACCTTGTGAGTGTAGGGATTTGTAATTTTATTTTGCCGACAGAGTATCATTATGATACCTTGTCGGATTGTTTTTTTGCATTATTGCAATGTAAAAATATAGCGAAATTTGTTGAGAGTTTCGATAAATAAAGGATTTATTGTAAAGATAATATCGTCCATATCGTATGTAATACTTGCAAATACGGGTGTTTTATCAGAATAATTTGAAGTGTTTAGCGCAAACATATAATCCATTAAATCTTTTGTATAATAACCAGTGACTTTCCCCGATAAAGTATTTTTATCCCCTAATAGCATAAGATATTTTACATCTTCTTTATCGTTCATTTTTAAACGGGATTGTATTACTTCCTCCTTCTTTTCTGCTTTTGAGAAAATATATTCCACCAATTCATCAAATTTTAGTTCGTCCATTTTTTTTACCTCCATAGTTCTTTTTTTTAATTAAATTATAAATTATTACTATGGCAGTGTAAACGGACAATGATGTCCGCTTCGTATAAAAAAGCCTACAAGGTTGGCAATCCTTGTAGGCTAGAAAGGAAATGCTTTTTTCAAAGCATTAAAGGTAATATGAAACAATACTAATAGGAATACCATTAGGTTTTGTTCATGTATGTATTGTAGCACACCATACGGACAAATGCAAATTTTTAGAATAAATCATCTTCAATTTTTTCTTCTTTCCATACAGTCTTTCTTTTTGGTAATCCTACGGGCTTTTCTTCTTCGTCCTTTTTACCCATTGGCTGAACCTGTGCGGGTGGAGTAGAAGTAGGTGCTTTCGGGATAACTTCTTCCTTTGCAGAAGTAGGAATACTTTGTGGAGTTACAACCCCGGCGTTTGAAACCGGAGAACTTTCTGCATATTTTTTCTTTTTCTTTTCTCCATTTTCTGTATTGTTCTGTGTAGTCGTGGGCGTAGGTTGTTGCTTTACGGGACTTGCTTGCTGTTGTTTGGGTGCAACCGTCTGCTGTGTTTGAGAAGGAACTGGTTTGGCTGTCTGTGTCGGTTGCGGAGTAGCAGTAGTTGTAGTCTTCTGCGGTTCATTCGGAACGGGTACTCCCTCTTCCAGTATTTTACGCCAGCGTGGACGATGCAAATGAGGTTTCTTTTTTCCTAATACTTGACCTTCTTTTTCAAACGGGTGTATTGCTTCGCCATTTTTTTCTGAAAAGTATTTAAAGAGTTTAACGGGTTGCATATTGCTTATTACATATATCAATTCATCTCTCGTTAATTTCCCATTTCGCAATTCTGCTGGGTACATAAGAGGTCTCTCTCCTTCGCCGAAAGTTTTTTGCACCGTGCTGTGTGCGTGAACAATATCGGCACTACTCTCAAAAATACGGTCATTCTGCACTACAATAGTTTGCGTACCTAATAAATCGGAAAAAAATTCAGAGGTTTCTTTATTATTTGTGGAAAGCAAACATTTAATAGCACAACTATCAAGAATGGTTGAAACTTCGCCTTCGTCATACATTGTATTTAGCTGTCCTATACCTTGTAGGATAATAAGCAGATACATTTTTCTACTTCGCAGTGTTGCAATTTTGGTAGGAAGGGCATAAATACCGCCAGTTGCATAGTATTCATCAAGTATGAAGTTAATGGCAAGCTGTTTTTGTTTTGCTGTCTCGCTTAATTTATCCGAATAAGTACATTGTGCGTCGACCAGTGTTGAAAAAAACAAAGCAGAGAAAAGGCGGTAGCTGTCGTCCGTATCGGATATAATAACATAATAGATACATTTACGCTTCATTGGCTCTACCGGATCAATTTCATCGTGGGAGAGTGCCTGCTGTAAATATATATTTGTTAATTTACTTAATCTGATACCAGCTCCGTTAATAATCTGCCCTTGATTTTTTTCATCAGCTTCCGCAAAGAGATCGTAACATTGTCTTATGGGATTATCTTTTGGTATCAGCGTAAAAATACCTTTCATGTCTTTTGCTGATTTGGAAGAAATAAAATTAAACATACCGGGCAAGTTATTTTGATTTGTTTGTATGTAAGCAGAATTTGTTGATACATACATAATTACACACTTGAATAAATTAAATTCGTTTTTTCCCCAGTAATCGTTTTCCTCTCTTGGGCTACTTGTCATTTTAATAATAAGATTAGCAATAGTATCTGCTTTTGCGTCCATATCAGCGTCGCCCGGACGAATTGATTTGAAGAAATTATAACCGTCGCTATTTTTAAATTCTGATGCTTTTAAATCAAGAACTCTTACTTTATATCCGATTTTTCGTGCGACGGCACTGGTATCTGCATAGATTGCACCTTTACTGTCAGTAACGACAATACTTTCTCCTCTGCGCATAGCTTGATATATTCTTGTTTTTACTATGGCGGCGGATTTACCGCAACCGGGAGCACCTAGATATAATTCGTTATGGTTCATTCCTGCGGGGTAATCAAAAGTCAATATATTTCCGTATGCGTCCGTTCCAAAAACATTCCCGTCCGTATCTTCTATCTTATCTGCAAAATCGAAATTTTCTCTTAACTCTTCTTCTGTTTGAAAGTGTGCGCCACCATAAGTTTCGTTTTTGCTTTTTAAATAACTATCTTTATAATTTTTTACATAACTTCTTTTAAGAGAGCGATATGCTTTAAATCCGAAACCGATTAACAGAAATATAATTATCAAAGTCAATAATATAGACTTTGTGATGCCATATCGGAACGATGATAGAAGATAGATGCTCTCGCCACTAAAAATTGTGGTTATGTACTGATACAATAATCCCGATAGGAAAGTACCAAGTATTATACTGGCTACGATGTAGGTGATTACTGCCTTTTGATGTTCTTTTAGATCGTCGTACAGTTCGTTCATCGGTGTTATTTTATCTATTTCTTTTGGTTCGTCTGATGTGGCTTTATTGAAGAAATTTTTTAATCCCATATTACTCCTTCCTAATCGACCATATCGTTAATGTCTATACTTCGCAAATAGACATTCCCTCTGGCAACCGATTTTAATAAGTTTCTCTGATGCTTAAAACAATAAATGTAGAATTTATTTTCACTCATTACTTCTGCACTGTATATAAATCTTCTTAATTTCGCTATGTCGGGAATACAGAACATTAAGTGGTAGCCCTCTGCATCGTGACCGTCGCAATCAACGACTTCTTTCTGTAATATTCTCTGTTCTTCGGATAGAGCAGAAGAGAGTAACTGTTCCCGCCAATTCTTATGCTTCATCAGCTTCAACATTTTCTGTCCGTCGGGCGTTAATGGAATGGCAAGCATATTATCTTCGTCGTAGGCTTTCATAATCGCCTGCGTGTGCTTGATTTCGTGTGCCGTTGACGGACGCATCATTTTATTGATTACGGAATTGTCTTTGTAGAAGAAGATGCAACCGCTTAATTGTGGCATATTGTTTTCCAAGCATAATTCTGAAATAAACTGTCTTGTTCTTCTTTCTCCTACGGCACTGAACTGGTACAATGATTTTTCAACATTGATAACCGTATAGGTTTCATTTCCAATATTCAGCAATCCGTTAATTCGGGTTCCGTGAACCGTTTGTTTTTCCTTTTCTTCTTCTACCAGCACATCAAGGTTGGTATTGCGTTTTAACTCCCTTGAAGTGTAGTAGCGGTTCTCGCGCTGAATACTGTAAAACAGCAAGTCACTTTTTTTCTCTCCCGGCAAGCAGGTTATATCGCAACCGTGCATGAACAACAATACTTCGTTGTTACGCATTACCCGTCTTGCATTTTGTTTCGTGAATTTCGTGTAGTAGCAAGCTCTCTTATAATCGTCCTTGCCGTACAGTTCATAGTGCTTAATCAGTTCTTCGCCAAACTGTTCTTTTAATTTCTCATCTGTCTTTATCTTGTCGTAGATTTCCGGCGTAATGGAAACCGCCCATATATCTTCATCGTGGTACACCCGGAAATCTCCGTCCTGCACCATTTCCCGCAAGCGATGTTGCAAGCTGACGATATTTGGTATCACAAGGTTTAGCGATTTGAAGGGAACCGCCCCGCACGCAAGCGATAGGCGTATCAGCTTTTCACGATAGCCTTTGCGGTAGTTTTTTTCTGTATTGCTCATTTCTTTCTCCTATTTCGATTTTGCTTATCGTCGCCTTTTTCCGTCTTTTCTGTGCTTTCTTTTTGCCCGTTTCTCCGTTTCTTCGTTGGCTGTTGCGCTCCGTTCTCTTTTTCGGTAAGTTTTGATGTCTACAAGCACTGACATCTCTTACCTCCGTTCTTACCCAAAAGCGGAAAGCCTTGAAAACATTGACTTTTTTTCCTTGAAAACATTTCGATTTTCATTTTTTGAAAAAAGGGCATTTCGTAAGGTTTTGAACCGTTCAAAAACTTACGATTTTTGCTTTATTCGGGGCTAAAATAGCGGATATTAGGACGGTTATTTCCTTCTTGTTCCATATAGGCGATTTTGTGCGGTAAGATGATTTCCAAGTCGCCCAGTGCGTCCAGCACAGCTTCCGATTTTACAATGATTAAATACAGTAAATTGCCTGCGTCTTCTTCGCCAAAATCCTGCCCTTTGTAGCGTTCCTGTTCAAATAAAACATCGGTAATCTGCGATTTGTCGTAGATACAAAGCGTTTTTATCATAGGTTTCGCCGTAGGAATAAAGGTAAGAGTGCAAGGGTGTTCCGCATAAAGTGACCTTTTCATCATATCTGACGGGTGCGGAGCGTTTTCTACATAGCGTAAGTAGTCTAACATTACCCATATACTGTCTATCATATCCTGCTTGTATTCTAATTTCTGTGCCGGATAGAGTACGCCTTCGTGCATTTCAATATGCCTTATGGCGATTAGATGATTGATGATAGATATGTGCGGGTTCTCTTTGTTCTCGAATTTCTTTGAGGGTGGAACGAAATCTGCGAGCTGGTCGTCTAAAATGCAACCGTACTTATATACGGCTTTTTCGATTGTTACGGTTTCTTCCAACTGTCCTTTGATAATTTTACTCATACTTAACTCCTTTCAAGTAGTAGATACAGTTTAATTAGTCGTTGTTTATAAATCAGAAAAAGCGTCTACTCGCAAATAAAAAGTATTTACTAACACTTAATGAGTATTTGTGTGTTTATAAATCGCTATTGTGCGTATGCAAGTAGTAATTGCTTTTGCTTAATGAGTGTTTATGCGTATGCGGTACGCTTATTCATACGCCGTTGCCTTAATTCACGCTTCTTATTGATGTCGGTAGTATACAGTTCTTCTTCGTATTCCGATGCTATGAAGCGAACAAAGACCTTTTCGGACTGATAAGTAACAAAGCCGATACCTTTGGGTGCGTTAAGAAGATTTTGCTTATTCTCTTCGGTAAAGGTAACTGACTTTTCAAGGATAGCCATTTCTTCTTTTGTGACGGTAAGGAAAATCTTGATTGCAGAGTTTTGCAGAATAGATTTACCAAATTCGTTTTCAAGACACTTATCAATATCCTGCGTGGCGGTGATCGCTGACGCACCATACGCACGGAGTATTCTTATCATCTTGTCAATCTGCTTTGCACAGGCAGGGATTTGCAACAGCTTCCAAATTTCGTCCAAAGCAATTACGCAGGTTTCGTATTCATCTTCTTTGCAGATGTCATACCCAGCGTCGAAAGCGATATACATATATGCGGGGAGTAATTCTTCTCCGATGTAATCTTCGTTAATATCAAATGCCAATACTTTCTTTGTCATATCAACATTTGTCTGCTGGTTCATATTTTTACAGTTACCGAATACCCAAGTCTTTAGCACGGGTGTACGGCGGGAGAGCAGTTCATTGTTTAACATTGCGTTATACATATCTTCGATGATAGGCATACGCTTTAAGATGCCTTTTTGTTGGTTCTGCCAAATCGAATTGTTATCTTCCGTAATACCGAAGTTATGATACAACTCCTGCAAGAGAGCGTTTAGTTCGCCGACTTCTTCAACCGTAAGTCTGTCTTCTTCTCCAACCAGTAAGCGTAACCAAGTTGTAATACTTGTGATTTTCTTTGAAAGAAGAGAAGGCATCTTTGCCAATTCTTCTGCAATCTCTTCGTCATTAAGTCCGTCCAGTCTTGCCGTACCTTCCGGACGGATTTCCATAATGTTAATACAGTTGTTACCACCGGGGCGAAGTGAAATAAATTCCCCGCCAAGCGATAGTACCGCTTCTTTGTATTCATGTCCTTTCAACGGAAGAATGTAAACGATACGGCTACCGTGCATACGCATACGGCTTGTCAACATCAACTCTGTAAAGGTTTTACCAGCACCCGAAGTACCAGCGATGAAAATATGCGGGTTCGGAAATTTGTTGGTATCAAAGTTATTAAGAGAGAAGAGTGTGTCTTCTTTTACGGTCTTACCCATACAAGCACCAGCAGGATCAAACATTTCAAATGAATTGAAACAGTAAAGCGATGCTAAACCGTCGTTAGTCATATTGCGGGCGTTCTCTTTAAATATGGGCTGACTGATATTCATAAGGGGAGTTACCATATTGAAGTATTCCTGCGTCTTCATAAAACAACTCTCAAAAGAACAGTTGTCGGAACGCTTGTTTCTTAAATATGCTTTTTTCACTTCTCGTAATTCTCTTAATGTGTTTGCCCTTATGGTTAGAATAATGGAAACATCATATAATTCTTCATCTGCATCTTTCATACGGCTTCGTATGTAATCTGCATTAGAAGCTGTACCATGCAATTTTTCCTGCTTCTGATTGTCGCCTATGTAATTAAGGGACACACCTCTTGATATGGTTCCCGTTCTTTCCAGCAAGGTTAAGGACATTTCTCTTGGCTTTTCCTTGTAGTAAATGTCAAGGTCACAATCGTCCAGTCCTTCCATAAGGCTTTGCGTAAAGATACCTGCGTAACATACTTTCGGGAAACTTTCATCTGATAAGGCAAGGTAAGTGTGGTACATTCCGTCCATTACCACATAATCCCACCTTCCGAAACGAATACCTCTTGGTGCAATGAAATCGTCCAGCGGTGCAGAAATATTTGTGTCTTCTTTTCTGTTAATGAAGTTGGTTGCTTCGATAACCTTACGCTGTCTTTCCGTAAACGGTTCTTTCTTGGAAGTTTTTGGATTGAAATGTGAATACAAAATTTCCGCAATGGAAATGTTATCTCCGGTCATTGCATAATCAATTACATAGTTGCCCGTAGAGCGCAGGGCTGTGGTAACGGAATATGTGATTTGACGCATTGCATCGTAAATGTCGTCCCAGTTCGCACTTTTCTTTCCTTTGTCGTCGCCTTCGTACTCAAATATATAAAAGAAGCGGTTTTTGCGGGTGTTTCGTTCTTGCAGATGTTGAGTGTGCGTCAAGTAATCTTCGACACGCAACATTAAATTTTCATCTGTTTCATTACGCATCGCTTCCCGCACATTTCTGATAAAAGGAGTGATGTCTGATTGAGAACGCATTACTTTAATGTGTGCGGATTTCGGACCACGCTTTAATCCGTACCCAAACGCATCTGCAATCATATCCTGCGTAAAGTCGTCTTTTTCCGTAAAGTTAAGCGGTAATACTTCGAGTATTTTTACTACGGAACCGCTTTTGGTAAAAATAAGACCAGCCACAATATCTTCCACATCAACCAAATTTTGTGTAAAAAACTCTTGCGGTTTCTTATCTTTATTGTCCGAAGAATTTTTTGATGTTCTTAATGGAACGAGTTGCCGTAATTGTTCTAACTTTGTTTTTATCGGTGACGATTGATTTGTATTCTCCGACATCTTTCTTTAACCTCCTATATGAAAACTGATTGAGATAGTAGCGGTATTTGAGCCAGTTAAGTACGGTTGCTGATACGGGATAGCCGTTAATTCCGAAAGCATTTGCTACGATAAGAGCAAGTCCTACGCAGATAATTACAATCCATTTTACTTTTGAAACAAAAGGAATTGCGTTTGTAATTAAGCCTGCTGATGTAGCCCAAACACCACCTTCGGCAAGGTTTCGCTTCTTAAACCCGGCAAGGCGATTGACTTGCAGTACATTGTTCGGTATGAAGCGTTCTTTTCGCATAATTCTTCTCCTTTCCATATTTTTTAATGTAAATAATACATTTATATTTGTATATTATACATTTTGCAGAAATAAAAACAATCTAAAATCGTAATTTTTTGAAATTTGTATATATTGCAAAAATGCGACAAGGTATCATAATGATACTCTGTCGCAATATTTTTCTTCTGCAAGAATTAGTCAAAATCGTAAATATTTGCATTTTACTCTTAAATGTGTAATAATGAGTGCATAACAAACAACAACAATTTTTGACTAACAAATTTTCAACTTGAAAGGAGAGATTATTATGAAGAAAAAGTATGCAAAAATGTTAGTGTACGGTTTAGTGACCGTAATGTTAATGTCTACCCTCTCCGGTTGTTCCGGTTGTAAGGATAAGACAGAAGAAAATGTAACCAGTGAAATCGTTTCGGAAGAAACCACGGAAGAACTTACGGAAGATGTCAGCGAAGAAGTTTCGGAAACGGTAAGTGAAGAAACATCTGCTGAAACATCAGAAGAGGTTAGTGAAGAAGTTTTGGAAGAAACCACAGAAGAAGTAAGCGAAGAAACATCTGCGGAAACATCGGAAACGCCTTCCGAGGAAGTACCCGAAGAAACCACACCTGCTTATACGGTAGAACCTATGTCGGCAACCATGTACGCACAGCGTTCCGTAAATGTCCGTAAAGGTCCCGGCACCGAATACGACAGAGTGGGTAGCTTAACCACCAATCAAGAAGTAGCGGTAACTGGCAAGGCAAG
>JAGALK010000146.1 GCA_017625255.1 Lachnospiraceae bacterium
ATATCCACACCTGAATTTTTGTAATCCATTGTTTATCTCCTTTATTTATAAAAATTTATCATTTTTGTACTTCTTAGTAATTTTTATAGCCTACTTCCTGCAGTCTTGCATCCTTTGCCTGTACCTGTTCTTTTAAATCTTTGGAATAATCT
This sequence comes from Lachnospiraceae bacterium, assembly GCA_017625255.1. Taxonomy (GTDB): domain Bacteria; phylum Bacillota; class Clostridia; order Lachnospirales; family Lachnospiraceae; genus Roseburia_B. Next base: position 153 of record JAGALK010000146.1, read on the forward strand.
TTTAATCTCTGCAACAATTCTGCATCACTGGTAGCTAAGATTTTTGCAGCTAAAAGACCTGCATTTGCTCCACCATTGATGGCTACAGTTGCAACCGGGATACCAGATGGCATCTGTACAATAGAATACAAGGAATCGCGTCCACCCAAAGATGTTGTATGCATTGGAATACCAATTACCGGCATTGGAAAAATTGCTGCGCACATTCCCGGCAAATGCGCTGCCATACCAGCACCTGCAATAATCACCTTAAAGCCTTTGTCCTCTGCTGTTTTTGCATATTCAAAGAACACATCCGGTTCTCTGTGGGCTGAAATGATTGTCATTTCATAATCAATACCTAACTGCTCTAAAATGTCTGCGGCTTTTGCCATTACAGGCATATCAGAGTCACTACCCATTACAATTCCTACTTTTGCCATGATTATTCTCCTTTTCATATATGCTTTTTTAAGATATTTATAAATTAACTATATTTTACACAGAAGTACTAAGAAATGCCAATTATAAATACTACTATCTTTTATTAGCATTGCTTATCTTTTATGTTAACGGAATATTCAACTCCTCTGTTCCAGACACAACAAATTTTCCATCACGAATAATATCTCTTGTCGTACCGTCCTTTTCAACTGCTACAATGGTATCTAACTCATCATAAGGAATGGTTATATCTGTATGACAATTAAAATATGCCTTTTCCATATCTTCTTTTCTTAAAATAGAAATTTCATTATCTCTTGCAACAATTTCTTTTCCATCCGGATTATATACCTTTGTATCCTCAGCATGAGAGTAACAGGTATCACCCACCGCAAAATGCGGTCCTGTCTTTTCAGCAATTAAAATTGGCAATTTATCCGCAATATCATAATCCCTTGCCATGCGATATGCTGTCGTATTTGTACCGATGGCAAATTCCCCCATAGGAAGTGTATCATGATGATGCAGTAAATTTTCATATAAAAATCTTTGATTTTCTTCCTCAGTCGCAAAATTGCTGCAGGTATAGGCTGCAATTTTACCATCCACAAAATCAATCTCTAAATTCAGATATTTTAACTCATTCAAATATACCTGTGTCACATGAAGTTTTCCTTCTGTTCCTGACAAAACAGGTGAAGTAAACACCTCACCCACCGGAATATTTACATCTGCCACACAATTTTCAAAGGCTGTTTCCTTTTTAGGATTCGTAAGTGGATGAATTTTTACCCATAAATCTGTTTTATTTGCACCTTTTCCTGTAATATGCACCCTGTCTGCTGTATCTAAAACATCAATAATTTTTTGCTGCATATTACGATAAGTCATGTAATCTAAGGTATTAATTTTTACTGTTTCCCTGAATATCTCCTCAAATTTTTCTCCAATGGTCGGTATCGGATAAGCAATAATCGTAAAACTGCGCTCATCACCCGGAATATAAGTATTTGTCAACTGTCCTAACCGACTCATTTGATATACATTCAGCTCATTCTGCTCAGGACTATATTTAGGTGCCTCTAGCTTAAAGACAGGTTCAAAAGGGATTTCTCCAAAAATCTCCATCACTGCAGGTCCTGCATGATGATTTGCCTGTTTTTTGTATTTTTCAAAAGCAGCCTTCATCGCTTCTAAACGACGCTCTACATAAGCCTTATCCAAATATAAAGAACGGTCTGCCTTATGGTCAAATTCATACTGTTTATTCACAGACTTCACATAACATCCCCGTTTACCGCCATTTGTCCTTCCAAATGAAGAAACCGGATCTCTGTAAACTGTTACTTTTAATCCTAATTTTTCAAAATTAAAAATTGCAGCACGAACTACTCTTTCAAATCCTATCGGATATTCCATACATACAGTTTCTTTTTTGGATAAATCTTTGCCTGTAGTTTCAAATCCAATACGAAATCCTTCTGTCATGGTATCTGCCATAGACTGAATTTCTTCTTCACTCAACTGATTCAAAAATTTTGCAACTGCAATTTCACTTTCACTGATATATTCTCCATAACGATATAAGTACCGCATATCACTCAAATCAGATTCCATAATAATCTTTGCAAAGAAATCATATTCCGGATCAACCATATCTCTGACCTTATCCTCTGCAAAAATCTCACTGTAATCATGAAAAAACCAGTAAATAATATTTTTCACTTCTTTTTTATCCGGTTCATTATCTGCTTCAAAGCAATTATAAATCTCCATAAATAATTCGCAAAGTATGGTAAAATGCATTTTTCTGCCTTCAAAAGCATAGGAAATCATTGCCCGAAGCTCACTGTATAAAAAGCAAAGAAGAGAACCAAACTCTTCACCTAAAAGCTGTATGGCTACAGCAGGATTTGCATAACTCTTCTCATAACCGCTTGGAAGAATATCCTGATAAAGCTGCTGATTTGTCTCTTCACAAGCTTTAAGTGTACGGTTTTCAAGTACTCCTGTTTCTTCCTGCTCTAACACTTTATGGGCAAGACAGATAAACTCTGCCGCTTTTTGAAAATAATCCTGATATTTTTCGCTTACTGTATTTTCTGTACGAATCTCTGCTATTCGTTCTATTACCAATTCGTATCTTTCTGCAACTTCTTCGTTGGATTCTCTGAAAATCTCTTTATAACCCATCTACTGCTGTCCTTTCTATTCATCTGCAAGATTGCCCATCTCTACATTTTTTTCAATAATAGTTTTGATATGTTCCCATAAAATTTCACTGCCTTCATGGGTCTTTGCATTTCTGCCCATGACCTGAGATTTTTTCACTTCATGCTCCCGCCAGGAACGACCACCTGACGCATGATTTAACAAAATCGGCTGTACATTATCCAATGTCCGTGCAAACTTTGCCTCCGGAGTTTCCCTTGCTTCAAACTCTTCCCATAATGCACGATATTCTGTCTTCTGTTCTTCCGGCAGCATACCATAAATTCTGTCTGCCGCCTTGATTTCTCTATCTTTTTTTGTTTTCAATCCTTCTGTATCATATGCATAGGTATCTCCTGCATCAATTTCAATCACATCGTGAAGAAGTACCATTTTTATCGTTTTTAATACATCAATTTTTTCGTTGGCATAATCTGCCAGCAAAAATGCCATAACAGCTAAATGCCATGCATGTTCGGCATCTCCTTCTTTGCGGCTGCCATCTGCCAAATAAGTCTGTCGTACAATCTCTTTTTGTTTATCCAGTTCTAACAAAAACTGAAGCTGCTGCTCTAATTTTTCCATTTATTCATCCTTATCCAAATATAAAACCTGCTGCATATACTGCAATCCATGCCCCCATTGTCAAAAACGAAAGCAAAACAGCCAAAATGGGAATTCCCCGAAAAGTATCCTCTTCTTTTATACTTTTTACCGCCTGTACAAAGCCTATAATTGCCACAACCAATGCAAGTATCCCGGCACTTCCTAAATATACACTTCCATTTCCCTGCTTAGAGAATGAATTGTATAACACATAAATAAACGCAAATATGGATGCTGCCGTTAAAGCACAAGACAGCATCCCTTTTTTTGAATGTTTTTTTCCGGTAAATTTATAATGATTTTTTCTACCCATCCTTACCTCCATGCTATGACTTTTGTTTTCTCCACAAGCCCTTTAGTTTACAATATATGCTATAGCCCATGTAACCTAAAATTCCACCAAGCGTATTCAACAAAATATCATCCACATCAAAACTTCCCACTTTCCATACTAACTGGATAACCTCTACACAAAGGCTAAACTCAAAACAGAGTACTGCCGTAGATAAAAACCGTCTGCATCTGGCATATAATCCCGGCAAAAAAGCACCAAAAGGAATAAATGCCAGTACATTTCCTGCAAGATTCAATGCAACAGACACAAATCCTAAGGATTTTCTGTAAGTCCAAAATCGGGAAATTTCTTTAAAGGGCAATAAATTGTAATGGTATTCTCTCTCAGAAAATGCCCTTCCCATACTCTCTGCAAAAAACAAAAAATAACATAGCATCGTTAGATACGCCGCAAATAAGAGATATTTCTTTTTATTCAAAATTCTCTCCTTTAAAAATACTATTTTACACCATACTGTTTATAGTATTCATCAATTGCTGCTTTTAATGTATCATCAATCACAACTTTTCCATTACATGGACGATTATGTAAATGCTCTACTACTTCTGCCATACTTACAATCGCATTTGCCGGGAATCCGTATTTTTCACTAACTTCATCCAAAGCACCCTTTACACCGCCAAGTCCAACTTCCATACGATTCAAGGAAACCATAAGTCCGATAATTGTTACATCAGCAGCTCCTCTTACCTTTGGAACAGTTTCTTCCATAGATTTGCCGGAAGTAGTCACATCTTCAATCATCACTACTCTGTCGCCATCTTTTAACTTGCTGCCAAGAAAGCTGCCTTTATCTGCTCCATGATCCTTTTCTTCTTTACGATCTGAGCAGTAACGGATTTCCTTACCATATAATTTGCTATAGGCAATTGCAGTTACAACGCTGATTGGAATCCCTTTATATGCCGGTCCGAATAATACATCAAAATCATCACCATAATTGTCATGAATTGCTTTTGCATAGTATTCACCTAAACGCATTAACTGAGAACCGGTTACATATGCACCTGCATTCATAAAAAATGGAGATTTTCTGCCGCTTTTTAAAGTAAAATCTCCGAATTTTAATACATCACTTTCTACCATAAATTCTATAAACTCGCTCTTGTATGCTTCCATTGTCTCTTGACCTCCTGTATTTACGGGCTTTGCGCCGGTTTTCCTTTTATCAAAAATGGGATACTACACCATTTTTACATTGCATTTTCCCATCTGTGCCTCCTTCCTAGGTTGTAACTCCGAAAGGAAACATCAAATATCCCTATCATACTATCATAAAACCTTTTATTTATCAACGATTTCTATACTTGAGTTTCCGCAGTTTTATCCACAGAAGCCTTGATTTACTGCTTTCGTAATAAACAACTTTATAAAATTGCCCAAAATATAAGGAATCTCATTCCTATTTGATGTAAAATTAAGC
>JAGALK010000147.1 GCA_017625255.1 Lachnospiraceae bacterium
ACCTCCATTCCGCTTCGCTTCATGTCGGTCGCGGCATTCGCCGCATCAATCCAGAAAGAATCAGTTTTATGCAAATGAATTTGCAACAACTGATTCTTTTTGGATTGGCACTGCTCATTGCAAACGCGCAAACCGGAATTTACTTCTTTATATTCGCTCTCTTCCTCAAAGTAGGATCTAAAATTCTCTTTCGAATACGCAAGTTCTCCGGTGTCACCTCAAGCAATTCATCCACATCGATAAAATCAAGAGCCTGTTCTAAGCTTAAGATTCTAGGTGGGACAAGAGTCAGTGCCTCATCCGCAGAAGAAGACCGCGTATTTGTTAAATGCTTTTTCTTACAAACATTCAATTCAATATCCTCAGCTCTTGCGCAGGAGCCAATGACCATACCGGCATAAACCTTTTGACCGGGTCCGATAAATAAAGTACCACGATCCTGAGCAGAGAAAAGACCATAGGTTACAGATTCACCGCTTTCAAAAGCAATCAATGAACCCTGTTTACGGTATTCAATATCTCCGCAATATGGGTCATAACCATCAAAAATTGTATTGATAATACCATTTCCTTTGGTATCTGTCATAAATTCTCCACGGTAGCCGATAAGTCCACGGGAAGGAATTCTAAATTCCAGTCGGGTATAGCCGCCGCTGATGCTCTTCATGTTCAAAAGATTTCCTTTACGGGTACTGAGTTTGGAAATAACTGCTCCGGTAAAATCATCCGGCACATCAATATAGGCTAATTCCATAGGTTCAGTTTTTTTACCATTTTCATCGGTATGGTATAAAACCTCTGCTTTACTTACCGCAAATTCATATCCCTCACGGCGCATATTTTCAATAAGTACAGATAAATGTAATTCGCCACGACCGGAAACCTTGTAGCTGTCCGGACTGTCAGTTTCTTCTACACGAAGGCTTACATCCGTATTTAATTCACGGAAAAGTCTGTCTCGGATATGACGAGAGGTTACATATTTACCCTCCTGACCGGCAAGGGGACTGTCATTGACGATAAAATTCATAGACAGTGTAGGCTCGGAAATCTTCTGGAATGGAATAGCCTTTGGGTTATCTGTAGAGCAGATGGTATCTCCGATGTGCAAATCTGCAATACCGGAAATGGCTACGATAGAACCAATACCTGCCTCGGTTACTTCTACCTTATTTAAACCATCATATTCATAGAGCTTGCTGATACGAACCTTAGTCTGCTTGTCCGGTTCATGATGGTTTACAAGAATAGCATCCTGATTGATTTTTAAGCATCCGTTATCTACTTTTCCTACACCAATACGACCTACATATTCATTATAGTCAATGGTACTGATTAATACCTGTGTACTTGCATCCGCATCACCGGTTGGTGCAGGGATATAATCAATAATCGTATCAAAAAGATCCACCATATCATTTTTTGGATCATTTAAATCATTCATAGCATAACCATTTCTTGCAGAAGCATAGATAAACGGACAATCTAACTGTTCATCCGAAGCATCTAAATCCATAAACAATTCTAATACTTCATCAATAACCTCATCAGGTCTTGCTTCAGGACGATCAATTTTATTGATGCAGACAATTACATGAAGATTCATGGAAAGTGCCTTCATGAGAACGAACTTAGTCTGTGGCATAACACCTTCAAAAGCATCTACCACTAAAATAACACCGTTTACCATTTTCAAAACTCGTTCAACCTCACCGCCAAAGTCTGCATGTCCCGGTGTATCGATGATATTGATTTTTGTTCCTTTATAAAGAACAGCTGTATTTTTGGAAAGAATTGTAATACCTCTTTCCCGTTCAATATCATTAGAGTCCATAACGCGTTCTACGACTTCCTGATTTTCACGGAATACACCACTTTGCTTTAGCAGCTCGTCTACCAAAGTAGTTTTACCATGGTCTACATGGGCGATAATTGCGATATTACGAATATCTTCTCTTGATGTTTTCATAGAATAAACCTTCTTTCTAACGAAAAAACTAATTTTTAATGACCGACTTCTTATTGTATCACATTTCAAAGATTAATCAAGAGCGAGATTACATACCGTTTTATCGACAAAATAAGACGCAAATTCAAAAAAACTATCGACAGGAACTGTTTATTTTTGGCATGAAGGCTATGGTATAACTATCTGCGTAACATACAAGAGCAGCCAAAAGAGTTCTAATACATATCCGGCTGCATATAAATGAATATAAGCAATCGATATGCCATCGATGTACAAAGCACCGGCTGCAAAAGCGCGGTAAGAGGAAGGGAGAAAATTTCATGGCAGATAAAATTTTTGAAAACAACCAGGTATCTATTGTAGGAACAATCGTATCCGATTTCCGGTATAGTCACGAAGTCTACGGTGAAGGCTTTTATATGGTAGATGTATCCGTAAACCGTTTGAGTGATTTTGTGGATATTATTCCGGTAATGGTGTCTGAACGATTAGTAGATACTACGGAAAACTATGAAGGACAGTTAATTTATGTAACAGGACAGTTTCGATCCTATAATCGACATGAGGAAAAAAAGAATCGCCTTGTTCTTTCCGTTTTTGCAAGAGAACTGGAATTTTTGGAAGAAGAAACCGATGATTTAAAAATCAATCAGATTTATCTGGATGGCTTTGTATGTAAAGAACCGGTATATCGAAAAACGCCGTTGGGAAGAGAGATTGCAGATTTATTAATAGCGGTAAACCGTTCTTATGGAAAATCAGATTACATACCATGTATTTGTTGGGGCAGAAACGCAAGATTTGCATCAGGCTTTGAAGTAGGAAGCCATGTGGAAATATGGGGAAGAATTCAGAGCAGAGAATATGTGAAAAAAATTGGAGAAAATGAAACAGAGAAAAGGGTGGCTTATGAGATTTCTGTAAGCAAAGTAGAGCGTTTGGAGTAATATTTGCATTTTTTTCCTGTTTATGGTATTTTATTACAATCTGAGAAAATAACAGAAGATAAAAGGTAACTGTCGTTTAGACAGAGGAGGTTAATATGGCAACAGGAAGCGTACAGGTATATCATGGTGAGGGTCGAGGAAAATCATCGGCTGCACTTGGAAAAGGAATCCGTGCTGCATCTGAAGGAAAGGATGTTTTTGTTATCCAGTTTTTAAAAGGAAAAACCGATGCAGAAATGGAATTTATCAAACGCTTAGAACCGGAAATCAAGTTTTTTAGATTTGAAAAATCCGAAGAAAACTTCAATGAGCTCTCGGAGGAAGAGCAAAGAGAAGAGGTACAAAATATCCGAAATGGTCTGAATTTTGCCAAGAAAGTTTTGAGTACCGGTGAATGTGATATGCTGATTTTGGATGAAGTACTGGGGATTTTAGAAAATAACTTAGTTGAAGAGGAAGATTTGCAAAATATCATCAATGCGAGATCTGAAGATACAGATTTGATTATGACAGGAACAGTGCTTAGTGAAGCATTTAAGCCGCAAATTGATGAAATTTATCGAATTATTTCAGAAAAATAGGCGTCGATGTTGACAAGGTACGCATCGAGTGCTATATTAGCTTATGATAATAAATCAAATATGACCGGATAGAGGTTGCGTGATTCATCAGTAGCCTATCGGATGCAGCAGATGCAGAGGATGGTAGGTGAAAGGGGAGAACGCCGAAAGAAGAAACTTTCTGCGGGAATCTTCTTGGGCATGCATTTAAGAGATGTATGACTGTCATCTTAGTGTTTAAGATGTTGCGCTATCGAAGATATGGACTTTTATACCGGCTCTATATAGAGTCGGTTTTTGTTTGATAGGAAGAGTAACCATATCATAAAAGCGCTGGGGCAGTTTGCCCGCTTTGTCATACGATATAGAAAAAGATTCATTCAGGAGGAAATAATATGTCTATTTTTAAAGGTGCAGGTGTTGCAATTGTTACACCAATGAAGGAAAACTTAGAAGTAAACTATGACAAATTAGAAGAATTAATCGACTGGCAGATCAAAGAGGGTACAGATTGTATTGTTATTGCAGGTACAACCGGTGAAAGTTCTACTCTTAGCATGGAAGAGCACAGAGATGTTATCAAAGCTGCTATTGAGTTTACAAACCATAGAGTTCCTGTAGTAGCAGGAACAGGTTCTAATTGTACAGCAACAGCTATCCAGCTTTCACAGGAAGCAGAAGAAGCTGGTGCAGATGGTCTTTTAGTAGTAACACCATATTATAATAAAGCAACACAGGCTGGATTAATTTCCCATTATACCCAGATTGCAGATGCTGTAAAAGTTCCGATTATCATGTATAATGTACCTGGTCGTACAGGATGCAATATTTTACCAGAAACAGCAGCACATTTATATAACAATGTAGAAAATATCGTAGGTTTAAAGGAAGCTACAGGAAATGTAGCACAGGCTGCAAAAACCCTGTATTTAACGGATGGTAAATTGGATATGTATTCCGGTGAAGACGGAATCGTAGTGCCTCTTATGGCAATTGGCGCAGTTGGTGTAATCTCTGTTTGGTCCAATGTTGCACCAAAACAGGTACACGATATGTGTATGAAAGTATTTGAAGGAGACCTTGCAGGAGCTGCAAAAATGCAGTTAGAAGCAGAGCCGTTAGTAGACGCTCTTTTCAGTGAAGTAAATCCAATCCCTGTAAAGAAAGCAATGAATCTTATGGGCTTAGAGGTAGGATCTCTTCGTGCACCACTTTGTGAAATGGGTGAAGAAAATGCAAGAAAACTTGCAGAGGTAATGAAAGCATATGGATTAAAGCTGGCATAAGCTGTCAGATATGTGGAGGACAAAATGACAAAGATTATAATGCACGGTTGCAATGGAAGAATGGGACAGATGATATCTGATATCTGTAAAAATGACCCGGATGTGGAGATTGTAGCAGGAATTGATATTGTAGACGATGGTCACAATGCTTATTCGGTATTTACAGATATTGCTGCCTGTGATGTGCAGGCAGATGCCATGATTGATTTTTCCAATGCAAAAGCAGTAGATGCTGTATTAGATTACTGCGTAGAGAGAAAGCTTCCGGTAGTACTTTGCAGTACAGGATTAAGTGAGGAACAGTTAGAAAAAGCAAATGCAGTCAGTGAAAAGGTTGCGTTACTTCGTTCAGCAAATATGTCCTATGGTGTGAATATGCTGTTTGGCTTGTTGCAGAAAGCCATTAAAGCACTTGCTCCGGCAGGATTTGATGTGGAAATTGTAGAAAAGCATCACAATCAGAAATTAGACGCACCAAGTGGTACAGCGTTGGCTTTGGCAGATGCGATGAATGCTGCAATGGATGAAGTATATGATTACAAATATGACAGAAGCAAGGAACGCCAGAAAAGAGCAAAAAACGAAATCGGTATTTCTGCAGTTCGCGGCGGTACCATCGTAGGAGAGCATGAAATTATCTTTGCCGGACAGGATGAAGTAATTGAGATTAAGCATACCGCATATTCTCGGGCAATCTTTGGAAAAGGTGCAGTAGAAGCTGCAAAGTTTATTGCAGGTAAACCGGCAGGTTATTACGATATGAAAGAAGTTGTAGAATAAATTATTTTAGCAGGTGGGGATTTTCTTCACCTGCATTTTGTTTATAAAAAAGGAGAAAATCATGATTTATATAGGCAGTCATATATCAGCTGCAAAAGGCTATGAGGCAATGGGAAAACAGGCATTAAAATTAGGTGCAGATACCTTTGCATTTTTTTCCAGAAATCCAAGAGGTGGAAAAGCCAGGGAAATAGATAAAAAAGATGTGGAAAACTTTTTGAAACTAGCGAAGGAGCATCATTTTGGCAAGTTAGTAGCTCATGCACCCTACACAATGAATGCCTGCGCAGCCAAAGCAGATATTCGGGCATTTGCCAGGGAAATGATGGCAGACGATTTAAAGCGAATGGAATATACGCCGGGAAATTATTACAATTTTCATCCGGGTTCTCATGTGGGACAGGGGAGTGAAGCCGGTATAGAAATGATCGCAGGACTTTTAAATGAAGTGCTAAAGCCACAGCAGACCACAATCGTTTTGTTAGAAACCATGTCTGGAAAGGGCTCAGAAGTGGGCAGATGCTTTGAAGAATTACAGGCAATATTAAAACGGATAGAATTACAGGAAAAAGTGGGTGTATGTTTAGATACCTGTCATATCTGGGATGGAGGATATGATATTGTAAATGATTTGGATGGTGTGTTGGAAAGATTTGATAAAATTATCGGATTGGATAAATTAAAAGCCATTCATTTAAATGACAGTATGAATCCGCTAAATAGTCACAAAGACAGGCACGAAAAAATTGGACAGGGACAGATTGGCCTTGATGCAATGGAGAAAATTATCAATCATAAAAGCTTACAGGGCTTGCCGTTTATACTGGAAACTCCAAATGATGATGCCGGTTGGGCAAATGAGATAGCAATGCTGCGTAAGCTGCATAGATAATATTCTATTCAAACAAAAACAGTGTCGGAAGAATTCTGACACTGTTTTATACAATATGTATAGTATTTTACAATAACTGAATACCATTTTCTTTGCATGTCTTTGCAATATCTTCAGGCCAAAGAGAACATTGAACCTCACCAATATGTGCTTTTCTAAGGAAAAACATACAAATTCGTGACTGACCGATACCGCCACCTATTGTATAAGGAAGCTCCTCATTGATAACGGCTTTCTGGAATGGAAGCTCTGCACGCTCCGGGCATCCTGCTTTATCTAACTGGGATAAAAGAGCTTCTCTATCTACACGAACACCCATGGAGGATAATTCTAAGGCAATATCCAAAACAGGATAATATACAATAATATCTGCATTCATAGACCAGTCATCATAATCCGGTGCACGACCATCGTGTGGTTCGCCATCTGCAAGCTTATCTCCAATCTGCATAATACAAACAGCACCTTTGGTCTTAGCAATGTAGTATTCTCTTTCCTTTGGTGTATAGTCAGGGAACATATCTGCCAATTCCTGAGTGGTTACAAAGAAAATATCATGTGGAAGGATTTCTTCGATGTAATCATACTGGATAGACATATATTTTTCTGTTTTGCGCAGACACTGATAAACCTTGCGCACAGTCTCCTTCAAAAAATCTAAGGAACGGTCTTCTTTGCTGATAACCTTTTCCCAATCCCACTGATCTACGAAAATAGAATGTATATTGTCTGTATCTTCATCACGACGGATAGCATTCATATCAGTGTAAAGACCCTCACCTACTGGAAAACCGTATTTATCTAAAGCGTAGCGCTTCCATTTAGCCAGAGAATGGACAATTTCTGCCGGTTTATCATTCTGTTCTTTGATACCGAAAGATACAGGTCGTTCTACACCGTTTAAGTTATCATTAAGACCGGAATTTGGGTCAACAAAAAGTGGTGCAGATACACGCTCAAGATTCAGACGAAGTGATAATAAATTCTGAAAAAAGTCTTTTACGGTTTTGATGGCAATCTGCGTATCATGCAGGTTGAGCTGTGAATGGTAATCTTTTGGGATAGTTAAATGCTCCATGATTCATTTGCTCCTTGTTTTAAATTAATATAAATTTATTTTCTTATTATAGCACATGCATTATGATTTTCAATAACAATGTGCAGAGAAAAAATCGTCTAATAGAGGAAATAGTTTGGGACTTTTTACTACATAACTAAAATGATCCTCTCCCGGAAGAATCTTTAAGGTGGCATCAGGAATACCGGATGCAATTCGTTTTGTTTCGCTTTTTTTGATTAAGTCCTTTGAACCGGCAAGTATTAGAGTCGGAATGGTGATTTTAGAAAGCTCTGCTTTGGTAATATTAGGTTCTTTCATCATTAATTTAATCAGAGGATTCTTTGTTTTCATGTATCGCAGATGGTCTAACAGCCGCTCCGATAATTTGCAGCCGGCTGGAGTGAGATTAGCACCGCTTATTGCTAAAGCAGAGAACAATGTAGGATATTTAGAAGCTGCAATCAGACCAATAATACCTCCGTCACTAAAGCCGTAAAAGGCAGGCTTTACCAGATCAAGTGCCTGTACAAAAGCCACTACATCTTCTGCCATATCTGCATAATGATATTCACTTACTGTGGCGCTTTTTCCATGTCCGCGACTATCTAAAGCATATACGGTATGCTTTTTTGAAAGCTCCGGAATCAGAACATCGAAGGTTGCGTGGGTTTCTCCATTTCCATGTACTAAGATAACAGGAGAGCCTTCTCCGCTTTTTTCGTAGTAAATAACCTGACCATTTAATTGTATATACATAATTGTTGTGTCCTCTCTGCAAAATTTCTTTATTATAAACAGTGTCAGTATAGCACAAAATTTCATGAAACAGAAGATTGTTTTTTGGCAATATACTTGTTATAATCATGCCAGAAAAATATCAGGAGAAACTATATGCAAAAAGATAAATCAGAGATTTTAGATGTGGTAATAGAAACCCTTTCAGCAGCAGGAATTTTGTTGTATTTGGGCGTACAGTTTTATTATCGAATGCTTTATGAAACGGTATGGACGACATTTTTATATCATCTTGTACCGGTGATTTTTATGTATGCAGGAATGCTGTTTTTACAAAAAAATCCGGAATGGTTAAATGGAAGAAACAGCGAGCCATTACAAGGAAAAGTCCGTTTTTATGCCATTCGTATGATAAGAAATTGTAAATTTTTTATTGTATTGGGAATACTTGTACCGGGAGTTGCCGACATTATCGGTATACAGCTTAGGAGTGGATATAGTTTGCTTATTATGCTGTGTGTACTGGTGGTAATTGGTTATTATATGTTTCGCATTTATCAGTATAATAAAGAACAGGATAAAAAATAGACTGTCACAAAATCGTGACAGTCTGTTTTTTAATCATTTCCCGTTTCACTATCTTAACCCAAATAAAAAATCGAAATTTATATATTATGAGAAAGGTACTTGAAAAGTTGCTGATTAATGGGTAGTAAATTATTTTACTACAGTTACATTTGTTGCCTGTGGTCCTTTAGCGCCGTCAACTACTTCGAATTCAACTGCTGCGCCTTCTTCTAAGGATTTGAAGCCTTCCATATTAAGTCCGGAATAGTGAACGAATACATCGTTTCCGGATTCATCAGAGATGAAGCCATATCCTTTCTGATTATTGAACCATTTTACTGTACCTTTGTTCATTGTAGTACCTCCAAAAAAATAATATCTATGCTGTATCACAGCATAAGTTTACTATAGCATACAGGATGGTAAAAGTAAAGTAATTAGGCTAAAGTTCTTCAAAGGAAATTCCATGCTTATGGAGGAATTTCTGCAGCATTATATCCCATTCCGTATCTAAGGTTTTATCAGGTACAAAGCTGCTGTAGGATATGCCTGTAGTTAAGCATAATTGTCCGTTCTGAAAAGTAATATTTAATAAAATACCATTTACCTCTGTAGGGGATAGTCCACTGTCTGAACGGGAAAGTGTTTGCTGCATATTTTCCGGTGAAAGCATTAAAATGAATTTAAAACACACAGGAGTATGCTTTCCGCGAATAAGATCAAAGCAAGTCGAACGGAGCATAGAATAAGGAAGGATTTTGGTATCTGTAAGCTGAAGTTCTTCTAATTCTTCTAAAGAATAAAAATCCCGGTTCATGTGCCCGTCAATTTTATAGGCAGCATCTTTGATAATAGTAGCTTCTGACAAAAGAAAATTATCAAAGGTTTCACTGCAAAGAAGCTGATGCATAAAGGTTTTGACATCGGTTAATTTTAAAGCAATCAAAGTGACACCTCAATTCGTTATTAGATACGCCCCCATTTTACTATATTTCTTTGAAAAGTTCAAACAAGTATAGTAAAATAAGGACAATCAGTTAGAAAGAAGGAATAATGTGGACGATATGACGCAGTTATTAGAATTATTAGAAAAGGGAGTATCCGCTTGTCATGTAGTTATGGCAGCGGAGGAGAGTTTAAAAAAAGAGGGATTTACCCCGCTTTATATGGAAAAAGAATGGGAGATTGTTCTAGGTGGGAGGTATTATATCAATCACCATGATACGACACTTGTGGCATTTACTGTAGGTGAAAATTATACGCAGTCAGACTCGATTCGTTTAGCTGCGGCACACACGGATTTTCCTTGTTTGAAAATCAAACCAAATCCGGAGGTGTGTTTAAAAAGCTATGGTAAAGTAAATGTAGAATGTTATGGCGGCGGTATCTGGAATACATGGTTGGATAGACCGCTTTCTATAGCAGGAAGGGTAGCATTAAAAAGTGAAGATGTATTTGCACCTAAAATGCGGTTCGTGGATTTTAATCGCCCGTTGATGACGATTCCGAATCTGGCAATTCATATGAATCGTGAGGTAAATAAAGGAATTGAATTAAATAAACAGACAGATATGCTGCCAATTATCGGTTGTATTCCGACAGAGCAAAAGGATGAGAAATTCTTTTTAGAGCTTTTAGCAGAAGAATTACAGGTAAATAAGGAAGAGATTTTAGATTATGAGCTAACTGTATATGTGGCAGAAAAACCGTTTTTTACAGGAATAAAGGAAGCATTTATTTCTAGTCCGCGATTAGATAATCTGACTTCTGTGTATGCACTTTTACAGGGGATTTCTAAAGGAAACCGTAGAGGCGGTATAAATGTGGCAGCGTTATTTGACCATGAGGAAATTGGAAGTCGCACGAAGCAGGGAGCAGCATCTTTATTACTTCGTGATATTTTGCTTAGAATTGTAAAAAATCTTGGAGGAAATGAAAAGGATGCAGAAAGTGCAATTTATCGCAGTATGCTTTTGTCTGTAGATGTAGCACATGCACTTCATCCTAATCAGCCGGGGAAAATGGATATTACAAATCAGCCGGCTTTGAATAAGGGTTTTTGCATCAAGGAGGCTTCCGGCCAATCCTATGCCACAGATTGCAGGGCAGTGGCTGTTGTACAGCAGATTTGTGAGCAGGAGAATATTTTATACCAAAAATTCGTCAATCGTTCCGATATGCCGGGAGGAAGTACGCTTGGAGCTATTGCCTCAAGTATTCTGCCAATACCAACGGTGGATATGGGCGTACCGATTCTTGCCATGCATTCTGCAAGAGAGCTGATGGGTAGAGAAGACATAGATTCGCTTGTAAGATTTTTGAGCGCATGGTATATGTTGTAGAAGAAAGGATAATTTAGAGCATGAAAAAATATATGTCTCTATTTTTAGTACTATACTGTCTGCTGACTGCTTGCTTGGGTTGTGGAATTGAAGAATACAAAGCCATAGGTAAGCAGATGGCAAATGGAAACAGAGAAAATACAGAAAGAAAAACAGCAAAAATAGAAGCAGATTCAGAAACGGAAAGCATAGTAGAGCCGGAAAATACAGAAGAATCCGAAAGTGTGCAAGAAACAGAAAGTATGATAGAAGAAGCAGATATATCTTATGCACAAAATTATGCGTATACGACATTGGATGACACTACAAAAATTGTCTACCATGAAGTCTTAGATACTATATTACAGCATAAAGAAAAAGTAAAAGTATCTACGCTGGATTTAGAAGTTTTGGAAAATGCATATGATGCTGTCTGTGCTGACTATGGAGGTTTATTCTGGGTATCCGGCTATGTTTACACTCAGTATACTTTGGCAGAGAAGCTGATTGATATGGAGTTTACTCCGAAGTATACTATGAGCTGTCAGGAACGAGAGCAAATACAGCAGCAGGTGGATATGGCAGCAGAGAAGTTTTTGGAAGGAATTTCGGCAGTAGATACGGATTATGACAAGGCAAAGCATGTATTTGATGTATTGATAAAAAATGTAGACTATGATATTTCAGCAGAGCAGAATCAGAACATTATGAGTGTATTTTTAAATCGTGCCACGGTTTGTCAGGGATATGCCTGTGCGACACAATATTTATTGGAAAAGTTGGGAATTCAGAGTACCATTGTAAAAGGGTATGTCAATGGAGAATCTCATGCATGGAATCTTGTACGATTAAACGGTAAATACTATTATATGGATACAACCTGGGGAAATTCCAGATACAAAGATGCGTCAAGAGAAACAGAAAAATATGTAAATTATAGTTATATGTTGGTTTCATCGGAAGAAATCAGTAAAACGCATGTGTTGGATAATAGCTTTCCTTTGCCGGAATGCAGCAGTATGAGCCACAATTATTTTGTAAGAGAAGGACTGTATTTTAGTACATGGAATCCGGAAGCTGTGGGAACTGTGTTAAAGGAAGCCTGGGATGCAAATGAACAGGGAATTTCTTTAAAATTTTCTTCTCCAGAGCTATATGAACAGGTGATTACATATTTTGTTACCGAGCAGCATATAGCGGATTACTGCGAAAGTATTTCTTCTATATATTATATCGAAGATGCAGAACAGTATGTAATTAATTTTCAATTTAATATATAAAATTTGGGTCACCGCACACAATCTGGTGCGATGACCCTTTTTAGGGGAGGATAAGTATTCTTGCATCTTTAGTAGCAGTTCCTGTGAATGGTTGGGGGGTCCTTTTCATCAGGAACAATAGTATTATGTGCCGGATAAAAGTTTTTATTCATATCTTTTGAAAAAAATTTGTTGCAATAAAAAAAGCAATATGCTACTATCGTATCGGACGGTATCCATAGGAACTGTACCAGTACATACATAACAAGAAAAATTGGAATCATATACGAGATTGACTGCACCATTTGGGCAATAACATAGAATGGTAGGTTTTATATAAAATAAAAAGATTGCATAGATATGAGAATGTATTATGCAATTTTTTGTTGGTATGTCTGGACATTTTCTGTTCAGGCTTTTTTTGTGCATATTTTTATCAGAGTCTGAGCAATTAAAAATAATACAGGAGGAAATTATGCTGACAGGAAAAAAAGTCGTATTAGGTGTGAGCGGAAGTATTGCTGCTTATAAAATGGCAAATGTGGCTAGTATGCTGAAAAAATTGCATTGTGATGTACATGTTATACTGACAGAAAATGCTTCGCAGTTTATCACACCTATAACCTTTGAAACATTGACGAAAAATCCATGTCTTATGGATGATTTTGCAAGGACAAATCCGGTAGATATTCATCATATTACCTTAGGTCAGACGGCAGATTTACTGATGATTGCACCAGCTAGTGCAAATGTGATTGGCAAGATGGCGAATGGAATTGCCGATGATTTGCTGACATCCACGATTATTGCAGCTACCTGTCCGGTGTTAGTAGCTCCGGCTATGAATGCTTATATGTATCAGAATCCAATCGTACAGGATAATATTTGTCGTCTGAAGGGTTTTGGTTATGCGTTTATAGAGCCGGCAGTGGGACATTTAGCATGTGATGTAGATGGCATTGGAAAATTGCCGGAAGAATCTGTGTTAGTTGATGCTATTATAAAAAAATTAACAAAAAAGAGAACACAGGATTTTGCAGACAGACATATCCTTGTAACCGCAGGACCTACTAGAGAAAGCTTAGATCCGGTTCGTTTTATCACCAATCATTCTACCGGAAAAATGGGCTATGCCATTGCAGAACAGGCAGCAAAAAGAGGTGCAAAGGTTACACTTGTTACAGGACCAGTCAAAATAGAAGTACCAAAGGGTGTAACTGCGGTGTCAATTACAACTGCTAAAGAGATGTATCAGGAGGTAATTGAAAGAGCGAAGACACAGGATATGATTATTAAAGCTGCAGCAGTTGCAGATTACAGACCAAAGCAGGTAAATACTGAAAAAACCAAGAAAAAAGATGGGGATTTGGTTATAGAATTAGAGCGGACAAAGGACATATTAGCAGAGCTTGGCAGCCGCAAAAGTGAAAAACAGTGTATCTGCGGATTTTCCATGGAAACAGAAAATGTACTGGAAAACTCCAGAAAGAAGTTAGTAAAGAAAAATGTAGATATGATTGCGGCAAACAGTATTCGTGAAAGCGGAGCAGGATTTGGAGTAGATACGAATCATTTAGTACTGATTACCAAAGATGGAGAGGATGATTTGGGTATGCTTTCCAAAGAAGATTGTGCAGATGCATTATTAGACCGTGTATTAAAAATTTGGAAAAATAAACAGAAATAGCATTAAAAATAAGAAAGAAAAGAGGAATGTATTATGGAAAAAAAAGTATTCTCAACTAAACAGTTCGTTGAACTGGCATTATTAGTGGCAATTATTTTATTGATGGCATTTACACCAATTGGTTATATCAAGACCTTTGGACTGGAAATTACATTAATTGTAGTTCCGGTAGCTGTTGGTGCAGTAACCATGGGACCATTAGCAGGAGCGATTCTTGGCGGCGTATTTGGTTTGACAAGCTTTATTCAGTGTTTTGGGATGAGTGCATTTGGAACGGTATTGCTTGGAATTAATCCGATTTATACCTTTATTGTATGTTTTGTATCTCGTGTATTAATGGGTTGGCTGACAGGTGTTATTTATCAGGGATTAAAAAAGATTCAGCCAATTCGTAAAGTATCTGTTGTCATTGCAAACCTAATTGGACCATTGCTAAATACACTGTTCTTTATGGGTACATTGGTTTTATTCTTTTACAATACAGAATATATTCAGGGACTTGCAGAATCGATGGGTGCATCCGGTGCTTTAGCATTTGTAGTGGCATTTGTGGGTATCAATGGTGTGATTGAAGCTTTAGTATGTTTCGTTGTGGGAAGCGCGATTTCAAAAGCTTTGCAGGTGGTTTTGAAGAGTAATTAGTGTGAAAATTTACCAAATAGCATGGATTTCCTACCAAATAGCACATGTCTATTGAATTTCTTTACAAGAAAAGTACAATGAAAAAAAGACATGGAAAGCGAGGATTTTAAAATGGAACAGTTTCGACTAGCTATTTGTGATGATGAAGAAATTTATATTGAGAATATCAAGCAGTATTTAAGTGCGTATATCAGTGAAACAGAAAATGAAATGATAGCGGAATCCTATACCTCCGGTGAAGCCTTATTAACAGCGGTAGAGAGTGGAAAAGCTGCGTATGATATTTTCCTTTTAGATGTAGATATGCCTGAAATACGAGGGACAGAAGTGGCGAAGGAAATTCGTCAGATGTGCCCTATGGCGGTAATTTGTTTTATTACTGCTTATGAAGAGTATGCATATGAGGCATATCGGGCAGAGGCATTGGGATATCTGGTAAAACCGGTGAAATATACGGAGCTGCGGCATTTATTAAATCGTTGCGCGATTCAGATACGGTATTGTAAAGATTCAAAGGCGGCAAAAGAGCGATATCTGGAAGTAAAGACCGTTAGAGGAAGTTCATTGATTGATATTAAGGATGTCTTATATATTGAAAAAAGGCGCAATCAATGCATTTTTCATTTAGAAGATGGTGAGATGGTCAGTTATATGACATTGGCAGAAGTATATAGTATGCTGGATCCGGAGGAATTTTATTATGTACACCAAGGCTTTGTTGCCAGTTTTTCTAAAATCAAAGAGGTAAAACCAACCGTGGTTTGCTTTGGATTGGGCAGAGAAATTCCTATTAGCCGTAAGTATCAGCCGAAGATGCGGGAAATGCATATGGATAAGATTAAGCGGCTTAGAGCAGATCGTAAAATGGAAAAATTGGTTTAATAGTAATTCGGTATCAAAATCGAAACTGTAAACATAGAATCATCATAATCAATATCCAAAGTACCATTAAGTTCATCAATGGAGCTTTGGATATTTTTTATGCCCAGACCGTGGAACATATTGGCATTTTCTTTGGTAGTGACAAAATGCCCGTCTTTTTTTATAATCTTTTCTTTGTGATTGTTCTCGCATGTAATATGCAAGTAGGTATCAGATTGCTCCATCGAAAAAGAAATAAATCCATTTTCTAATTTTCCTGCTGCGGTAATGGCATTGTCTAAGATATTTCCCAGAATCTTAATTAAATGATAATCAGAAATATTAATATCTGAAAAATAGCAGTTCTGCTGAAAGTTAATTTTCTTTTCACGACACGCTAATGCCTTGGTGTTTAAAATAGCAGAGATTAAGTCATGTGGTGTCTGAATTACGCTGGCATCGGTAAGGGTATCCGTAATTTTATTTAAGTAATTCTGCAATTTTTCTGTGTCATTCTGTTCGGCATAAGTATTTAAAATTATCAAATGATTCTTAAAGTCGTGACGAAGAGAACGGAAAGAGTCCATATATTTTTTCATGTCCTGATAGTAAGCGCTCTGTAATTCGTATTTGGAGATAAGAATTTCTTGCTTGGCATTTTCTTCCAAGGAAAGAATAATGTTGTTGTAGGACATTAATATAATCGTAACTACAACGAATACAAGGGAGAAAATAATCGGTAGAGCTTCGGATATCTCGAATCGACCGGAAAGCAAGGCTAAACTTAAACCACTTAATACAAACACTGAAAGTCCTGTAGCAACGCAAAAAAGAACTCCGTGATGTTTCTTGTTGCGAAGGGCTAGGAAACGCTTGGAGTAAACGAAGAGGCAGAGGAGGATGTACATTAAACTGCTACAAATAAGGGATTTGTAGTTGTAGTATAGGGCATTGTTATTTATATCGTAAAAATCATTTGCGAAGAAGCTATGAATAATAAAAATAATCATAGTTGACAATATAGCGTATACTTCAAGTTTTAAGAATTTTGAAATAGCTGTGCGTATTTTCTTTCTACTCATAATATATGTGTATAATAAATCAGATGTAAAAATGATTGTACTGGAAAATGGAATTGTTTCTGGGATGGCATATAATAATCTGAATATAAGGTATATGCTTCGCATACTTTTTTTTCTATTGATATTGTAATTTGGATTATTTAATGAAGTAAAAAATTCTAATGTAAAAAAATAAAATAGTCCATCCATAAAGTCAAAATATATTCTTAAATAATCCATAGTAGAGATTCTCCTTTGTCAATAATTGTAAGAATATTATATAGCAATTTAATAAAAATAAAAAGAAAGTTTTACCAAATAGCACGGATTTCCTACCAAACGCCACATGTCTATTGAAATTTTGAATAGAGATGTTAAGGTAAAGTTGTAAAAAAAATAGAAAGAGGGGCATAAAAATGCAGAAGAAAAAAGAATTAGAATTACCAATGG